>NZ_JBICRM010000024.1:0-152245 GCF_043197025.1 Nonomuraea marmarensis
CCAACTCCTGAACCTGCTGAACGTCGACCCCACCCGCCCCCGCTGGCTGACCCTATGATCCACACACCATGATCCACACGACCCGTCAGCGACAGCGTTCACCTACATGCGAAGAACCGGGCTAGCGGTCGGCCACGTCTCCCTAGGAAAGCGGGGCCGCGCGCTACGGCGGGCCGGAGCAGTCTGCCGAGTCCGGCGGCTCGCCACGCCTCGCTGGTGCCGGCCTGGGTGAGCCGGTCCCAGGTCTGGGTGGCGAGGGCGAGGACCTCCCCGCTTGCGCCGGTGAACAGTGCGGTACGGCGCAGCAGCACGTACCGTAAGATCACCCAGGTCGTCCAGGGCGGGCGGTGCATACCGTACCGGCCGAGCACGACCAGCCCGGACGGGCCGGTGGGCCGTTCTGGGATGAACCACCTGGCGGAGCTGAGCGTGGCGAGAAGTGACGTGGCCCCGCCTCTGGGAGACGGGGCCGTCGTCGTCGGGGGTCTATCGTTCGCAGACCACGCCGTCGCCGTCACGGTCCTGATACCAGTCGTACTCGGGGTCCTTGCCCTTGACGTACGGCCCGTACCCGGCGTCGTTGGCCTCTCCGCAGGTGCGGAAGCGTGGATCGGTCCCACCTGATGGCGGATTGCTCTTGGTCGGGCTGGGAGTCGGGGCGGGGGTCGGTGTGCCGCCGCCGTCGCACTTGCCGGACCAGATGCGGAGCTTGGCCGCCTTCGCCGTGGCCTGCTCCGCGCGCATGACCTTGATGTAGCGGTCGTTCGGCTTGTACAGGACGGCTTTGCCGTACCCGTACCGGACGAGGTTGCGGTTGACGTGCACACCCCTCGCCGACCATACGTAGAACAGCCAGCGCCCGTACCGATCCTTCGGGTCCTTGTCGGCGAGCAGGTAGGCGGTCTTCCCGACCGGCAGGAGCGTCTTGGTGCGTGCGGTGGCGGTCTTCCACCAGCACTTGCCGCGCTCTGGAGTGTCCACCTCCAGGAGTTGGACGCGGATCTTCGTGCCGCCGCGAATGACGTCGATCGTGTCCCCGTCCACGATCTTCACCACCTTCGCCGAGACGGCTCCCTTCGGCAGGCCGGGCGGGGCGGCGTACGCCGGCGCAGCGGTGGCGAGCGGGAGGAGCAGAGTGGCGGCAGTGATGGTCCTGGTCGTGCATGAGCGTAAGCGCATGGCGTGACTCCAGAGACGGAAGATGCGGACTGGAGAAGACGCACGAACGGCGACGGCGGTGTACTGCTGCCGCATCGAGAGAAGGTATCCGTGGCATGGGTAAGTCCGGGGTGCCGCTCCCTGTTCGAAATAGCCTGGGGATGGGCGGCGGGGGATCGGCGCCGCCCGTCACGGGGGTCTACCAGCGGTGGTGGATCTGGGGGCGGATCAGGTTGTCGTAGACGGCTTGGACGCCTGCCAGGCTTGCCTCCGGGAGCGGGGGCAGGGTGGCCGCGGTGGCGTTCGAGGTGGCCTGGGACGGGTTGCGGGCGCCCGGGATGACGACCGAGACGCCCGGTTGGTCCAGGATCCAGCGCAGGGCGAACTGGGGCATGGTCGCCCCCGCAGGGACCAGGGGAGCGAGGCGGCGGACCGCCTCCAGGCCGGTGGTGTAGTCGACGCCCGAGAAGGTCTCCCCGACGTCGAACGACTCTCCTTGCCGGTTGTAGTTCCGGTGGTCGTCGGGGGCGAACGTCGTGTGCTCGTCGTACCGGCCCGAAAGCAGGCCGCTGGCCAGCGGGACCCGGGCGATGATGCCCACCCCGGCCGCGCGGGCGGCCGGGAGCACCTGCTCCAGGGGCTTCAGCCGGAACGCGTTGAGGATGATCTGTACGCTCGCCACCCCCGGCCGGGCGATCGCCGTCAGGGCCTCTTCGCAGGTCTCCACGCTCACCCCGTACGCGGCGATCTTCTGCTCGGCCACGAGGGTGTCCAGGGCGTCGAAGACGGCGTCCGCCGAGTAGACCGGGGTGGGCGGGCAGTGCAGCTGGACCAGGTCGATGGTGTCCACGCCCAGGTTCTGGCGGGAGCGCTCGTTCCAGGCGCGGAAGTTGGACATCACATAGTTCGACGGGATCTGCTCCACCCGGCGGCCCATCTTGGTGGCCACGGTGAGCTCGGGGCGGCCCTTGGCGAAGCGGCCGACGATCTGCTCGCTGCGCCCGTCGCCGTACACGTCGGCCGTGTCGATGAACGTGACGCCCGCCTCCACGGCGGCCTCCAGCGTGGCGAACGCCTCGTCCTCGCTCACCTGGCCCCAGTCGGCGCCGAGTTGCCAGGCCCCGAGGCCGACCACGCCGACCTGGCGTCCGGTACGTCCCAACATGCGGTGTTCCATCGATGGCTCGCTTTCCTGTCCGTCACTGTCCGCCTTGTATTCCACCACGAGGGTCCGCGCTCCTCTCAGTTGAGTAGGGGGTTACTCATGCTCTGAGCAGGCAGCCCGCCTAGCGTCGGGCCTGATGGCGGGAGGTGGCGATGCGGTACGGGCGGGCGGTGAGGGCGCTGGCCGTGAGCGCGATCGTGCTGGCGGCGGCACCGGCGATGGCCGGAGCGGCGGTGTCGAGGGGCACGCCGGCGGCCTGCCCGACGCTGGCCGAGTGGCGGAGCGAGACCCATGACGGCACCCGCCCGGGGCCCGTTCCCGACGTCATGGGGATGACCAGGGACAACGCGGTCGCCGCGCTGGCGCAGGGTGGCTTCGACACGGAGGCGACGCCTTCCGACGCGGCGGGCGACTGGACGGTGAGCGACCAGACCCCGACCGGCGTGGAACTCGCGAACTGCGGCTCCACCGTGACCATCGAGCTGGCGGCGGCATCCGTGGAGGTCCCCGACGTCGTCGACGACCCGCTGGAGCAGGCGGAGCAGGAGATCCGGGACGCGGGCCTCGTCCCGTCGGTGGCCGAGGGCGCCGCCGCCGAGCCGCGCGTGGTGGCCTCCCAGGATCCCGCCGCCGCCACGCGGGTGCCGAGCGGCAGCACCGTGACGCTGCGCCTGAGCGCTCCCGACCCGGTGTCCCCGTCCCCTGAGGGCGTCGAGGTCCCCGACCTGCGGGGGCTCACCGAGAGCGCGGCGAGCAGCCGGCTCGACGGGCTGGGGCTCACGCTCGTCGTCGGCGACGGGGACTCGGGCCGGGTGAGCGGGCAGGAACCGGCCGCCGGCAGCGTCGTCGAACGCGGTAGCTCGGTCACCGTCACGCTCACCCCGGTCACGGAGCCGACCGACCCCGCCAGCCCGGAAATCACTCCGAGTGACACCACCCCGAGCGACCTCACCAGTGCGCCGGATGCCGGCATCACCCCCGTCGAGACGGGTTCGTCGAGCACGCCGCTGCCCATCTTGTTGCTGGTGGTCGCGCTCGCGGCGGCGGTAGTGCTGGTCTGGGCGTTGCGCCGCGCCCGTCGCGGGCCGCGGCCGTCCGCGCCGGTCTCCGTGGTCTGCGTCCCGTACGCGGACCTCTCCCCGCAAATAGACATCCGCGACACGCGGGGGGCAAGCCCCCCGCGTGCCCCCCAAGAGCAAGGAAGAGGCGATCCGCCGCGAGGGGGAGCGAGCTCCCCCTCGCTGAGGTTCGAATTCGTGTGTCACCACGACCAGGGCCACCAGGAGATCAGGGAGACCGTACGGTGACCGCTACCTTCACCACCCACCCGAGCACCGCCGAGCTGCTGCTCTACGCCGATCCGGGACGCGCGGCCGAGGAGCTGTCGCGGGCCGTGGACGCTCATCGGGTGCTCGACGAGATCAGGCAGCAGGTCCAGACGCCGCCCGGCGAGCTGGTGCACAAGGCCGGGGCGGCGGGCGCCGAGCTGCTGCGCGGCATCGACGTGGGGTCGGTCCTGCTGGGCGGCTGGGCGAAATATCGTAACTTGCGGGCCGCCGCCCGTAGGACCCTGGACAACCCGGGCACGGGGCAGATGGTGCCGATAGCCGAGCACGAGGTCGTCTCCCACCACAACCCCTACGTCGAGGTTCAGGTCAACGGCCAGCCGGTGGGCCGGGTGAGCTTCGGCGTGGACCTGATCCTGCACGTCACGCTGTTGCAGGCGAGCGTTCGCGACGGCCGCCTCATGCGCCTGACCGGGGGCGACTGCACGGCCGCCATCGCCTGCAAGATCCAGGGCATTGAGGTGGCCAGGAAGGACTTCGTGCTGGTCACGCTGCCGATCAACCGCGATCTCGGAGCGGGCTTCCCGCTGCTCCGAGAGGCGCGGAGCGCGAGCTGAAAACGCACCCCGCCCCCGGGTGGTGGTGGGGGCGGGGTGCGAGTCCCGGCTCACCTGGAAGGCGTTCCACCCGGTTCCATCGGGGCTCAGCGGGGGCAGGCGCCGACGTGCGTGGGGCCTGACTTCAGCAGCAGCCGGTCGGCGAGGATCTCCGCGGCGACATCCCCGCCCATCGCCAGCCCGTCGAAATTGCTGAACCCGAAGTGCAGCCCGCCGACCACACGTGAACGCCCGGCGTCGGACGCGGCCTGCGAGAAGCTCGCGAACCGCCGCCGCCACGGCTGCCCGGTGGCCGGATCGACGGGCGCGGAGTCGGTGACGAGCGTGAAGGGAATCCGGTCGGCGCAGAAGAATCCCGCCAGGACGGCCGCGCCCGCGCCGCTGAAGGAGCTGTGGCCCGAGATGTACTCGGGCGAGCTGCCGGCGCTGCCCGCCCGGGCCCGCCAGGTCTCGTCCTGCTCGGTGTACGGGTTCCCGTCCGCGTCCGCCTGCTGGATCGCCACCTGGGGACGCCAGTGACGGTAGGTGAACTTGGTCATGACCGTCGGAATCGACGTGTCCGCCAGCGCCATGCCGAGCAGGGCGAACAGCCGCGCCTTGTCCGGCAGCGGCAGCGGCCGTTCCACATTGAGCGCGATCTTGATCCACTCGCCGGGCGGCTGGTCCGTGCCGGCCAGCAGCGACCAGTACTGGAACACGGCCGACTTGTCCGCGTCCGGGATGGCGCCGTTACCGAGCAGTCTGACCTCGGCGAACGCCGCCGCATAGTCCGGGCCGGCGAGCGGCAGCGGGCCGCTCCCGACGTACGGGGCGGCCGAGGCGATCCCGAACGGGACCATGTTCCGGTACTGGGTGCCCGACCACGCCTGGCCGAACACGCCCGGCCCCGAGCCCGCCGGCTGGGTCTCCACCGGGGACGAGCCGTCGTTCTCCCTGGCCGTGAAGACGTCCCTGCCCACGGTCTCGCCCCACGCGCGGCCGGCGGTGACGCGTGGCCCGGCGCCCAGCCGGGCGAGGTTCGCCGTCAGGCGCTCCGTGAGCTGGGCCGACTGGTCCGGATAGAGGCGGGTGAGCACCGCGTGGGCCGCCGCCAGGGCGGCGGCCTGCTGGTCGCCGTGCGTGGGGGCGCCCTTCTGGTCGCGGAGCGCGAACGCCCTGGCCCGGTCCCCGCGCGCCGACGCGATGCCGTTGACGGCGTCGTACATGCCGATGTTGAGCATCGCGTACGTCCTGGCGGCGTCGGCGTCGGAGGCCCGCTTCAGCCGTACGATCTCCAGGGCCGAGTCGTTCCAGACCCGTACGGCGTCCACGTCCGGGACGGGCGGCGGCGGTCCCGCCACCAGACCCGCCTGCGGGATGAGGACGAGCAGCGCGAAGAGCTTGTTCATGAGATCCCCTGTTCCCAGAGCCGGCCCCCTATCTCATGACAAGGTGCGCCTCCGGCGCGGCTCGCGCCACTATCCCGGCGGGCTATGCGGCGGTGCGGTGCGACAGGCAGTGCTCGTCCAGCGTCCCGGTCAGGGCCCGCAGCGCCCTGCGGAGCGTGATCCCGTCCAGGTGGCCGTAACTGAGGACGACGCCGTTCTTCGGGACGCTGCGCGGGTGGTAGAAGGCGCCCAGGTCGGTCGCCAGGACTCCCCTTTCCCGCAGCCCTCTGACCACCGACTCGGCCTTGACGTGCACCGGGAGCAGCAGCGTGGCGGCCGCACCGGTGTCCGCGCCGAGCAGCCGGGTGTCCGGGAGGTACGCCCCGAGCGCCTGGCGTACGAGCGCTCGCTTGGCCTCGTACTGGGCCGAGAGCCGCTCCGCCCGTCGCGACACGCAGCCGGACGTGAGCAGGTCCGTCACCGCGAGCTGGCACGTGAACGACGGCTGCCCGTGACCCGCGGACATGCGCTCCTCGATCGCCGCGGCCAGCCGGCGCGGCACGACCGCGAACGACAGCCGCAACGCCGGCGTCAGGATGTCGCAGAACGACCCCACCATGGCCGTGGACGACGCCTCTCCCACGGCCAGGACGCTGGGACGCGGGTTGAGCGCGGGGTTGAACAGGCCGTCGAAGGCGGGTTCGAGCACCAGGCCGCCGCTCTCGCGGGCCCACGCGGCCAGGGCCTGGCGCCGCTCGGTCGGCATCCGCACGCCGAGCGGCTGGTTGCGTTCCGGCATGACCGCCACGATGTCGCCGGCGGCGGGGATCAGGTCGGGACGCGCGCCCGAGCCGTCCGCGCGTAGCGGGAGCACGGTGCCGTGCCGGCCCAGGGCGATCCTGAACTGCGGCGGCGCGGGATCCTCCAGGGCGATGACCGGGGCCGGCCCGCCCTGGGCGCGCAGGAGGAGCTCCAGCGCGTCGCCGTACCCGGCCGTGACGATCACCTCGTGGTCGTGGAGCACCAGGCCGCGGGATTCGCGCAGGTACGCGGCGATCGCCGAGCGTAACTCGGGCAGGCCGGTCGCGGGCGGCACGTCCGCGGGCGGCGCGTGGTGGCTGGCCCGCCGCCAGGCCGACCGCCACGCGGCCAGCGGGAAGCCTTGCGCGCTCGGCCGGTCCGACCGCAGGTCGATGAGCGCCTCGCCGGAGATGGACGGAGGCGCGGGCGGGCGCGGCGCCGTCTCGGGTGCCTGACCTGACACGTAGGTGCCCGAGCCGTGCCGGCCGGTGATGTACCCGTCGGCCAGCAGCGTCTCGTACGCCGCCAGCGCCACCCCGCGCGAGATCCCCAGCACCCCGGCCAAGGTGCGGGTGGACGGCATCCGGGTGCGGGCCGTGAGCTGGCCGCGCACGATGGCCCGCCGGAGCTGGACCGCGAGCTGCTCCTGCAGCGGCTGCGGCAGGTCGCGCTCGAGATGGATCGGCACGTTGAGTCTTTGCGGATTGCGCATGGAATTCTGTCCCCCAGTGAAAATGTGCTGTGCGGCCCCCTCCCCTGGGGCGTGACATTCCGTTCCAGCGCACCTATCGGGGGCGGTAGCAGCAGCGCAGCCCGGTCTGCACGGTGGCGCGCAGCTCCTCGCCGATCGCCTGGTCCACGGCCGAGATGCGGGACAACGCCCGCCTGATGGCCTTGCCGACGGCGATCCTGGCCCGTTCCTCGCTCCCCGTGAACGGCCGTGCCCGCCCGCCGATCCCCGTCGCCGCGGTCAGCTCGGCCACCAGCCACTCCCGTTCCAGCCGCATCGCCGCGGCCCGCTCCAGGTCGTTCATCGACTCCAGCTCGTCGATCTCGGCCTGCAACTCCGCCAGCCGCAGCCGGTAGGTGTCCCTGGCCAGGTCGTCCAGCACCGGCTGCGCCGCCGTCACGCCCTCGCCCTCGCCCGTCCACGTCTCAGCCGCCAGGTCGGCGGCCAGGATCTCCCGCCCGGGATTGGCGATCAGCATGGCCAGGTGCCCCATGCCCACGCTGTGGTCGACCAGCACCAGCCGTCCGCCCAGCTCGACCTGCCAGTGCCGCCCGTGCCTGCGGAAACGGCAGGCGCCGTGCGCCTTGGCGGCCCGCCCGACCACCACGGGCAACACCATGCCCAGCTCCCTCGCCTCCTGCGCGGCGGCCGCCTGCTCCCTGCGCGCCGCCTTGTCCTGCGGCCCGTCACGCAGCGCCAGCGCCTGCCCGAGCCGGCACCGGGACAACGCGGCCGCCGGCCAGTGCCCCAGAGCCAGATTCCCGTGTACGGCCGCGCGCAGGTGTTCGACGGCCAGGTCCAGGTCGCCGGTGGTGAGCGCGGCCATGCCCAGCGAGTGCTGCACCGAGCCGAAGCAGACCGCGCCGAGACTGGCGATCACCGGCAGCCCCGCGAACGGGCTCAGCAACGCGTACGCCCGCGCCGCCGTGTCCGCGTCCTGCAGCAGGTGGGCCGTCTCCACCACGCAGTACATCGACGCCAGCCACGTGCTCGACCTGGGCAGGTCCGCCAGGTCCTGGCCGCGTAACCGCGCGAGGTAACCGGCCGCCGCCCGCCGTTCGCCCGCGGTGGCCGCGACCAACGCCAGGCCCGCCAGGTGGGAGTTGTCGATCGCGCTCAGCGTGGGCGAGCTGACCAGGTCCGACAGGGCGGGCAGCAGCTCGGCGGCGCGGCCCTGGTACCAGCGGATGGCGCCGAGCTGGCCGCCGTACCAGCCGGTCGCGTCCATGTCGCCGGCCGCGACGCCGCGTTCGAAGCACTCGCCGGCCAGCTTCTCCGCCTCGTCGAAGCGGCCCGCGCGGATGGTCAGCATGACCTCCATGGCGTTGACCACGTACTCGGCCGCGAGGTAGGCGTACTCGTCCAGCAGGTGGCGCAGCTCCTCCAGGCAGCGCTCCGCGTGCGGGTCGGCGGCCAGGTAGAGGTCGACCGTGCGCCACAACAGCCCCATCACCAGGTCGCCCCGCCGGGCCGTGACGGCCGCCTGGCCGATCAGCTCCCTGGCCAGCTCCAGCCTGATCGTCGCGTGCTCGGGGCCCAGCAGGCAGTGGTGCGCCAGACTCAGCGCCTCCGCCACCGCCATCGGATCGCCCGAGCCCCTGGCCTGCGCCAGCAGCCGCAGGGTCGCCGCATGCGCGCCCGCGCGGTAGTCCTCCTCGCCCCGCATCCGCAGCCGCAGCCGCAGCGCCAGCGGCGAGGCGGGGTCGATCAGCGACAACGCGTGCCGCTGGCGGGCCCGCACCATCTCCGACTCCGCGCTCGTGCGGTGCTCGTGCACCCACACGCCGCCCAGCCCCAGCGCGGCCTGCGCGAGCGACGGCGGGTCGCCGCACAACTCCGCCTGCCGGTAGGCCGTGTCGAACCAGCGCCGCGCGGTCTGCAGGTCGCCGTTCACGAACAGCGCCCGCTTGCCCAGCACGAGGCTCACTTTGAGATCAGGACATGGAGGTAAGAGCACCCCCAGCTCTTGCACAACACTCACGGTTTCCGCTCCCCTGCCGGTCATCTCTGGATGAGCGTTCCCACGGTCCCCCGAATACCGTTCTAGGAGTAGGACGTTTTGCATACTCGGTCCGGTTCATCGGCTGGCTACCCTGTGTGTCATGATTCGTCCCGCCACGCCCGCCGACGTGCCCGCGATCGTCGGCATGATCCGCGAGCTCGCCGCGTACGAGAAGGCCGCGCACGAGGTGCGCGTGACCGAGGAGCAGCTGCGCGCGGCGCTCTTCGGCGAGCACCCCGCCGCCTTCGTCCACCTCGCCGAGCACGACCGCGAGGCGGTCGGCTTCACGTTGTGGTTCCTGACCTTCTCCACCTGGCGCGGCGTGCCCGGCATCTACATGGAGGACCTCTACGTACGCCCGGAGCACCGCGGCGGCGGGCACGGCCTGGCGCTGATGGGGGAGCTGGCCGGAATCTGCGCCGAACGCGGATACCAGCGCCTCGAATGGGCGGTGCTCGACTGGAACGAGCCCAGCATCGGCTTCTATGACAAGCTCGGCGCGGTACGCCAGGACGAGTGGCTGAAGTACCGGCTGACCGACGAGCCGCTCCAGCGCCTGGCCGGCCGGGACTGAAGCAGAGCCACGCGGGTCACGCACAGTGACGTGACCCGCGTGACGTGCGCGTTAAACGCCGGCGCGCGCTCCGGCCCGCGCGCGTTGTTCGCGATCGAGCATCCCCATCTCCGGCTCTTCGAGCTCGCGGTGGGTCTCCTCCATGCGCAGAGCCACCCCCAGCGTGAAGAACGTCGGCGCCCACTGGCCGATGAAGATCCCCCAGTGGTCGGCCCTTTCGATGGCCGATCGTTTGCCGGTTCTGTTTCTCGACATCATCCAGGTCGCGCAGGACAGACACAGCGACGCCATCCCCGCGGCGTACATGTGGCTCGAGCGCATGCCCATCTCGTGCAGCTTTTTGATCATGATTCCCCCCTTACTGTGAGTGCTGGTACCCGCCGGGATGTCGGATAACCGATCATTTCCGGCATGTTTCCGCCGTGACGCATGTGCGTGGCTTGTTACCGCGGTGAATCACACGTAACGAACGCACAGCCACGGACGGTCAAAGTGCGTAACGCGCGATTCCTACCTTGGAGGTCCCCGGACGCCGAGCGTAGGAGAGGCCGATGGCCCGCTGGATCGCCGATTGGCACCCCGATGACCCAGCCTTCTGGGAGAGTTCAGGCAAACACGTCGCACGGCGCAACCTGATCTTCTCGATCGTGGCCGAGCACCTCGGCTTCACCGTGTGGACCTTGTGGAGCATCGTGGCCACCAAGATGGGGGCCTACGAGTTCACCACCGACCAGCTGTTCTGGCTGGTCGCGCTGCCGAACCTGATCGGGTCGGTGCTGCGGGTCCCCTACACGTTCGGCCCCGCCAGGTTCGGCGGGCGCAACTTCACCGTCGTCAGCGCCCTGCTGCTGCTCATCCCGGCCGTGCTGCTCGGCGTGGCGGTGCGCGACCCGGGCACGCCGTACTGGTTGTTCCTGGTGATCGCGGCCCTGGCCGGGGTCGGCGGCGGGAACTTCGCCTCCAGCATGGCCAACATCACCTACTTCTACCCCCGCAACAAGCAGGGGATCGCGCTGGGGCTGAACGCCGCGGGCGGCAACGTCGGCGTCTCCTCCGTGCAGCTCGTCATGCCGCTGGTGATCGGCTCGCTCGGGCTGGCCGCGGCCGGGTGGTTCTGGATCCCGTTCATCGTCGTGGCCGGCGCCTGCGCCTGGTTCTTCATGGACAACCTGACCAGCGCCAAGGCCGACGCGCGCGAGCAGCTCACGGTGGCGGGCAAGGCGCAGACCTGGATCATGTCGTTCCTGTACATCGGCACGTTCGGCTCGTTCATCGGCTACTCGACGGCCTTCCCGCTGCTGAGCAAGAGCCTGTTCCCCGAGGCGCCGTTCGCGGCGGTGGCCTTCGCAGGGCCGCTGGTCGGGTCGCTGATCAGGCCGGTGGGCGGCTGGCTGGCCGACAGGCTCGGCGGCGCCCCCGTCACGCTGTGGAACTTCGCCGCGATGGGCGGCGGCGTGCTGCTGGTCTGGACGGCCAGCACCTCGGGCAACTTCTGGCTGTTCTTCCTGGCCTTCCAGCTGCTGTTCCTGACCTCCGGCATCGGGAACGGCTCCACGTACCGGATGATCCCGGCCATCTTCCAGGCCAAGGCCGTGGCCGAGCGCGGCGAGGGCGAGGAGGCCCTGCTGTACGGCAAGCGCCAGGCGTCGGCCGCCATCGGGATCATCTCGGCGGTCGGGGCGCTCGGCGGGTTCCTCATCAACCGGGCGTTCGGCATGTCGTTCGCCGCGGCCGGCACCCCGGCGCCCGCGTTCCTCGCCTTCGCGCTGTTCTACCTGGCCTGTCTGGCGCTGACGTGGTGGTGCTACACCCGCAAGGTCGGCGTGTCGGTCGTCTCGAGCCTCGCCTATGCCCGGGTCTGAGGTGACCAAGACGCACTGCCCGTACTGCGCGCTGCAGTGCGGCATGGAGATCGGTCCTGAGCTGGCCATCAGCCCCAGGAGCGACGTCCCCGCCAACGCCCTGCCACCAGCCGGGGGCGCGCTGTGCCAGAAGGGCTGGACGGCCGGTGAGCTGCTCACGAACGGCGAGCGACTGACCGCCCCGCTCCTCCACGGCGAGCCCGTGACGTGGGAGGTCGCGCTCGACTACGTGGCCTACCGGCTGTCCGCGATCCGCGCCGAGCACGGCCCGGACGCCGTGGCGGTGTTCGGCGGGGGCGGGCTGACGAACGAGAAGGCGTACCAGCTCGGCAAGTTCGCCAGGGTCGCGCTCGGCACCAGCCAGATCGACTACAACGGCCGCTTCTGCATGTCGTCGGCCGCCGCCGCCTCGATCAGGGCGTTCGGCATGGACCGCGGGATGCCGTTCCCGATCACCGACCTGGACGACGCCGACGTGGTGCTCCTGGCCGGCGCGAACGTGGCCGAGACCATGCCGCCGTTCGTGCGCCACCTGACCGGCCCTCGCATGATCGTCATCGACCCGCGGCGCACCCAGACGGCCAGGCTGGCCTGGCTGCACCTGCAGCCGACTCCCGGGACGGACCTGGCGCTGGCCCTGGGGCTGCTGCACCTGGCCATCGCGGAAGAGCTGGTGGACGAGTCCTACGTGGCCGCCAGGACCACCGGGTTCGACGACGTACGCACGTCGCTGGCGTCCTGGTGGCCCGAGCGGGTCGAGCGGATCACCGGGGTGCCCGTCTACCGGATGCGGCAGGCGGTCAGGGCGCTGGCCGCGGCCGGGAACGCGTACATCCTGACCGGGCGCGGCGCCGAGCAGCACGCCAAGGGGACCGACACCGTCACCGCGTTCATCAACTTGGCGCTGGCGCTCGGCCTGCCCGGCAGGCACGGCTCGGGGTACGGGTGCGTGACCGGGCAGGGCAACGGGCAGGGCGGCAGGGAGCACGGGCAGAAGGCGGACCAGCTCCCCGGGTACCGCAAGATCGACGACCCGGCCGCCAGGGAGCACATGGCGGGTGTGTGGGGGATCCAGGCCGCGGACATTCCGGGCCCTGGGCGGTCGGCGTACGAGTTGCTCGACGCCCTCGGCACCCCGGACGGGCCGCGGGCGTTGTTGCTGTTCGGCTCCAACCCGGTCGTCTCGGCGCCCGCGTCCGAGCACGTCGCCGACCGCATCGGCGCCCTCGACCTGCTCGTGACCTGCGACTTCGTGATGTCGGAGACCGCCGCGCTGGCCGACGTGGTGTTCCCGGTGACGCAGTGGGCCGAGGAGAGCGGCACCATGACCAACCTCGAGGGCCGCGTCCTGCTCCGCCGCCAGGCCGTCGCGCCCCCCGAGGGCGTCAGGAGCGACCTGGACGTCATCGCGGGCCTGGCGGAACGGCTCGGCCACCGCTTCCCCACCGAACCCGCCGAGGTGTTCGACGAGCTGCGCCGCGCCAGCGCGGGCGGCCTGGCCGACTACTCCGGCATCACCTATGAGCGCATCGTCGCCGAGACCGGCGTGTTCTGGCCCTGCCCCGCGCCCGGCCACCCCGGCACACCCCGCCCGTTCCTCGACTCGTTCGCCACCCCGGACGGGCGTGCCAGGTTCGTGCCCGTCCAGCACCGGCCTCCGGCCGAGGAGCCCGATGCGGACTACCCCGTCTACCTCAGCACCGGCCGGGTGCTCGCCCACTACCAGAGCGGCGCCCAGACCCGCAGGATCGCCCCGCTCGTCCAGGCCGCCCCGGAACCGTTCGTGGAGCTGCATCCGGACCTCGCCGAGCAGCTCGACATCGCCGCCGGAGACATGGTCCGGGTCAGCAGCAGGCGCGGCGAGAGCAAGGCCGTCGCCAGGATCAGCGACGCCATCAGGCGCGACACCGTATTCATGCCCTTCCACTGGGAGGGCGCCAACCGGCTCACCAACCCGGCGCTCGACCCTCTGTCGAGGATGCCGGAGTTCAAGGTCTGCGCCGTCAGGGTGGAGAGGGACTCATGAGGCTCGTCGTCGTGGGCAACGGGATGGCCGGGTCGCGGCTGGTCAGCGAGGTACGCGCCCGGGACCCGCAGATGAAGATCACCGTTTTCGGCGCGGAGACGTGCCAGCCGTACAACCGGGTGCTGCTGTCCAACGTGCTGGCCGGCAGCTCACGCCCTGAGCAGGTGCGGCTGCTCGACCACTCCTGGTACGCCGCGCACCGTGTCGAGGCCGCCTTCGGCAGCCCGGTCGCCCACATCGACAGGGAGACCAGGGCCGTGGTCACCCAGGACGGGCGGCGCGAGCCGTACGACCTGCTGGTCCTGGCCACCGGCAGCGACGCCATTGTGCCGCCGATCCCCGGCGTGGAGCGGGCCATCCCGTTCCGCACGCTCGACGACTGCGAGCGCATCATGGAGTCCGCCGAGCGGGCCCGCAGGGCCGTGGTCGTCGGCGGCGGGCTGCTCGGCATCGAGGCCGCCCGCGGGCTGGCCGGGCGCGGCCTGCCCGTGACCCTGCTGCACCTGGCAGGGCACCTGATGGAACGCCAGCTCGACGTCGAGGCGGGCGAGGTGCTCGGCGAGACGCTGACCGGGCTCGGCGTCGAGATCCGCACCGGCGTCAGCGCCGACTCCATACAGGAGAACGGCGTCCGGCTGGCCGGCGGCGAGCTGGTCGAGGCCGACCTCGTCGTGCTCGCCTGCGGCGTCCGGCCCGTCACCGGGCTGGCCGCCGAGGCCGGTCTGGAGGTGCGGCGCGGCGTCGTCGTGGACGACGAACTGCGCACCGACGACCCGTCGATCTTCGCCATCGGCGAGTGCGCCGAACACGACGGCACCGTGTACGGCCTGGTCGCCCCCGCCTGGGAGCAGGCCGCCGTGGCCGCGGACGTCATCACCGGTGGCAAGGCCCTCTACCGCGGCTCCAGGCTCGTCACCAGGCTCAAGGCCAGGAGCGTCGAGCTGGCCGCGATGGGCGAGACCCAGCTCACCGAGGAGCACGCCGAGGTGGTGCGCTTCAGCCACCGGGCTCGCGGCACCTACCGCAAGCTCGTCATCCGCGACGGCCGGCTGGTCGGCGCGATCCTGCTGGGCGAGAGCGACGCCGTCGGCACGCTCACCCAGCTCTTCGACCGTGGCGGGCCGGTGCCGGGGGACCGGGCGGGGCTGCTGTTCCCCGGGCTGTCGTCGGCGCCCGTGGCCGACAGCCCGGTGCTCATGCCCGACGCGGCCAAGGTCTGCCAGTGCAACAACGTGACCAAGGGCCAGATCAGGGCCTGCTGGGAGGCCGGGGCGCGGGACGTGACCGGGGTGGCCGCCGCGACCAGGGCCACGACCGGATGTGGTACCTGCCGCGACGCCGTGGAGGGCATCGTCGGCTGGCTGTGCGAGCAGGAAGGGATTTCGGTATGAGGAAGCTTGTCGTCGTCGGGTACGGACCGACGGCTCACCGGCTCGTCGAAACCCTTGTGGACAAGGGCTTCGACGGGCAGGTCACAGTGATCGGGGAGGAACCCCGCCCGGCCTACGACCGGGTGGCGCTGACCTCCTACCTGTCGGGCACCAGCGCGGAGGACCTCACCTTCCCGGTGCCCTCAGGGGTCGTGACCAGGCTGAACAGCCGGGTCACCGGGATCGACAGGGCTTCTAAGCAGGTGGTCACCGCCGATGGGGACGTCGAGCCGTACGACGTGCTCGTGCTGGCCACCGGGTCGTCGCCGTTCGTGCCGCCGGTGCCCGGGGCAGAGCACGCCTTCGTCTACCGCACCATCGACGACCTGGACACGATCAGGGTCGCGGCCAAGGACGCCGTCGAAGGGGTCGTGATCGGCGGTGGGCTGCTCGGGCTGGAGGCCGCCGACGCGTTGCGGGCGCTCGGGCTGAAGACGCACATCGTCGAGATGAGCCCCTGGCTGATGCCACGGCAGGTGGACGAGGGCGGCGGCGCGCTGCTGAAGTCCCACATCGAGGGGCTCGGGCTGAGCGTGCACGCGGGGGCGGGCGTTCAGGAGATCGAGCATGCCGACGGCCAGGTCACCGGGCTGCGCAAGCCGGACGGGACGCTGCTGGACGCGCAGGTCGTGGTGTTCTCGGCGGGCATCAGGCCGCGGGACGAGCTGGCCAGGTCGTCCGGGCTGGAGGTGGGCGAGCGGGGCGGCATCGTGGTGGACTCCTCGATGCTCACCTCGGACTCCGCCATCTACGCCGTCGGCGAGTGCGCGCTGGTCGGGGGCATGATCTACGGGCTGGTCGGGCCGTGCAACACGATGGCCGAGGTGGCGGCGGACCGGATCACGGGCGGGTCCTCGACCTTCGAGGGCGCCGACATGTCGACCAAGCTGAAGCTGCTCGGGGTCGAGGTGGCGCAGTTCGGGGCGAGGTCCGGGGCACTCGACGTGACCTACATGGACCCGGTGGGCGGCGTCTACAAGAAGTTGTTCATCAGCGACGACGCGCGGACGCTGCTTGGCGGGATCTGCGTGGGCGACGCCTCGCCGTACACGTCGTTGCGGCCCTTCGTCGGCAAGGAGCTGCCCGCCTCGCCGTCCGACCTGCTGTTCAGCGGGGCGGGGGCGGCGCTCGACCTGCCCGACGACGCGCAGGTGTGCTCGTGCAACAACGTGTGCGCGGGCGAGATCCGTACGGCCATCGCCGACAAGGGCGTCACCGACGTCCCCGGGATCAAGGGGTGCACCCGGGCCGGTACGACCTGCGGCAGCTGCGTGCCGATGCTCAAGCAGCTGCTGGAGAAGTCGGGCGTCGAGGTCAGCAAGGCGCTGTGCGAGCACTTCACGTACTCGCGGGCCGAGCTGTTCGACATCGTCCGGGTACGCCAGATCGCCACGTTCTCCCAGCTCATCGCCGAGCACGGGCAGGGCAGGGGCTGCGACATCTGCAAGCCGGCCGTGGCCTCGATCCTGGCCTCGCTGCACAACGGGCACGTGCTCGAAGGCGAGCGGGCCGCGCTGCAGGACACCAACGACCACTTCCTGGCCAACATGCAGAAGAACGGCACCTACTCGGTCGTCCCGCGCATCCCGGGCGGCGAGATCACGCCGGACAAGCTGATCGTGATCGGCGAGGTGGCCCGCGACTTCGGCCTCTACACGAAGATCACCGGCGGGCAGCGCATCGACCTGTTCGGGGCCCGGGTCGAACAGCTCCCGGAGATCTGGCGGCGGCTGGTGGACGCCGGGTTCGAGTCGGGGCACGCGTACGGCAAGGCGCTGCGTACCGTCAAGTCCTGCGTCGGCTCGACCTGGTGCCGCTACGGCGTGCAGGACTCGGTCGGGATGGCCATCGCCCTGGAGCTGCGCTACCGCGGCCTGCGCTCGCCGCACAAGCTCAAGTCCGCCGTCTCCGGCTGCGCCCGCGAGTGCGCGGAGGCCCGGTCGAAGGACTTCGGGATCATTGCCACCGAACAGGGCTGGAACCTGTACGTCGGCGGCAACGGCGGCTTCAAGCCCCGCCACGCCGACCTGCTGG
Organism: Nonomuraea marmarensis; assembly: GCF_043197025.1. Classification (NCBI taxonomy): domain Bacteria; kingdom Bacillati; phylum Actinomycetota; class Actinomycetes; order Streptosporangiales; family Streptosporangiaceae; genus Nonomuraea; species Nonomuraea marmarensis. The sequence continues at coordinate 17,053 of NZ_JBICRM010000024.1, forward strand.
CCACGGACCTGAGCACGGACGAGCTGTTCAGGACCATCGACAGGTTCCTGATGTTCTACATCCGCACAGCGGACCGGCTGCAGCGCACCGCCGCCTGGATCGAGTCGCTGGACGGCGGGCTCGACTATCTCCGTGAGGTGATCATGAACGACTCGCTCGGCATCTGCGCCGACCTGGACACGCAGATGGAGCAGCACATCACCACGTACGCCGACGAATGGCAGGCCACGCTGGACGACCCCGAAAAGCTGAGCAGGTTCGTCAGCTTCGTGAACGCGCCCGGCGTGCCCGACCCGTCGATCGTCTTCGGCAGCGAGCGCGGCCAGATCAAGCCGGTGATGGCCCGATGAGCTGGACGCCGATCTGCGACTACGAGGCCATCCTGCCGGAACGCGGCGTCTGCGCGCTCGTCGACGGGGTGCAGGTGGCGGTCTTCCGCACCTACGACGGCTCGGTGCACGCGCTGGGCAACCGGGATCCGTTCAGCGGGGCGTACGTGCTCTCGCGCGGCATCGTCGGCACCAGGAAGGGCGAGCCGACCGTGGCCTCGCCGCTGCACAAGCAGGTGTTCTCGCTGGTGTCCGGGGTGTGCCTGGACGAGGACGCGGTGTCGGTGCCCGTCTATCCGGTGCGGGTGGCGGGTGGGTGCGTGGAGGTCAGCGTCTAGTTCTGGTGCTCTCGCGTATCGGCTGCGCCGCGGGGCGGTCGGCGGCTATGCTCTGGCCTCTGGCGGCGGGTAGACGTGCGGGCTCCGGTGCGCCACTGGTAGCACACAACGCCGTCCGGACTCGACGCTGTCGCAGCGTTCGGCGTCCTCGCGCTGAGGCAGGGACTCGGTATTCGGCTGTGTTCGCGGCACTGGACGGACGCTATCTCCGGCGCCTCGCGCGCTGGTCTCGGGTCGGCAACGATCGAAGCTCTGAACGGTCTCTCCAAATCCGGTGAACCGTTACTGTGAGTAATACCTGGACGAGGTAAAGGCGTCGTGCGGAGTGCCTAAACCGCGCATTCGATCATCACTGGGGCGGGCATCAAAGCGGCCATGAGCAAGATTTCTCAGCGCAGGGCACTCCTGCTGGCCGCGATCATCCCCGTCGTCCTAGTCGCGGGCTGCTCCGCGGGGAGCGACACGCAAGCGATGAAGGGGGCGGCGAGCCCGGCGACGCCCACGGACACGGGCTCCATGGAGCCCGAGGAGACCGACACGGGCGAATCTCCGTCGGGCACCGCGTCGCCGATGGAGACCGGCGTGGGCGGGGCGCGCGGGGTCGTCCAGGGCTACTTCACCGCGCTCAAGTCGGGGAACGTGGACCAGGTCGCCAACTCCTTCTCCGACAGCGCGGTGGTCGAGCTGGCCGGGAAGGCCACGGCGAAGGGCACCCAGGCGATCCGCACCCTGTACCAGGGCCAGCTCCAGGGGAACCAGCAGGCGCAGGCCACGCACACCATCGAGGACGCGCGGATGCTGGGGGAGGAGGACGCCGTCGTCCGCGCGACGAGCAAGCAGGGGAACGACAACTACCGCGAGCTGTTCGTGCTGATGCAGGACGGCGGCGAGTGGAAGATCTCGGAGCTCATGAGCAACAAGGCTTCCTGAGATCTTCCTGACCCGGGTTTCGGCTGCGATGAGTGCGCAGCACATGGCGCACCGCGTGGCCGAGGCCGTGGTCAAGGAGGCGGCTGACGCCATCGCCCGGCTCTTGAGGTCGTAGGGAGGTTGTGCCGCCGTACCTCGTTGCCGGGATCTAGCCTGGAGACATGCAGGACCTTTCGCAGTTCCAGCATCCGCGCTTCGCGCGGATGTACGAGCGGCTGAGTGTGGAGTCCGAGCGGTGGGGGACGGCCGAGCACCGGCGGCGGTTGCTGGCGGGGCTGGCCGGGCGGGTGGTGGAGATCGGCGCCGGGAACGGGATGAACTTCGCGCACTACCCTCCCGAGGTGCGCGAGGTCGTCGCCGTCGAGCCGGAGGACCGGCTGCGGGCGCTGGCGGAGCGGGCCGCGGGTGGGGTGACGGTGCCCGTACGGGTGGTGGCCGGGCACGCCGGGGCCTTGCCCGTCGAGGACGGCGGGTTCGATGCCGCGGTGGTGTCGTTGGTGCTCTGTTCGGTGCCGGACCAGCGGGCGGCTCTGGCCGAGGTACGGCGGGTGGTCAGGGCCGGTGGGGAACTGCGGTTCTACGAGCACGTGCGGTCGGGGAGCCGGGTGGTGGGGCTGCTGCAGGATCTCGTGACGCCGTTGTGGTCGCTGGTGGCCGGCGGGTGCCGGCCCAACCGGGACACCGAGCGGGTCATCAGGGAGAGCGGGCTGGTGATCGAGGAGTGTGAACGCTTCCCGTTCAAACCCGTTCCGTCGACACCGTCAATGGCCCACATTTTGGGACGCGCTCGAAACCCCGCCGCGTAACTGCACGCTCACCGTCCCACGCGCTCTCAAGGTGAATCCGGTGTCACCGGACATGGTCGCGGGCTCCCTGGCGGGTGGCCAGGACTATTGGGGCGCCGTCCGCCCACCCGGTTTCCCACCGGGCAAAGCCGTGCCCTCGGCCTCGCCGCAGAGTGAGACGGCACAAGGTCAGGAGTCCGGGACCGAGTCTGACACCGGGGCTGGGACGCAAGCCGGGGCCGGGAACTTGGTGCGGGGTGCCGGGCAGGATTCTGGTGGCCTTCCGGCGTACACGCTGCTGATCGCCGCCGCCGGTGGCGCGCTGCTCGCGGCGGCGGCCCTGCGCTGGTCCGCCCTGCTGGGGCTGATGAGCTCGCGTGGCCTGGTACGCCTGCCGCGTCGGAGGAAGGACGAGCCGGATCCGCCGGTGGACGAGTCGGCGGACACAATCGTCATTTCCGGGTAGTGCACTCGGGGGCCAAGGCCGCCGCCCTGAGCCGTCACAGTTGGCGGGTCTGCTGGTCCAGGATGGCGACGGAGACCGCGACCGCCCTGGCCGCGTCGCCGTCCTCGATCGCGCGCAGCAGGTCGTCGTGCGAGCTGTCCGGATGCAGCGCCGCCTGCTCCTGGTCCCTGACGCTGTCGCGCAACGCGTCGCTCATGCTGCGGTAGAGGTCGCCGAGCAGCGGGTTGTGCGCCGAGTCCGCCACCAGCAGGTGAAAGTCGACATCCGCGTCCGCGAACCCGTCGAGGTCGCCCGCCCGCCCGGCCGCGTCCCTGCGGGCCAGGGTCACCCGCATCGCGGCCAGGTCCTCCTCGGTGCGCCTGCCCGCCGCCAGCCTGGCGGCCACCAGATCGAGCCCGCGGCGTACGTCGATGATGTCCATGGCCGCCGCCGTGTCGAGCCGGCGGCGCAGGGCGACCCTGGACTCGTCGGTGGCGGTCACGTACGTGCCGTCGCCCTGCCGGGTGTGCAGCAGCCCGGCGTGGGCCAGGACGCGTACCGCCTCGCGTACGGACAGCCTGCTCATGCCCAGGCTCTGCGCCAGCTGGCTCTCGGACGGGATCTTCGTGCCGACCGGCCACACCCCGTTGGCGATCTCCCGGCGGAGCTCGGCGATGGCGGCGTCCACGAGCGAGGTCCGAGCGACGTTTCGCATGTGCCCTCTTCTCATCGGCTGGTGGACATCCACCCTAGACGCTGCCGGGCGCTGGAACGTGATCTCCGGCAGGCGGTCAAGCCAGTTCGGCGGCCACCCACGCGCCGCCCAGCGACTCGGCCTTCTCCGGCGAGTGCGCGCCGTCCGCCGCCGGCGCCACGGCCGCGCGCAGTGCGTCGCCGATCGCGCCGCCGAGGAGGCAGCCCCTGACTCGGTCGTGAACATGCATGCCTCGGATCTTGCCAGCTTGCGGACGGTCTGAGAGATTTCCCCTTATTCCGACAAATGTCACGGAGGTCACGCGTGTCACAATTACGCCCGACCCTCATCGCGATCGCCCTCACCCTGGCGATCGCGACTCCGGCCCAGGCCACGGCCGGACCCACCATCAAGATCGAGAACGATCGTACGCAGCCGGTCTTCTCCTACGCGGACGCCATCCGCGAGCACGTGTACGTCGAGTCGACCGTCGACAGCGACCTGGACGGCAAGCTCGACAAGGTACGCGTGGACATCATCAGGCCCAAGGAGTCCGGCCCGGGGCTCAAGGTGCCGGTGATCATCGATGAGAGCCCGTACTACGACAACTCGGGCCGCGGCAACGAGTCAGAGCGCAAAATTTACGACGCAGCCGGAAATGTCACGAAATTTCCGCTTTTCTATGACAACTACTTCGTCCCCCGCGGCTACGCCGTCCTCAACGTCGACATGCTGGGCACCACCAGGTCAGAAGGTTGCCCGGACATCGGCGGCAAGGCCGACGTGCTGGGCGGCAAGGCGGTCATCGACTGGCTGAACGGCCGGGCCAAGGCGGTCAAGGACGACGGCACCCCGGCGGTGGCCGACTGGACCACCGGCAAGTCCGCCATGATCGGCAAGTCGTACGACGGCACCCTGGCCAACGCCGTGGCCGCCACCGGTGTGGAGGGCCTGAAGACGATCGTGCCGATCTCGGCGATCAGCTCCTGGTACAAGTACCAGCGCTCGAACGGCGTGATCTACAACTACGACTACGCCTCCTGGCTGGCCAACTACGTGGACACCGATCCCGAGCCCAAGTGCCAGCAGGTCCGCGACAAGATGGACGCCGAGGACGGCGACGACACCGGCAGCTTCAACCCGTTCTGGGCCGAACGCGACTACATCGCCGGCCTGCTCGGTGACGTCTCCAAGGTCAAGGCCAGCGTCTTCGTCGTGCACACCGTCAACGACCTCAACGTCAAGCCGGACAACTTCTCCACCTGGTGGAAGGCCCTGGCCGACCGGAACGTGCCGCGCAAGATCTGGGTCGGCCAGACCCAGCACGTGGACCCGTTCGACTTCCAGGGCCGCAGGGACCTGTGGGTGGACACCCTGCACCGCTGGTTCGACTACTGGCTGCTCGGCGTACGCAACGGGATCACCCACGAGCCCCGCGCGGACGTCGAGGTCGGCCCGGCGCAGTGGGCCACCCAGCGCGACTGGCCGGCGCCGTTCGCGCTCAAGGCGTCGCTGCGCCCCGCGGCAGACGGCTCGCTCGGGCTCAAGCCCGCGAAGAAGAACAGCACCGCCTCCTTCACCGACCTGCGCATGAGCGAGAACGACATGACGGCCGACATCGGCACGGCCAATCCGGGCCGGGTGGCGTTCACCACGGGCGAGCTCCCGCTCGACCTGCGCCTGTCCGGCACGCCCACCGCCGACCTGCGGGTCAAGCTGGACAAACCCACCTCCAACCTGACGGCCCTGCTCGTCGACTTCGGCGAGGCGACCCGCGTCGACTGGCGGCGCGGCCAGGGCATCACCACCCTCACCGAGGAGGACTGCCACGGAGAGAGCACCACGGCCGACGACGCCTGCTACAAGAAGGTCGTCACGAACGTGGCCACCCGCCCGCTCGAGATCGTCGCCCGCGGCTGGATCGACGTGCAGAACCGCGACTCGCTCAGCCAGGCCAAGCCGCTGCCGGTCGGCACGTACGGCACGGTCAAGTGGCTGACGTTGCCGCAGGACTACACGTTCAGAAAGGGCCACCGGATCGGCCTCGTGGTGGCGGGCACCGACTCCACCTACAGCGAGGAGTCCGGCACCGGCGCGAACGTGACCATCGACCTGGTCAAGTCCAGCGTCACCGTACCGTTCGTGCTCGGGACGCCGCTGGCCGACGTACCGAAGGACACGGCCAGGTTCCGCGGACCTGAGCGGCTCGACCTGCCCGAGCCCGAGCCGGAGTTCCAGTTCTTCTAGCAGCGAAAGGGGTCTCGGGCTCAGCCCGGGGCCCCTACCCGCAGTTGCTCCAGTAGACGCCGCGCTGCGCGTCGAGCATCCGCGCGCCCCTGTCCGCGGCGACCGTCCAGGCCACGCTCATGGTCAGGGTGCCCTTCCCGAGCGTGGTCCCGCCGGTGCGGGCCCCGTCGCCGGTCGCCTTGCCCGCCCACCGAACGGTGATCTTCCCGCGCTCCACGCGCGCGGCGCAGCCGCTCCGCGAGACGGGCGCGCTCACCCTGAAAGATGTGCCGGACACCGCGATGCCGTCCGTGCCGGTGGCCGAGGTGATCTCGCACCGCCCGGTGCACGACAACGAGAACGACCCGGTACGCCCCGAGCCCAGCGACAACGACGACGGCGACACCTTCGCCACCGGCGGCGCGGGCTTCGGCAGATCGACCTTCTTGGCCACGCTCTCCAGGCCGGATCCGGCGGCGGCCACGACCTTGCCCACCCACCGCGACGGCTCCACGCTCGTCTCCGCGGCGGCCTTGGTGATCGTGGCCGGGTGCTGGCGGGCGTTCACGATGGCCCAGACCAGGCCCGCCACCAGCAGCCCGACACCCACGATCAGCCCGAGCCTGGCCACGGCCCTGATCGGCGCCCCGGCGTCGGGATCGTCGTCGTCGGGCCGGTCGCGCCAGAACTCCTGCACGGTGTCCTCGCCCGGCAGCTGGTCGAGGCCGGTCAGGGTGATCCCGCCGTAGCGGATGATCGCCCCATGGCTCTGCGAGCCGTTGCTCTCGCCCTTGACGGCGGCGCTGTAGACGAGCTTGTCGCCGGAGGAGCCCCCGCGGAAGGCCCGGGTACGGCTGGGCGGCGTGAACGGATGCCGCCCGCGTACCGCGGGAGCCGGGGGATGCTCCTGGTCGGCGGCAGCCGCGCCCGCCGCCGACCAGGGCTTTCCCGAGGTCGCCGTCGTGGGGTCGGCGACCGGGGCGGAGGGCGTGGCGTCGGCGACCGGTGGAACGGGCCCAGTGCTGGTCTCCACTGGGCCGGCCTCCACCAGTGTGCGGGCCTGCACAGGGAAGCCGTCCGCCCGCCAGAGAGGTCCCTCGCCAGGCAGCGGCTGCGCCAACGCCAGCCGGTTGGGAAGCGTGCCGGGCAGCGCCGTGATCGGCAGGCGGCGCAACAACGCGCCCGCCGTCATGGTCCTGGGCGCCGCCCGGCAGGTAGCACACGATTGGATGTGACGGCCGATCCTGGCCCTGGCCCGCCTGCCGGGAGCCCTGACCCACTCGGCCATCCGCGCCGTCAGATCGGGGCAGCCGTCGCGGGCCCGCGCGGCGATGATCGCGGCGAACCATTCCTCCAGGCCCGCGGCGGCCTGGGTCACGATGGTCCGCACCTCGGCCTGGCCCAGCTCGAAGATCGCGGCGAGCTCGGCGTCGGCCAGGCCGTGCCGTACGGACAGGTCGAGGAGCTCGCGTTGCGCGCGTTCCAGGGACAGCAGCGCCTCGGGCAGCAGCTCCGACATCCGGCCGGGGCGCGACCACGAGCCGATGCTCGCGGGCTTGGCGACGACCGCGCGGTGCGCGCGGGCCACCGCGTAGAGCCAGGGTCGCCGCAGGGCGGGATCCAGCACGCGCTCCGCGTACAGGTGCGCCGTCAGCATGGCGCCGGCGACCGCCTGCTCGGCGTCGCCCGCGGCGAGCTCGGTGCGACAGTAGTCGTAGAGGCGGGCTCCGTGCTTGTCGCACAGGTCGCGAATGGCTTGGCGAGCGTCGTCAGACAGGGTTCGCCACATCCAGTGTCACCTCCTCCGATCGACTACCGTCACAGCGGCGGCAGGTCAGGTCTTTCCAGGCACGGTGTCCAGCAGCGAGGCCTGGGCCAGGTAGGCCCGGGTCGCGTCGGGGTCGCCGGCGATGGCCCGCAGCCCGGCCATGGCCGCCGCCAGCCTGGCGCTGTCGCGCTCGCGCACGCCCGCGAGCCGCGTCTCGCCGCGCGGGATCACCCGTTGCAGCAGCACCGAACGCCGCCGCCAGGCCCACGCCTCCAGCGCGGCGGGCGGGGCGAAGCCGCCGATCACGGCCGCGATCACCTGCCCGACCTCGACGGCGTCGTGGATGCCGGCGTTCATGTTGAGCCCGCCGACCGTGGAGGTCAGGTGCGCGGCGTCGCCTACGAACAACACCCGCCCGCACCTGTACGACGTCAGCACCCCCCTGGACAGCCCGAACCTGTCGGCGCCCGTCACGTGGATGGGCTCGCTGGCCCCCGGCAGGGCCCGGCGGACCAGCAGGGACAGGTTCGGCGGCGACAGCGGCTCGTGCGCGTCGCAGGGGATCTTGAAGATGATCCGCCAGTGGTCGGGCAGCGCGAGCAGGGTGCACGACTGCTGCACATCCCGTACGTACGTCAGCGGCGCCATGCTCGGCAGCAACCGGTCGAGCGGCGAGTCGGTGAACACCCGTAACGCCTGCGTCGGATACGCGGACCTGGGGAACGGCAGCCCGAGCGAGCCCCGTACCGTGCTGTGCGCGCCGTCGGCGGCGATCATGTACCGGGCCCGCGTCCAGGTGTGGCCGACGCGGACCCGGATCCCTGTGCCGCCCTCTGCCACGCCGTCCACGTGGGTGCCGAACCGCACGTCCACGTTGGGGTAGACGTTCAGGGCGGCGAGCAGCAGCGGGGTGAGCGAAGCCTGGTCGGCGTGGATCCTGAACGGATGCTTGGTCAGGCCGTCCAGCCGGTTCATGCCCATCTCGGCCAGCACGATCCCGGACCGGTCGCGCCACTGCACGCGGTCGACGACGCGGCCCTTGGCGACGAGCCTGGAGGCCACGCCGAGGTCGTCGAGCAGGTCGAGGGTGGCCGGGTGGAAGGTGCATGCCCGCGTCTGCCTGCTGAGCTCTTTCTCGCGCTCCAGCACGGTGACCGGGATCCCGGCCCTGGCCAGCGAGAGCGCCGCGGTCAGCCCCGCGGGTCCCGCTCCGACCACGATGACGCCGTTCATGCCACGCCTCCCACCCTGGGAGCCGCCATATGCCGGCGGTAGGGCACAGGGCTGAGCGTCACGTGCCGGCCGACGGCCCTGGACAGGGCCCACCAGGCGGTGCAGAGGTTCGAGGTCAGCAGGACACGGTCGTTGCCGGTGCTGAGCGGCCTGAGCACGGGCAGCGTGTTCATGCCGGTGCCGGTGAACAGCAGCACCGCGTCCCCCGGCAGCTCCGCCAGCTCGACCTGGCTGATCAGCTCGGCGGGGGTGACCGCGTACGAGGAGTAGCCGTCCTTCGCGCGTACCTGCACCACCTGGGTGACGTTCAGGCCCGCGGTCTTCCAGAACCGCTCGGCCAGCTCCGTCAACCACGGCTGGTACGGCGAGACCAGGACGATGTCGCCCACCCCGATGTGCTCCATGGCCTCGCGCGTGGCCAGCGTGGCCGAGGCGAACGGCACCCCGGCGGCGGTGGTCAGCTCGGCGCACTGGTCGCGGTCCTCGTCGGGGCCGATCAGGTAGCGGGGCTCGCTGCAGGCCATGACCATCGCGCTCAGCGGCAGGCCGTCGAACGCCGAGACCATGTCGGGCAGGGCCTCGTTGTAGCTCTCGAGCCGTTCGGCCAGGGTCAGTCCGGACCGTACGGGGAAGCGGGTGACGTGCATGTCGGCGCGTGACCCAAGCAGCCGGGTCAGTTCGGGCTCCGCGGACGGGTTGGCGGGCGCCACGATCACGCCCACCCTGCCGCGGTTCACAGCACACCCCCGTTACGTGCGGGTGCGAGGACGGTGCGCATGGATCTCCTCCTGCGAGGGATGGCGGGGTTCAGGAGACACCAGGGGTTCAGGAGACGCGGTGCCGGGGCGCCCGGTCGATCTCGGTGATGGGCTGCACGGACACCTTCCGGATGCGGCGCAGCCGGTGCACGGTGCGCGCCGATTCCGCTGGAGGCGGGGGGCCGTCCTGGTCCTCGCCCCAGGACGGTTGCGGCGCACCGGGCCGTACGCCCCGTGCGTGCACTTCGTGTGGTTGTGACCTGCGCACTTCTTCGGTGAGCATGCTCACTCCTGCTCAATAGCGGGTTGATGACACTGGTCGGGGACACGGCGCAGCTGGTCTCGCTGCTGCTGAAATACGGTCGTGCCGGAGGCGCGCATTGGATGTCGCGCGGCTGGGCGAGAGGCCGGCGGAGCATCGCCGGCCCCTCTTCCGCCGCGCGTTGAGATCGAGGTTCGGTCCAACGGCTCGACGCCCCGGCGACCCGCACCAGCGCCGTGGCGGCGAGCAAGACGGCGGCCAGCGGAATGGCCACCAGCACGGAGGAGTGCCCGGGCACCGGCCCCTCCGGGAACGGCCGGTCGATCAGCACCGTGGCGCCCGTCACGCCGATCGCACCGCCCAGCATCACCCCCCGTGCTGACAGTGCCGATCGCGCCGCCGCCGCCGGGGCCCCCGCCATAGACGACCCCGTGGCGGCCGATGCGCCGGCCGGCCAGGGGGGCGGCCACGATCGGCACGATCATGGCCATCAGTACCGCGTCCGCGAAGCTCGGCGAACGCGGGCTAAGCCAGCCCCAGGCGCTACCCCTCGAGTTGGCCGGCACGCCAGCCGCTACCGTGCCGGCCGACGGCACCGCGCCGACATTGTCGGGCACGTGACGCACGGTGCCGGGGGGGTGGGGAAGCGCCGGGGCCAGCGGCAACAGCGCTGCCACCAGTCCCGCGCAGGGGACGAACAGGGCGCGCCAGCCGTACTCGGCCGGCAGCCACCCGCCAGTTGATGGCAACGCCAGCATTCCGCCGCCGGCGCACGCGCAGCACAGCGCGACGCCCCGAGCCCTGCGGCTCGCGGGCAGCGCGCCGAGGAGCGGCGCGAGCGAGGCGGGGAACATCAATGCGGCGCCGATGCGCCGAGTCAGCAACCCTCCTGACAGGAGCTGCCAGGACGCGGCCGTGATGACCGCCGCCGCGCCCAGGCAGCAGGGGAGAAGAACGGGTATCGGCGTCATCGCGCCGTCCCAGTGCTCATGGCCACGTTGGGCACGCTGACGCAGACCATACGCTCCGTCAGCCCGGCCCTTGGTGACACTCGCGACGCGGATGCGCGTGATGGGACCGGTCCCGCACCACCGGCCACCGTACGCGCGACCTTCGAGGCGAGCGCGAGGTGCTCGCCGCAGCGACGGCTCACCTTGGCCTCCAGCCCGGCCACCTGGGCCAGTCTGAGCCTCAGCGGCTCGAGTGACGACCTGCGTTCGAGGCCGTCGAGATCGGCCAGCCGGGCGGGCCAGCGCAACGCGTCGCCGCAGCGAGCTTCCACCTCGGCTGGAAGTTCCTCGACCGGGAACCCCTCGTGACCTAGCCGGGTGGCGATCATGACGGCCATGAAGGCCGTCTTGTCGAAGTCGGCCAGCCGTCCCGCCAGGGCCGCACTCAGCATGCGAGCGCGATGGCTCAGGCAGACCGCACTCCACCCGAGCAACAGCAGCCGATCAGGTCCCGTCTCCGTGTGCCATCCGGCCAGCCGCAGCTCGCGGGCCATCCGGTGATAGAAGCGCCAACGATGACGGGGGCTGTCCAGCCAGACCTGGACACCGCCGAGCGGCAGGCTCGCGACCTGTACGCCGGCCCCGACCTCGGGCCCGGCCACACGCGCGCAGATGCGCTGGACCACTTGCTCCTGTCCAGGGGAGGCCGGATCATCAAGGAACCAGGAACCACCCGAGGGATCCATGGTCGTCATGTCCGGCCACCTCCTCGTCGAGGAACTCTCCAGAACCGCCTGGCTGTTAAGCCTCAGTTACCACGCGCTCCGATAGTCCGCTTATGAGCGGGGCTATGTCAACTGACAGTTTGCGCATAAGTTGATACCTACCCGCGTGGCAGAGCTTGCCCGCATGGCAGGGGACAGTGGGGCCAGGCGTCCCTTACGCTGGAAAAGTTCACGGGCGGTAGGAGGTGTGCCGTGGCGAACTTCGCCGAGCGGCTCGATCTCGCGCTGACCAAGCGCGGTTTCACCGGCGCGCAGGTCGCCTCCACGCTGACGGAGGCGGGCATCCCCATCACCCGCGCCTACGTCAGCCAGTTGCGCACCGGCAAGCAGACCAATCCGACGCTCCAGGTGCTGCGGGCGCTGGCCTCGTGCCTCCAGGTGAGCGTGGGCTGGCTGGTCGGCGACGACCACCTCGAGTCGGGCGCCGTGGAGGACCTGCAGTTGCGGGCGGCCACCATCGGCCTTTCCGCGTCGGGGTTGTCGGAGGGCTCGCTGGCCGTCCTGCGCGGCGTGGTCGAGCTCGCCCGCAAGGCCGAGGGCCTGCCCGACGAGCCTGAGCCCACCGCCGACATCCCGGAGGCGGCCGCGCCGCTGAGCGGGCCGCAGCGCAGGGCGCTCGGCAAGCGGCTGCACGGCCTGCGCCTGGCCGTCCAGCTCTCCGTCGAGCAGGTGGAGACGGCGGTCGGCAGGGGAGCGGCCGCGATCCCCGCCATCGAGGAGGGCCGGATCGCCCCCGCGCCCATCACCGTCGAACGCCTGCTCACCGTCTACGGCGTCGCCGCTCCGCCCATCCGCGAATACGTGTTGTCGCTGGCCAGGGGCGAGCGCCAGGCCGCCTGGTACGACGCGCAGTCGGTGCCCGTCTGGCTGGCCACCACCTACGCGCTCGAACAACGGGCCACGGTGATCCGCACCTACCACAACCAGTTCGTCCCGCCGCTGCTGCAGACCGAGGAATACGCCAGAGCCGCCGTCACCGTGGCCGGGCCCGCGACCCTCGGGCAATCGACGGTGGAGGAGGCGCTGGCTCTCGTGCTGGCCCGCCAGGAGGCCGTGGCCCGCGACAGCGGGATCGTGGTGTGGGCGGTGATCGACGAGAGCGTGCTGATGCGCTCGATCGTCGGGCAGCACGTCCAGCTCCGCCAGCTCGACATGCTGATCGAGCACGCCAAGCGGCCCAACATCTCACTGCACGTCGTGCCGATGGACGACCCCGCCTACGTGCCGCGCACCGGCCCGTTCACGCTCTGGCGCTTCGCCGAGGCGTTCGAGCCGGACATCGCGTGCGCCCACGGGATCGAGTCGGAGGAGCTGGTCACCGACACCGCCGCGGTGGAGGCGTACCACCAGGCGTTCACGAAGTTGTCCGTGACGACGACCACGCGCGAAGAGACCTTCGAGGTGTTGAATTACCATCGCGAAAAGCTTTCGCGTTCGCTCGGAAAGTGATCTCTTTCCCTAGTAAATGATCATTATGCGCGAGTTGGGGTTACCCATATATACCGAAAACTAATAGGTTTTCAGGTTGTCTTCTGCCCGGTAACGAGGATCATATGTTCTGGGTCATCGAGTGGGGTCCGAAAGGATCAGCTTTTCCCGAGATAGTGGGCGAGGGGAAAGGGGCAACACTCAATGCGTCAGCGTGCCATCCGAAACCTGGCGAAGCTGGAGCTGACCCAAGCAAGGATCACCCGGATTCTCGATGCCGCCGCGGGTGGAAAGAACAACTTCGTGGCGGACAGAGACGCAGTGCGCCGCTACGACCAGGCCGCTCCCATCACGACGACGGCCGCGCGGGCCGTGCTCCAATATTTGGGCCGTGTGGTCCGTCACCTGGCGACCGAGGGTGTGGATCAGTTCGTGATCGTCGGGAGTGGCGTCCCCAGCGGCCTGCCGGCCGGCGGGCAGTTGCATGACATTGCCAGGGACGCCCTGCGTGCCTCGGCGGCACGGGTCGTTTATGTGGAAAGCGACCCGATGGTGCTGGCCGGAGCGCGGGCTACGATCGAGCCCGTCACCGATCTCGTACGCGTTGTAGAGGGCGACGTACGCGAGATCGACGACCTGCTCGACGACAGGGTCGTGCAGACGTTCCTTGACTGGGACCGGCCCATGGCCGTGCTGCTGCTGTCGACTCACAGCCTGAACGACGACGAGTTCTTCCATTACGTGATCAAGCGAATTCGGCAGGCGGTGCCCGAAGGGAGCTACCTGTCGCTGTTGCAGACCACGTTCGACGGAATCCCACCGGAGTTGCTTCCCGCCATTCACGACCTGCTGGCGATGACGCTGCCCGGTCACGCGATTCGCAACCGGGAGGAGGTTGAGGCGTTGCTCGAAGGTCTGGTGCTGGTAGATCCGGGATTGGTGTGGGTCCCGGAATGGCGGCCCCATGGCCATGAGCTCGCCTGCTTCGAGCAGCCGAGTTCGTCGGGCAGTTACGGCGCCGTGGCCCGCATTCCTTGAAACCGATTACTCCTCGGTCGCGATCGAGGGTCCGGCCGGCCCGCCGACCGGGCCCTCGAACGGCGCGACCGCTCCAAGCGACTGCCGTGGTGGATTCAGTCCCACCAGAAGGACCAGGCGTGCACGCCGATGATCTGCTGCGCATAGCCCTGCAGATCGCCCGGCCCCTGGACGACGTTGTCCGGGCAGAACGCCCAGTGCTCGGCCGCCACGTGTAACGCGTGCTCGGGCTCGACCGGCGGTGCCGCCACGCTCAGGTCCAGTGTGTTGAACCCGACGCTCACCACCCGCGCCCCGAACCGGTCCTCCCAACTGCGCACCACGGCCGCCATCGGCACCATCCACTCGTTGTGGTGCAGCGCGCCCTGCCAGCCCATGACCGCCAGCGCGTCCGCGCCCCTCGCGGCGGCGACCAGGCCGAGGGGCATGCCCTTGGCCGCCAGCTCGCCCGCGTACCAGTCGGCGACCTCGCCCGGGGCGGCCCTGAGCACGCCGGGCGCGGCCAGGCCCGGGCAGATCGCGCCGTACGGCTCCAGCTCGGCCAGCCCGTCAGGCGGCATCTGCGACACCCACTCCTGCCACACCTCGGCCATGAACCCGTCGGCGGTGAAGTGGTCGATCTGGCGTGGATCGTCCGGCACGATCTGGCCGATCCCCCAGGGTTGCGTTGACTCGTCCAGCAGGACCGGCCACAGGCCGCTGTGCAGGTGCCACTCGCGCAACCGCGCCCAGTCCTCGCCGGCCGCCGGCTCGTCGCTCATCCAGAACGCCGGCCGCGGCGCCTCGCCCTGCCGGTTGTAGCCGGGATCGGGCCAGACGACGTCGCCAGGGGGCAGCCCGGCCGACAGCCTGCGCCCCTTGCCGCCGTCGGCGAACAGCTGGCACAGCTCGCGTGGCAGCCGGTGATCGTTCATGCCCTACCGTTCCGATACCGAATCCTGTCTCGGAGATGGTAGTGCCGCAGGTCGCCCACTCACCTGTGGCAGCGCGGGAAAAGCTGGGGACTGCCACAATGTGGGGCTGTGATCCCCTTTGACGCGGTCCTGTCCGATCTCGACGGAGTGCTCCGCCACTTCGACCACGCCGCCCAGGCCGACATCGAGGCCCGTTACGGCCTGCCGCTCATGAAGACGGCCCTCGACCCCGAGCTGATCTTGCCTCCCACGCTCGGGCACGTCTCCGAGGCGCAGTGGCTCGAGTCGATCGCGGTCGCGCTGGGCGGCGACGAGCGGGTCCGCCGGGCCGTCGCCGAGTTCGCGCAAGTGCGGTTCTGGGTGGACGAGGAGGTCAGGGCGCTGCTGGCGAGGGTTCAGCAGCACGTTCCCGTGATCATCGTGACGAACGCCATGGACACGCTGGAGCAGCATCTCGACCTGCTGGGGCTCACGCACTTCGCCGACGACGTGGTCAGCAGCGCCAGGGTCGGCGTGGCCAAGCCGGACCGGCGGATCTACGAGATCGCCGCCGAGCGCGCCGGGGCCGCGCCGGAGCGCTGCCTGTTCGTGGACGACCGGCTGCGGAACGTGGAGGCCGCCAGGGAGCTCGGGATGACCGGCCTCCATTACCGGACATATCAGGATCTGGCGGCCGTACTCGGTTAGTTCGGCGCGGCGGCCATGTCGAAGAAGGCCCGCTCCAGCTCGACGGCCCGCCGGAACACGCCGAGGACCTCCAGCCGCCGCCCCTCGTCCAGGGTCGCCCCCAGCCGGTCGAGCTCGCCCCGGAGGAAGGCCACCCAGGCGCGGAACTCCGCGCCCTCGTGCAGCTCGATCCACTCCCGGTGCACGAAACGCTCCGGCAACGGCGGCACCGCCCGCGACGCCCAGCCGAGGTAGCACCACTCGGCCACGCAGAGCACGGCGGCGATCAGCAGGTAGTCCTGCGACGTGCGTACCTCGTCCATGAGCTGCCTGAACGCCGCCGTCACGGGCTCCGGCGGCGCGTCCGCCCGCCCGCCCAGCTCGGCCAGCGCCCGGTGGAAGTACGTCTTCTCCTCGGTGGTCGCCACCTGCCCGAGGAACCTCCCGTACGGCACCCGCGCCTCGAACGTGTCCGCACTGGCCACGGCCGCCCCGAGCAGTGCCGTGAAGGAGTCCACGAACTGGAAGTCCTGCTCCAGGTAGCGCCGCAGGCCGTCGTCGGGCACGGTGCCCGTCGTGATCGCCATGGCGAACGGGTGCGTCACCACGGCCGTCCACTCGGGCTCGCACCGCTCCCGGAGCCATTCGCTAAAAGTCACGGTCCGACCGTACCGGAGAGGTTGTTTCCGGCGCGGCTCGCGCCAACCGCGCCGGAAACGTCGTGAGACCGCCGCCCCCGCCTCTGTCGGCGAGCTGCGCTTCTCGCCAGGTGGGGGCGGCGGCGAGAGAGCGCCGGTCAGTACCCGCCGTAGGGGTTGTTCTGGGAGGGCGGCTGGGTAGTGGGGGCGCTCGACTGGTGACCCGACGGGTGGTTCGACGGGCTGGTCGACGGGGTGGCGGTGGACGTCGGCTTGGTGCCCTGCGGGGCGATGACGCCGATCAGGCCGTGCTTGGTGCCGTCGATGCCCGCGGAGAACCACAGAGAGTTCTCGCCGCCGGTGGTGGCGGTACCGGGCTCCAGGTCCCAGAGGCCGGGCAGCACGATCGGCTTGCCGCTGGCCGTGCGCAGGGACCCCAGGTGACGTCCGCTCTTGTACGCCTGCACGGTGCCGTCGCCGAAGTTGCCGACCAGCAGCGCGCCGGCGTACTGTCCCCAGCCCTTCGGCGCCGCGGTCAGGCCCCAGGGGGCGTTCAGCCCGGCCCTGGCGATGCGCCCGGTGAGGCGCCCGTCCCCGTTGAACCGGCTCACGAAGCCCTTGCCGGCGCCGAACACGGGCTTGCCGGTGGTCTTGTCACGCAGGGCGTAGGCGACCCAGATGTTCCCGTTGGCGACCGCGACGTTGTAAGCCTTGTACGTCGAGGGGACCGCCGGGTCCCTGAACTGCCAGCGGCTCAGATGGATGCGCCTGAAGTCCTCGTCGAAGGCGTGGATGCGCCCGCCCGCGAAGTCGGCGGCCAGCAGGAAGGCTCCGTCCTCGGTCTCGACCAGCTCGAGGCCCTTGTAGTCGGCGCCGCGGGTGAACGCCGCGATGATCGCGTTGGCCGGATCGACCTCGGCGTTCCAGCCGCTGATGGCGCCGCTCGGGCTGGAGAAGATGAACGTGGCGGGCTTGCCCTTCACGGTGAAGCCCTCGCCCGGGTTGAACACCTGGCCCGTCGGGGCTCCGCCCGGGATGGCCACCTCGGTCTTCTCCTTCTTGCCCGTGCCGGAGTAGACGGTGGCGCTGCCGGTGCCGGTGTTCGAGACCCACAGAGTCTTGCCCATGGCCAGGCCCCACGGGTTGACGACCTTGGGGTCGGTGACAGGGGCTTTGCCCCTGACGTCCGACACAAGGTTGATGACGTCGAAACGGTTCCTGGTGGTGGCGTGTGCGGGAGTCGTGAGAGTCGCTCCCAGAACGACCGCAACAGCGCAGAGTGTGATGATGCGTGGCCGCATCCGTTGCCTCCTAGTTAGCGCTTGTGACGCGAGATACGCGGAGGGCGGGAAGCGGGTTCAGTCGGGTCCGGAAATATCAGTACGAAGAGTTTTTCTCGCCGGGCGGGGGAGATGGAGAAACATGAACGTGTTGGGCATCGACATCGGCGGCTCGGGCATCAAGGGCGCCCCGGTCGACACGGAGGCCGGCGAGCTGCTCGAAGACCGCCTGCGCATCGCCACGCCGCAGCCGTCCAAGCCCCATGAGGTGGCGGAAGTGGTCGCGTCGATCGTCAAGCATTTCAGCTGGAACGGTCCTGTCGGGGTCACGTTCCCCGGTGTGGTGGTGGACGGCGTGGTGCGAACGGCCGCGAACGTGCACCACTCGTGGATCGGCGTGGACGCGGCGACGCTGTTCGGCGGAGCGATGGTGCTGAACGACGCCGACGCGGCCGGCCTGGCCGAGATGGCCTTCGGGAGAGGGCGGGGGCAGCGGGGGACCGTGCTGGTGCTGACGCTCGGGACGGGGATCGGCAGCGCGCTGTTCGCGGACGGGACGCTCGTGCCCAACACGGAGCTGGGGCACCTGGAGCTGCACGGCAAGGACGCCGAGCACCGGGCCTCGGCCCGGGTGCGCGAGGAGCACGAGCTGAGCTGGGAGAAGTGGGCCGAGCGGGTGGAGGAGTACCTCCGTCACGTGGAGATGTTGTTCTCGCCGTCGTTGATCGTGATCGGCGGGGGCGTGAGCAAGCGGGCCGACAGGTTCCTGCCGCACGTCCACATCGACACGCCGGTGGTGCCCGCGGCCCTGCAGAACGAGGCCGGCATCATCGGCGCCGCCCACGCCGCCGCCGCCCGCTGAGCCGGCTCAGCCGGTACGCGGCCGGCACACTGATCTCACGCCCGGATATTGGGATGCGCCGGGCGACCTGGTCAGGCAATATGGGCCGTTGGCTCCGAGGCCGCGGGGCCTCAAATATCCTGAAAGCAGTATGGGAACGCCTTCGTTGTCCTCTCCGCTAGCCGACCTCCAATCCCGCCTGCCCGAGCTCATGCCCCGCGACCAGCGGCGACTGCGGCGCAGGCTTGATGGCATGCGCCGGGTGCGCTCCCGCGACACCCGGGACAAGATCGTCGCGGAGATCCTCGCCGACGTGGAGCGAGCCGAGCAGCGACTGGTACGCCGCCGCGAAGCCGTACCAGTCGTGAAATATCCGGAAAACCTGCCGGTCGCCCAGCGTAAGGACGACATCCTGCAGGCCGTCCGCGACCACCAGGTCGTGATCATCGCGGGCGAGACGGGCTCCGGCAAGACCACCCAGATCCCCAAGATCTGCCTCGAGCTCGGCCGCGGCGTACGCGGGCTGATCGGCCACACCCAGCCCCGCCGCATCGCCGCCCGCACGGTCGCCGAGCGCATCGCCGAGGAGCTCGGCACAGGCCTGGGCGAGGTGGTCGGCTACAAGGTCCGCTTCACCGACCAGGCCAGCGAGCGCACCCTGGTCAAGCTGATGACCGACGGCATCCTGCTGGCCGAGCTGCAGAACGACCGGATGCTCGACCAGTACGACACGCTGATCATCGACGAGGCCCACGAACGCAGCCTCAACATCGACTTCATCCTCGGCTACCTGAAACAGCTCCTGCCCAAGCGGCCCGACCTCAAGGTCATCATCACCAGCGCCACCATTGACCCGGAGCGGTTCTCCCGCCATTTCGACGACGCGCCGATCATCGAGGTCTCGGGGCGCACCTATCCCGTCGAGGTCCGCTACCGGCCGCTGGACGAGGACGACGACCAGACGCAGGGCATCGTGGATGCCTGCCGGGAGCTGATCGGCGACGGCCCCGGAGACATCCTGGTCTTCCTGTCGGGCGAGCGGGAGATCCGCGACGCCGCCGACGCGCTGGCCAAGGCCGAGTTCCGCAACACCGAGATCCTGCCGCTCTACGCCCGGCTGAGCGCCCCCGAGCAGCACCGCGTCTTCCAGCGTCACACGGGCCGCCGCATCGTGCTGGCCACCAACGTGGCCGAGACGTCGCTCACCGTCCCCGGCATCAAATACGTGGTCGATCCGGGTTTCGCCCGCATCTCCCGCTACAGCCACCGCACCAAGGTGCAGCGGCTGCCGATCGAGGCCGTCTCGCAGGCCAGCGCCAACCAGCGCAAGGGCCGCTCGGGGCGCACCTCCGACGGTGTCTGCATCAGGCTCTACGAGGAGGAGGACTTCCTCAACCGGCCCGAGTTCACCGACCCGGAGATCCTGCGTACCAACCTGGCCTCCGTCATCCTCCAGATGACCTCGATCGGGCTGGGGGACATCGAGGCGTTCCCGTTCGTCGAGCCGCCGGACCGCCGCCAGGTCAAGGACGGCGTGAGCCTGCTGCACGAGCTGGGCGCGTTCGACGGCCAGGGCAAGCTCACCGGCGTCGGGCGCAAGCTGGCCGGCCTGCCCGTCGACCCCCGCCTGGGCCGCATGGTGCTGGAGGCCGAGAAGAACGGCTGCCTGCGCGAGGTCATGGTGATCGCCGCCGCCCTGTCCATCCAGGACCCGCGCGAACGCCCCTCCGACAAGCAGCAGCAGGCCGACGAGAAACACCGCCGCTTCGCCGATCCCGAGTCGGACTTCCTGGCCTACCTCAACCTGTGGAACTACCTGCGCGACAAGCAGCAGGAGCTGTCGTCGAGCGCGTTCAGGAGGCTCTGCAAGGCCGAGTTCCTCAACTACCTCCGGGTCCGCGAATGGCAGGACATCTACAGCCAGCTCCGCCAGTCGCTCGGGGCGCAGCCCAACAGCCAGGCGGCGCAGCCGTACCACGTGCATGCGTCCCTGCTGGTCGGGCTGCTGTCGCACATCGGCGTCAAGGACGTCGTGGAGAAGCGCGGGGCCGACGGCCGGCGGCCGATCCAGGAGTACATCGGCGCCCGCAACGCCCGCTTCGCCATCTTCCCCGGCTCTACGCTGGCCAGGAAACAACCGCAGTGGGTGATGTCCGCCGAACTCGTCGAGACCTCCCGCCTGTGGGCGCGGGTCAACGCCAAGATCGAGCCCGACTGGGTCGAGCCCCTCGCCCAGCACCTGGTCAAACGCACCTACTCCGAGCCGCACTGGGAGAAGAACCAGGGCGCGGTGATCGCGCTGGAGAAGGTCACTCTCTACGGCGTGCCGCTCGTGGTCGGCCGCAAGGTCAACTACGGGCGCATCGATCCCGACCTGTCGCGGGAGCTGTTCATCAGGCACGCGCTGGTCGAGGGCGACTGGGACACCCACCACCGCTTCCTCAAGGACAACCGCAAGCTGCTCGAAGAGGTCGAGGAGCTGGAGAACCGGGCCCGCCGCCGCGACATCATGGTGGACGACGAGGCACTCTACGACTTCTACGACCAGCGGGTGCCCGCCGACGTGGTCTCGGCCCGGCACTTCGACTCGTGGTGGAAGCAGGCCAGGCAGGATCAGCCGGAGCTGCTCGCGTTCTCGCCGGAGATGCTGGTCAACGAGGGCGCCGACGTCAGTGCCCGCGACTACCCCGACACGTGGAAGCAGCTCGGGCAGCGGATGCGGCTGACGTACCAGTTCGAGCCCGGCACCGACGCCGACGGCGTGACCGTGCACGTGCCGCTCCAGGTGCTCAACCAGGTCAACTCCGACGGCTTCGACTGGCAGATCCCCGGCCTGCGCGAGGAGTTGATCACCGCGTTGATCCGCTCGCTGCCGAAGAACCTGCGCCGCAACTTCGTCCCCGCCCCCAACTACGCCAAGCAGGTGCTGGCGGGGGTCGAGCAGGGCGGCGAACCGCTGCTGGCGGCCGTGGAGCGCGAGTTGTCGCGGCTCACCGGCATCCGGGTGCCGCGCGAGGCCTGGCAGCTCGACCAGGTGCCGGAGCATCTGCGGATCACGTACCGGGTGATCGACGAGCGCAGGCACACGGTGGCCGAGGACAAGGACCTCGACGCGCTGAAGCGCCGCCTCGCGCCGCGCCTGCGCCAGACACTGTCGCAGGCGGGCGACGACCTGGAGCAGACGGGGCTGCACACGTGGAGCTTCGGCACGCTGCCCAAGGTGTTCGAGCAGGGCCGGATGAAGGGCTACCCGGCGCTGGTGGACGCGGGGGACTCGGTCTCGATCAAGATCTTCGAGACGCAGGCCGAGCAGCGCCGCTCCCACTGGCCCGGCGTCCGCCGCCTCCTCCTGCTGAACGTCACCAACCCCGCCAAGTCCCTGCTCGGCGGCCTGTCCAACCAGGCCAAGCTGGCGCTGTCACGCAGCCCGCACGGCGGGGCGGTGGCGTTGTTCGACGACGTGATCAACGCGGCCGTCGACAAGCTCATGCTCGACGTCGGCGGCCCGGCCTGGGACCCGGTGGCCTTCGACCGCCTCTACCAGCACGTGCGGGCTCACCTGTACGACACGTCGAGGGATGTGCTGGCGAGGGTGGAGCAGATCCTGAGCGTCTGGCACGAGGCGGGCGCCCGCCTCGACGCGCTCCGCGCAAGCGCTTCCACGGAGGATGTACGCGACCAACTCGGCAAGCTCGTCTACGCGGGTTTCGTCACCGCCACGGGTTACCAGCGCTTGTCCGACATCTTGCGATACATCCGAGCCATCGACCGCCGCCTCACCAAGCTCCCGGAGGAGCCGTGGCGGGATGAGGAGTGGATGGACCGGGTGCACAAGGTCGAGGACGACTACCACGACCTGGTGCAGAAGCTCCATCCGGCGCGGCGCGGGGATCCGGACGTGGTGGAGATCGGGTGGATGATCGAGGAACTGCGGGTGAGCTTCTTCGCCCAGACCCTCGGCACGCCTACGCCGGTGTCGGAGAAGCGCATCGCCAAGGCGATGGAGAAACTCACACCTTGAAGATCGACGTGTCGAGCTCGAAGTCGACCGGGGCTGGCAGCTTGATTGCTGTTCCCATGTCCACCTTGACGATCGTCCTATAGGTGTCGTCCTTGATATCACTGAACACAGTGACGTTTGGCGTTTTGCTGATGGGATCGATCAGCAAGTAGATCGGCACCTTGCCGAGAGCGTAGAGGCGCACCTTCTCCTCGTGATCAATGCGGACGCTGCTGGGTGAGACCACTTCGGCGACCATGAAAACTCCAGATGAGCGTAGCTCGTGGCCCCAGAGTGGGCACTCGGGATGCGTCAGGACGTAGTCGGGCGCGAGAGTGTCTCGGGGACCCTCGATGCAGACATCCAAGCCCCCGGGCGCTCCTAGCCAGCCTCGCTCCAGACTCAACGGAAGGAGGGCGTTGTGCAGGAATACGGCCGTCCAGGTGTGCTTGGGACTGCCCATCGGGCTCACGATCATCTTCCCTTCGATGAGCTCAACCCGGAGACCAGGGAGGGGGGGTAGGGCATCGAACAGCTCACGAGTGCTGTGCGGCGTTTGCGGGAAGCTCCCGCAGGTCGATTCGGTGTGGTGCTCTTCTTCCACCATGGCTACCATGGAATCTATCCCTTCGTATTCGAACGGGCACGCTAAGTATTCCATCTCCTGCGAGCGAGCGCCACACCGATCGGCCGCCCCGCCACCCGGCGAGACGGCCGAAAGGTCACGGGGTCAGGCGGGGACGCTGGACACGTCCCGGTCCCAGAAGCGGTGGACCGCCACCGCCTCGGCGAACTCCTGTGCGATGTGGTTCCCGAACAGCACCCCCACGTCATTCGGGAGTTGCGCCGCCTCCACCAGTTGCCGTCCCGAGCCCACCGCCGCGATCGGCTTGTGGTGACGGAACGCCTCCTTGACGAAGAACTGGGCCCGCCCCAGCGACCCCAGCGCCTTGCCGTCGGCGGCCACGACGGCGTCGTAGGTGACCGAATTGGCCGCGCTGAGTTGCTTGTCCACTGGGATGTCCCCCACCACCCCCTCATGCGGCGCGATCACCTCACAGACCGCCCCCTGGCTCTCCAGGGCCTGGCGCAGGGGTGTGACCGCGAGGGAGTCCGTCCCGTCCCCCATGAGGATGGCGATCTTGCGGGTGGCGATGCTCCGCGGCTGGTTCGTCATGCTCAGGGCGGGCGAGGCGTTCGCGTGCACCTGCGCCAAGGCCGGGGCGGGCAGGCCGAGACCTTCGGCGACCTGGGAGGCCAGGTCCGGGTGGATCTGGCCGAGATGCCGTACCACGCCCTCCTTGATGGGCTTGCGCTCCACATGCCCCAGTTCGAACAGGAACGCGGCCACGATGTGCTGCTTCTCCCACTCGGCCATGCTGTTCCAGAACAGGGTGGCCTGGCTGTAGTGGTCCTCGAAGCTGGGGCTGCGCATCCGGATCTTGGTGCCTTCCACCTTCTCCTGGTAGTGACGGTAGCCGTCCATGGCCGCGGGGCAGCCGCCGCTGATGGAGTTCGGGGCGTAGCTGGTGAGCGACTCGTGGATCAGGTGCTGGTGGAAGCCGTCGCGCTGGTCGTTGCGTACCTCGTTGACCGGGCGGTTGATGGGGATCTGCGGGAAGTTGGGCCCGGCCAAGCGCAGGAGCTGGGTGTCGAGGTAGGAGAAGTTCCTGGCCTGCAGCAGCGGGTCGTTGGTGAAATCGATGCCGGGCACGATGTTGGCGGTGTGGAAGGCCACCTGCTCGGTCTCGGCGAAGAAGTTCTGCGGGTTGCGGTTGAGCGTCATCTTGCCGATGGGCCGCAGCGGCACCAGCTCCTCGGGGATGATCTTCGTGGCGTCCAGCAGGTCGAAGTCGAAGTCGTGCTCCCGCGGCTCGGGCACGAGCTGCACGCACAGCTCGTACTCGGGATGGGCGCCGCGCTCGATCGCCTCCCACAGGTCGCGGCGGTTGTAGTCGGGGTCGTTGCCCTGGATGCGCAACACCTCGTCCCACTCCAGCGAGTACGTCCCCAGCGCCGGCCGCCAGTGCCACTTGACGAACGTCCCCTGCCCCGAGGCGTTCACCAGCCGGAACGTGTGCACCCCGAACCCCTGCATCATCCGGAAGCTGCGCGGGATCGCCCGGTCGGACATCAGCCACATGACCATGTGCAGCGACTCCGGCTGGAGCTGCACGAAGTCCCAGAACGTGTCGTGCGCCGACTGCGCCTGCGGGATCTCGTTGTGCGGCTCCGGCTTGACCGCGTGCACGAAGTCCGGGAACTTGATGCCGTCCTGGATGAAGAAGACCGGGAAGTTGTTGGCGACGATGTCGAAGTTGCCCTGCGCGGTGTAGAACTTGGTGGCGAACCCGCGCACGTCGCGCACGGTGTCGGCCGAGCCGCGTGACCCGGCCACGGTCGAGAACCGCACGAAGGTCGGGGTCGGCGCCGACGTGTCGGTCAGGAAGGCGGCCGAGGTCAGGTCGCCGAGGGGCTCGTACAGCTGGAAGATCCCGTACGCGCCCGCGCCCCTGGCGTGCACCACCCGCTCGGGGATACGTTCGTGGTCGAAGCGGGTGATCTTCTCGCGGAAGTGGAAGTCCTCCATGATCGTGGGCCCGCGGGTGCCCGCCCTCAGGGCGTTGTCGGTGTCGTCGACCCGGACGCCCTGGTCCGTGGTCATATTCAGGCGGTCTGCCGGTACGCGGTGAGCGTCGAGCTGCCGGTCCTTCGCGTCACGCTCTCGTTGCATGAAAAAATCCCCCTTGTAGGTATTTGTCGGGCGTTTCACCTAGTGCCCGGGACGAGTCGGAACAGGTTCGCGCAGGGGGATTGATGATCAAGGTTGTGGTGTTCGACGTCGGGGAGACGCTGATCGACGAGACGCGCATCTGGTCGAGGTGGGCCGACCGGCTGGGCGTGAGCAGGTTCGTGCTGATGGGCGCGCTCGGCGGCATGGCCGCGCTGGACCGGCCGCACGGCGACGCCTTCGAGCTCGTACGTCCCGGCTTCGACCTGGCAGAGGAGGAGGCCGCCTGGGAACGCGACGACCCCCACGGCCTGCGCAACCACTTCGACGCCGACGACCTCTACTCCGACGTGCGCGCCGCCCTGGCCGCCATCCGCGCGGCCGGATTCCAGGTGATCGTCGCGGGCAACCAGCCGAAGCGGGCCTACGACGCGCTGGTCGCCATGGATCTGCCCGCGGACTCCGTACACACCTCCGAGGGATGGGGGGTGTCCAAGCCGGAGCCCGGGTTCTTCGCCAAGGTCGCCACGGTCGCGGGACGGGAACCCGGTGAGATCCTCTACGTCGGCGACCGGCTCGACAACGACGTGCTCCCCGCCGCCAGGGCGGGCATGCGCACCGCGCTGCTCCGCCGCGGCCCGTGGGGCTACCTGCATGCCGAGCGTCCGCAAGCGAAGGCCGCCGATGTGATCGTCGACGACCTGCAGGCCCTGCTGCCCGTGCTGCTCACGTGAGGTTCTCGTCGGGGTCGATGCGGACGGCCCGCTCCTCCGCCGACAGGTCGTTGCCGTCGTCGTCGCCCCAGTCCTCGCCGATCTCCTCGTCCTCCACGTCGGGCTCCAGCCCCTCGTCCGGCTGGGTCAGCCGGTGTTTGGGGCGGGGTTCGTGGAGGCGGTCCCTGGCCTCGCGTCGCAGCCGTTCGTCGAGCGTGTCCCGGTGCCGGGGGTCGTCCTCTTGGACCACATGACTCATGCCGAGATCGTCGGTCCACTCCTCGACCTCGATCTCCTGCTCGTCGCTCATGCCGTGCCGGTCCGGAGGTTTTTCGGTCATACGCTTCCCCTACCCAGCGAATGGCCCGAAATCCTATGACTTGGCCTGCCTTAGGGCCTGCGCCAACTCTTCCTTGGCTCAGACGAGTTCGAGCGGCTCGTCCCTGCTCACCAGGGCCGCGTAGTGGCCCTCGCGGGACATCAGCTCGTCGTGGGTGCCGCGCTCGACGACCCGCCCGCCGTCGAGCACGACGATCTGGTCGGCGTCGCGGACCGTGGACAGCCGGTGCGCGATCGTGATCGTGGTACGGCCCCGCGCCAGCGCGTCGAGCGCCTCCTGCACCGCCCGCTCCGTCTGCGTGTCCAGGGCGCTGGTGGCCTCGTCGAGGATCAGCACCGGCGGGTCGCGCAGCAGCGTGCGGGCGATGGCCAGGCGCTGCTTCTCGCCTCCGGAGAACCGGTAGCCGCGCTCGCCCACCAGCGTGTCGTAGCCGTCCGGCAGCGCGGCGATGTGGTCGTGGATGCGTGCCGCCCGCGCCGCCTCCGCCAGCTCCTCGTCCGTGGCCGACGGCTTGGCGAAGCGCAGGTTGCCGGCGATCGAGGTGTGGAACAGGTACGTCTCCTGCGACACCACCCCGACCACGTCGCTCAGCGTCTCGAACGTCAGCTCCCGCACGTCCACCCCGTCGATAGTCACCCGCCCGCCCGTGACGTCGTAGAGCCTGGGCAGCAGGTAGCTGAGCGTGGTCTTGCCCGAGCCCGTCTCGCCCACGATGGCCAGGCTGGCGCCCGCGGGCACCGTGATGTCCACGCCGGTGAGCGTGGGAGCGTCGTCGTACGAGAAGTCGACGTTCTCGAAGCGGACCTCGCCGCGCACGTCGGAGAGCTCCCGCGAGCCAGGGTGGATGTCCACCGGCAGGTCGAGATACTCGAAGATCCGCCCGAACAACGCCAGCGAGCTCTGCACCTCGACGCCCAGCCGCAACAGCGACACCGCCGGCCTGAACAGGCTGACCTGCAACGTCGTGAACGCCACCAGGGTCCCGACCGAGATGGCCCCCGTGTAGCCGACAGCCCAGTAGATCATCGCGGGCATCGCCGCCATCACGATCTGGATCGACGACTGCCGCCAGCGCCCGGCCATACTCGTACGCACGCCGAGGTCGGCCAGCTCGTCCGACGCCCTGCCGAAGCGCTCGGTCAGCTCGGGGGACTGGCCCATGGTGCGGCCCAGCAGGATGCCGCTGATCGACAACGACTCCTGGACCATCGAGGAGATCTTGGCCAGCGTGCGCTGCCGCTCGGCGGTGATGCGCTTGCGCTCCTCGCCGACCTTGCGGCTGATCCACACGAACACCGGCAGCAGCACGAGCGAGATCACCGTGAGCCGCCAGTCGAGCGCGACCATGGCCACGATGGTGGCGATCACGGTGGTGAGGTTGGAGATGATGGAGGTGGCGGTCGAGGTGACGACCGCCTGCATGCCGCCGATGTCGTTGGCGATGCGCGACTGCACCTCGCCGGTCCTCGTACGCGTGAAGAACGCCAGCGACATGCGCTGCAGATGCCCGTAGACCGAGATGCGCAGGTCGTGCATCACCCGCTGGCCCACGGTGGTGGAGACCAGCGTCTGCAACACGTCGAACACGCTGGTCGTGACCGCCACCACGATCATGCCCAGCGCCAGTAGCGTGAGCAGCACGGCGTCCCTGGTCGGGATCGCCACGTCCAGCACCTCGCGCAGCAGGAACGGCGATGCCAGCCCGACCAGCGACGACAGCAGGATGAGGGAGCCCACCAGGGCCAGGCGGCCGCGGTAGGCGCTGAACAACTTGATGATGCGCCCGAGTGGCGCGCGGGGTTCCTCCTCCAAGTGGGGGCCTCCTTTCAGATGCCCACTCAAACAGAGGTTAGCTCATATTTGTTCCGGCTAAACTTTCGGATATGGGAGAAAAGGAGCTCGCCGAGCTCTTGCACC
The DNA here is from genome assembly GCF_043197025.1 of Nonomuraea marmarensis. NCBI lineage: Bacteria > Bacillati > Actinomycetota > Actinomycetes > Streptosporangiales > Streptosporangiaceae > Nonomuraea > Nonomuraea marmarensis. Next base: position 45,062 of record NZ_JBICRM010000024.1, read on the forward strand.
TGGTCAGCAGGCGGTTGCGGCACGGCTATGTGCGCCGGCTGGTTCCGCTCGGGCTCAATCCCGGCCAGGCACGGGCACTGCGGGCGCTCGCCGACGCCGAAGGGCCGCTGCGGATGGTGCGGCTCGCCGACGAGCTGCGGATCGTGCCGCGCTCGCTCACGCCCGTCGTGGACGCGATCGAGGAGGCGGGGCTGGTGCGCAGGGAGGTCGATCCGGCCAACCGCCGTTCCACGCTGCTCGTGATCACCCCCGAGGGGCGCGTTCTGTCGGAACGGGCGCGCGACGCTCGCAGGCAGGCGGGCGAAGAGCTGTTCGCGGTCCTTCCGGAGGATCAGCGCGAGCAGCTCAGGGGGTTGCTGAGCCTGGTGGACGCCCAGTTCCGGTAGAGCGGGTGGTCAGGCTTGACGGCCGGTGACGACTCCGCCGACGACCGTGCCGAGGCAGGGCGGCCCGACGAGGAGGGCCGCGTACGGGTAGCGGCCCCGGGCGTCGAAGACGGCGAAGTCGGCGCGCGCGCCCGGGGCCAGCGTCCCGATCCTGCCCTTGCCCCGATCCATGCCCAGCGCCCGGGCGCCGCCCAGCGTGGCGGCCTCCACCAGTCTGCGGTCGAGCCCTCGGGGCCGCAGCCCGAGCTCCCGCGCCTGCCGCCGGATCGCCCCGGCCACGCTCAGCGGGCTACGAGCACCCGCGGCGGCCCCGCCGCCGGTGCCCAGGGCGAGGACGTTGCCCTCGTCGAGCAGGGCCAGCACGTCACCCGCCGGAGAAGCCGCCCCGTCATCCCGCGGAGAGGACACCAGCACGTCGTCGGCCGGCGAATACCCCGGCACGTCCCCCGCCTTCGGAGGCTCGGGCGGACAGAGCGCCACCACGGTCCTGCGCAGCCTGAGAAGTTTGCGCTCGCCCGGATCCAGCGGCCTGGCGCACGCGACGTGGCACAGCGGCCCCAGCACGCGCGCCTCGTCCAGCGCCGCGGGCGAGTTCCGGTCCAGATCGACGAGCAGCCGCAGCCCGAACGTCCTGGCCAGCACCGCCACGTCCTCCAGCACCTGCGGATCCCGGGTGTGCGCCGCGATCCCCACCGCGCACGGCCGATCGACCTCGCGGATCGCCGTGATGACCGCGTCCCGCTCGTCGTCCTCCCACTCCTCCTCGCTCCCGCTGGTCACCTCGACGTACGAGATGCCGGGAAGCCCGGCGAGATCGGCCAGGTCGGACACCACCCCGGCCCTCGCGGTCACCCCGGGAGGGGACAAGGAGGCGCCGGAGCGGGCGTCGATCAGCCCTGCCACGATCATCCCCCGCCACCGCACCTCCCGCGCGGCGGGGTACGACGAGAGCGCCTCGGTCCGCGAGCCCACCCTGAGCACCCGGTCGCCCCTGGTCACCACCGCGCCGTCGCGTACGGGATCGACGCAGACGGGCAGCACGAGGGGAGCGGAATGGATCACGACAGGCGCGGGCGCGCGCCTGCCCAGAGTCGGACCGGCACGCTTCGCAGACGGCATCGGAACTCCCGTCGGATCTTCCCTTCTCGGCATTAAACGTGAGTTTGGACAGGTAGCGCAATCAGGGCGAACTATGCGAATCCCTAGGTAAGTATCGCCCGGAGAGCCGGGCCAGCTTGAGACTGAGATGCAGCGCGAGCCGTTCCCCGCCGTCCTTCAGATCGGTACGCGCGAGCTCCTCCACCCGCTGCAACCGGTAGTACAGCGACGTGCGGTGCAGCCGCAGCGCCCGGGACGTGGCGACTGCGCTGCCCGCCAGGTCCAGGTAGGTCTCCAGCGTCTCCAGCAGCGGCAGGTACTGCGCGTCCGCCAGCAGCCCTTCGAGCCCCGGATGCAACTCCTGGTCGGGTAACTGGGTGAGCATCCGGTAGACGCCCAGCCGCGCCCACTCGGCCGTCCGCCCCAGCCCCGGCACCCGAGCGGTCACCTCGGCGGCGTGCCTGGCCTCCCGGTACGACCCCGCCGCCTCCGCCAGCGCGGGCCGGCTCCGCCCGATCCCGACCACCACCGGCACCGGCATGGCCGCGTGCAACTCGTCCGGCGAGACCGGCGGCCCCGCGGTGAGCAGCACGGCGTGGTCGTAGCGGACGAGGTGCAGCGGATGGTGCCCGCTCAGCCGCCGCCGCAGCGCCAGCAGCCCCTGTTCCAGCGCCAGCCTGAGCGCCTCGTCGGGCTCGGCGGTGCGGGGCCTGGCCACCTGTACGGTCACCGCCTGCGCCTGCGGAAACGCGCCTGCCTCGATGAGCTGCCTGGCCGCGTCCCGCTCGCCGAGCAGGAGCCCGGTGACCGCTTCCAGCTCCCGGTGCGAGGCGAGCCCGGTGGCCAGGCTCTCGTGGAACATGGCCAGAGCGAGGGCCGGGGCGGCGGCCGCGGCCTCGGCGATCCGCGCACTCGACATGGCGGGTGCCGCGTCGATGAACCACAGGAAGCCGAGCAGCTCGTCGGAGTGCCGTAAGGGGACGCAGACCCGTGGCAGCAGGCCCAGGTGGGGCGCGCCCGGGGTGCGCAGCGGGCCGGGCGCGTCGTGCACGCCGGCCGCGCGTAACCATTGGCGCACCTCGGGCGTGGTGTGCCGGCGCAGGATCGAGTCGCGCCGGATGTCGTCCATGGCGCCGCTCTGCTCGCTGTAGGCGACGACGCGTTGCACGCGGTCCTCGAGCAGCAGGGGGCGGTCGAGACGTGCGGCGAGCTCGTCAACGGTCCGCTGGAGATCCGCCACAACCACCCCTCTACGTGGATATTTCATCACTTGTCGGAAGCGTCAGTACACGTCTTCCCTACAACTGATCGGTGATCTCCGTCAATAACGTCTATACCGTCAATCCGTGAAAGCCCCGAAGAAGCTGCTGAAGGGTTTGCTGGCGGCCATCGTGCTGATCCCGGTGAGCCTGATGGCGACCCCTGCTTCCGCAGCGCCCCCCACTGATCCCGAGTACCCGTGGCGGCAGAACCACTGGCCGCAGACCCAGCCCTGGCAACTCGACGCACCCGAAGACGCCCAGGCGCTGCGCACCCGCCCGACAGCCGACATCAAGCCCCTCGACCCGCAGAACTGGGAGAATCCCGACCACATGACCTGGGCGGACTACAAGAAGCCGCCCGGCACCAAGTGGAACGACCCTGCCGTGCAGGGCTCGAAGCGCACCTTCAAGGGCGCGCTCGTGCTGCTCGACTACCCCAACCAGTCGTTCGTCGTCACCCAGCCCCAGGGCTCGACGATCTACGCCAACCCGAGCGCCGAGGCCCACGACGTCCCGCGTGACCAGGTGGCGAAGTTCTACCAGGACTTCCTCAACACCCCGAACACCCTGAACAAGGGTCACACCATCCACGAGTACTGGATGGAGGACTCGGGCGGCAGGTACGGGGTGGACCTGACCGGATTCGGACCCTACACGCTGACGGGCAAGGACCACGAGTACGCCATGGAGTTCCAGGGCGGCACCGGCTGCCCGGCCGGCGACACGTGTAACAAGAACCTGCGTACCGAGGGCAACGCCGCCTGGATCTCCGCCGTCGGCCAGGAAGTGGCCAGCCAGTACGACTTCGTCTTCTACCTGAGCGCCGGGCAGGACGAGTCGTCGACCTGGCAGGAGTTCGGGATGATGAAATTCCCGACAAAGGAGGACGTGACGGACGAGTGGGGTCCGCCAGACCCCGCGCTGCCCAACTGGGGACGCACCCGCTACGTCGACTGGACCTCGTGGCAGGCCGGCTCCAACTTCTGGCCGAACGCCCGCAACGGCATCGACTCGGTCCAGGCGGAGAGCTCGGGCATGGCCGTCTTCGCCCACGAGTTCAGCCACATCCTGGGCGTCGGGGACAACTACAACAACCCGTACAGCGTGCCCGCGCGCAGGGCGTACACGGGAATCTGGGAGATGCTCAGCCGCGGCAGCTTCAACGGCCCCGGCGGCCCGCACTCGCGCTGGCTGATCCCGCCCACCGCCGGCGCGTCCATGGGCGCCCAGCACATGCTCCGCAACAAGATCAAGCTGGAGATGATCGACGAGCAGAACGTCTTACGCCTGTCGCGGGAGGCGCTCGACGAGTCCGGCCTGGTCACCGCCAAGGTCATCGCACGCGCGGTGCAGCCCGGCAAGAACGAGCTCGCCGGCGTCAACATCTCCTTCGACACCGGCGACAAGAGCCCGGCCTGCAGCACGAACACCGACCCGCTCTGCGACGGCGGCGGCTACCAGAACTACACGCTCGAGGTCGTGGACCGCATGGGCACCGACTCCTTCACCCCCGACTCCGGCGTCCTGCTGGCCAAGACCAAGAACGAGGACCGGGCCCCGTTCGAATGGGTGATCGACGCCAACCCGCAGGACATCGGCATGACCGACTACGTCATGCCCGACGGGACCAAGGTGCCGATCACGATCGGCGACTACCGCCAGCTCGCTGACGCCCTCTTCCACGCCGGCACCGACTCCGGCAGCGAGTACGAGTACGTCGACGAAGCCAACCGCCTGCACTTCTACGTCACCGACCTCAAGCGCGACCGGGACGGCACCCTCTCCTACACCGTCGCCATCCGCTCGCTCGACGGCGCGGGCCCGCAGAAGCGCGGCGTCAAGCTGCTCCCCGCGGCCGGCATCCCCGCCGGCAAGGGCCTGTCCACCTGCAAGTTCCCGCTGTTCAACACCGGCAAGGCGGCCCCGGCGCAGGGCCAGCACCCGGAGGACGTCAGCGCCTACCTCACCTCCGACGTCTACCGCCTCAAGGCCGAGGTCCAGGGCAAGGGCTGGACCGCCCAGGTGCCGAACGCCCTGGCCTCCGTCGCGTTCGGCAAGCAGGAGCTCGTGGCCGTGAACGCGGTGCGCGCGTCCGGCGGCGACCGGCTGGCTCGGGTCAAGCTCACCGCGACCTCGGAGAGCGACCCCAGCAAGACCGTGACGGCCACCTGTCATGTGATCGGTTTGTAAATGAACGATGGGGTACGGCTGGCGCTCGCCGTACCCCATCCGCTTGAATCATCCCGCGGGGGGCACGCCCCCCGCGTACCCCCCGAAAGCAAGGAAGAGGCGCTTTACCTCACGCGGGAAGCAAGCTTCCCGCGTACCCCCCAAAAAGCAAGGAAGAGGCGCTTCGCGCGGGGGGCAAGCCCCCCGCGTACCCCCCAAAAACAAAAAGCAAGGAAGAGGCGCTTCGCGCGGGGGGCAAGCCCCCCGCGTACCCCCCAAAAACAAAAAGCAAGGAAGAGGCGCTTTACCCCACGCGGGAAGCAAGCTCCCCGCAGAGCAAGGAAGACTCGTTGACAGCGGATCTGCCGGACAAACCGCGACCTCGACGTAGAAAGGTGCCATTGGCCGCGCCCGTCTCCGCGGGCCTGGCGGCCGCCGCCGCGAGCGTGCTGGCGGCGTCGGTGGAGTGGGAGATCCCGCCGGTGGCCAAGGTCGGCATGACCATCGGGGCGGCCGCGCTCGTCGGCCTGACCACCTGGGCCACCATGGAGTCGCGCCCCAAACGCCCGGCTCCGTCCGAGCCCGGCTCGCTCGCGCCCGATCAGTGGCCGCCCGTCCCGGAGCACTTCACCGGCCGCGCCGAGGCACTCGCCGAGCTGCGCGAGGTCTTCTCCGATCGCAGGAAGTCCTCCGACCTCTCGCCACCCCTCGTCGTCTCCGTGTACGGCCGGGGCGGCGTCGGCAAGTCGGCGCTGATGACCAGGTTCGGGCAGGAGGTCGCCGGCTGGTACCCCGACGGCAGGCTCTACGCCGACCTGCGCGGCGGTGTGGACGCCCTGGTGCGCCCCGACGAGGTGCTGATCGGGTTCCTGCGCGCGCTGGACGTGCGCCTGACCACCGACCCCGGCGGGCTGGAGGAGTTACGCAAGCTCTGGCTGACCTGGACCAAGGGCCGCAGGATCCTCATCGGCCTGGACAACGCCCACGACGCCGCCCAGGTCAAACCGCTGATCCCGGCCGAGCCCGGCTGCGCGGTGCTGGTCACCTCGCGCTCGCCGCTGTTCCTGAACGGCACGCACGACAGGCAGCTCGGCGTGTTCAGCGAGGCGCACGGCGTGGAACTGCTGGCCAGGCTGGCCGGCGGCGCCAGGATCGTCGAGGACCTCGAAGCGGCCAAGGAGGTCGTCCAGCTCTGCGACTACCTGCCGCTGGCGATCAACATCTGCGGCGGCCGGCTCGCCACCCGCGAGCAGTGGACCATGCGCGAGATGGCCGGCCGGCTGGCCGACACGCGCCGCCGCCTCGACCAGCTCGAAGTCGCGCCGACGGTCGACAAGAGCGTGCGCGCCTCCGTGCAGCTCAGCTACGACGACTGCACCGGCATGCAGCGCCGCCTGCTGCGCCTGCTCAGCTCGCTCACCGCGCCCGACGTGCCGGGCTGGGTGGCCGGCGAGTTGCTCGACATCTCCGGGCTCGACGGCGCCGACCAGCTCGAAGCCCTCATCGACGCCCAGCTCGCCGAGTGCTCGGGCACCGACCAGACCGGCGCGATGCGTTACCGGCTGCACGACCTGGTCAGGGTGTTCGCCGCGGAGCTCGCCGGCCATGACGAGGCGGAGCGGCGCAGGGCCGCCGTCGAGCGGGTCCTGCACGGCTACCGCCGCCGCGCCGAGGAGGCGGCACAGAACCGCTGGCCGCAGGACTGGAGCAGGGGCGGCCACAGGTCCAGCGCCGACGGGCAACTCGGGGCGGGTGACTGGCTCAACGCGGAACGGCTCTCGCTCCTCGCCATGATCCACTTGGCCCACCAACTCCGGCTGTGGGAGCTGACCTGGGGCCTGGCCAGGGCGTTCTGCTCGTTGTGCCACTCGCTGCGCGCGTACTGGGCCGACTGGAGGGCCGTCGCGGAGCTGGGCTGCGAGGCTGCCGCGCAGAGTGGCGACCGGCGGGCGCTGGCCATCGCCCTGCTCGACAGCGCCTCCGTGCACGGCGGCCTGGGCCTGCGCGAGCGGGCGCTGGAGGAGTCGGAACGAGCGCTGGAGATCTTCACCGAGCTGGGCGAGTCATGGTGGGCCGCCCGCTGCATGCGCACGATCGGGATGACGCTCTTCAGCGACGGCCACCTGGACCGGGCGCAGGACTTCCTGATCGGGGCCATCACCGGGTTCAAGGGCGAGGAGGACCTGTGGTGGATGGCCCGCACCCAGCGCAACCTGGCCGAGATGCGCATGGCGGAGCGGCGTACCGACGAGGCCAGGGAGCTGCTGGAGGACGCCCTCGAGATCTTCAAGCGCGAGGGCAACCGCTATTCCGAGGCCCAGACCCTGCGCGTGTACGGCGAGGTGCTGGCGGCGCAGGCGCGCGGCGAGCACCGGGCAGGCGACCACCGGCTGGCCGCGAACCTGTTCACCAGGGCCGGGTTCAGCCTCGACCGGGCCTCCGAGATGTTCAAGCAGCGGGGTGAGCTGTGGGAGGAGGCGCGCTGCCTGCGGGCCGCGGGAGAGGTCGGCGACCCGGACAACGGGCTGCGCGAGCTGGACTACGTGCGGCGGGCCGAGGAGATCCTGGTCGCGCTGGGGGATTCGTGGGGGGTGGCGCGCAACGCGATCTCGGCCGGCCGGGCGCTGGCCCGGCTGGGGCGGACGGAGGAGTCGGCGCGGGAGCTGCGGCGCGCGGTCGGGGCGTTCGAGGAGCTGGAGGACCGGTGGTGGATGGCGCGCAGCCTGCGCTACCTCGGGGAGGCGCACCTGGACGCGGGCGGGCCAGGGGCCGCCGTGGAGCCGCTGGAGCAGGCCAGGGAGATCTACCGCAGCCTCGGCAACGAGGCCGGCATGCGCAGGACCCTGGAGCTCCTCAGACGCGCCGCTCCCTAGGTCAGCGGCGTCCTGATCAGCTCTCCCGCCGCCTGCCGCGCCTGGAAGATGCTCTCCTCGAACAACTTGCGCACGTGCGCCGCCTGGTCGGCCAGCTCCCTGATGCGCTCGTGGGCCAGCTCGTCCCGCACGGTCTCGGCGATCAGCTGCTGGTAGTCGGGAGTCCTGGTGGCCAGCGCCTCCAGCCTCCGGTGCGCGTGGTAGACCTTGTCCGCCTTGAGCACCTGCTTGGCGTACCCCTCCAGGTGGCGTACGCGCTGGGACAACGACGTCCACGCGGCGTCCAGGGCGCTGGTGTACGGCTTGAACGCGTCCTCCATCCCGGGCGGCAGCTCGCGGGGGACGAGCTTGCCGTGCTCGGCGTGCATGGACGACAACTTCCGCAGCCGCTGGCCGATCTGCCAGATCTCCTCCGGGAGCGTCACCTGGTTGTCGATGGTGTCGATCAGCCCGGCCTTGTGCACCTTGGAGTTCAGGATCGCCTCGACGGCGTTCTGCGCCCGGCGCAGCAACATCTGGCAGGGGTAGTCCAGGTCTTCGGGCAGCAGGTAGCGGTCGGCGTGCGCCTGGGCGAGGCGCAGTCTTCGCCTGGTGGTGCGATATGAGCTGTCCAGCGCCATCCATCGGATCAACACGATCAGGCTGACTCCCATGCCCGCGACCAGCAGGCCCGGCCAGCCGATCAGCATGAAGACCAGCAGCAGGAAGCAGGGGAGCACGAAGAGCACGACGGGGTTGTTCGTGGTGTCCAGTCGCGTGCCGGATCGAGCCATGCGGAGAATGTGCGGGCTCGACCGCAGCTCGACCGAGATCTCCGGGGGCAGCGATGGATCGATCACCAGCCGTGGAGGCAGAGCTCGTGGATCCATACGTTCATGCTGCGTTATGAACCTCGAATCCGCTCATAATTGGCGGACATATAGGGTCGAGATAATGAACGAGATGACGAGGTGGATAGACCTGGAAGGCGCGGTCAATGCGCGTGACCTGGGCGGACTCCCGACCAGTGACGGCGGCCGCACCCGTCGCGGACGGATCCTCCGCGCCGACAATCTCCAGGGGCTCACCCCCGGGGACGTGTCCCTGCTCGTGGGCGAGCTGAACCTGCGGCACGTGGTGGACCTCCGCTCGACCGCCGAGGTGTCGCTGGAGGGCCCCGGCCCTCTCACCGAGGTGCCGGAGGTGCGGCACCACCATCTGACGTTGTTCGCCGAGGGGGGAACGCACACCGACGTCGAGGCCGACTCCATCGACGTGGACCGGGTGTTGCCCTGGGCGGAGCGCGTGCTGGACGAGGAGCTGCGGGTGACCGGCTTCTACTTCGGCTACCTGCGCGACCGGCCGGACGCCGTGGTGGCGGCGCTGCGGACGATGGCGCTGACCGACGGGGCCTCGCTGGTGCACTGCGCGGCGGGCAAGGACCGCACGGGGGTGCTGTCGGCGCTTGCGCTCGAAGTGGCGGGCACCACCAGGGAGGCGATCGTCGAGGACTACGTGGCCACGGGGGAGCGGCTGGAGCTGATCCTCAAGCGGCTGCGGGGCAGCGCCACGTACCGCGGGGACCTGGATTCGCGGCCCGCGGACGACCACATGCCGCGCGCCCGGTACATCGAGCAGTTCCTCGGCGTCCTCGACGACCGGTTCGGGGGGCCGCTGGGGTGGTTGTCGCAACACGGCTGGACGGAGACGGACACGACCGCGATGCGCGCCCGCCTGCGCGACTGACCGCCGCATGACGCCCGTGACCCGCGCCGGCCCGCCTGCGGCCGGGGGGCCGCAGGCGCCGGTCAGCTCAGGTGGACGACGATTCGCTGGGTCGCCGACAGGCGGGCCGCCTCGATGACGGTCAGCGTGTCGATCGCGCTCTCCGGATCCACGGGCGGCGCCGCGCTCCCACGCAGCGCCGCCTCCACGTCCCGGTAGAAGTCCAGGTACGCCCCCGGCTCCGTCACCACGGCCCGTTGATCGTCCTCCGTGCCGAGCACCCCCCAGCGCCCCTCCTCGTCGTCCCCGAACCCGGGCGTATCGGGCGCCATCCCGGCCCGCAGCCGCTCCTCCTGCACGTCCATCCCATGCTTGACGTACGCACCCGACGACCCCAGCACCCGGAACCTGGGCCCCAGCCGAGCGGCCACAGAGCTCATCCACAGATGCGACCGGGCACCACCGGCATGCGTCAGCGCCACGAACGTGTCGTCATCGGAGGCCACCCCCGGACGCCTGACCTCGCTCTCGCAGTAGACCTCGCGCACCGGGCCGAGCAGTTGCAGGGCCTGATCGACCAGGTGGCTGCCCAGGTCGTAGAGCAGTCCTGCGACCTCCTCCGGGCCCCCGGTCTCCCGCCAGCCGCCCTTGGGCACCGGCCGCCACCGCTCGAACCTCGACTCGAACCGCAGCACCGCGCCCAGCCGCCCCTCCTCGACCAGCCGCCGCACGGTGCGGAAGTCGCCGTCCCAGCGCCGGTTCTGGAACACGGTCAGCATGAGCCCCCGCTCCTTGGCCAGGCGCACCAGGTCGCGGGCCTCCTCGGCGGTCCTGGCCAAGGGCTTGTCCACGACGACGGGCAGGCCCTGGGTGAGCGCCGCGGCGGCGACCGTCACGTGCGTCTTGTTGGGCGAGGCGACCACCACGAGATCGCACAGGTCCCACAACTCCGGCACGTCGGGCACGCCGACCGCGCCGTACTTCTCGGCCACCTCGGCCTGCCGGTCCGGGTTCCTGGTCACGACCGCGGCCAGCGCCAGGCCGGGGGTGGCGTGGATGAGAGGGGCATGAAAGAACGCCCCGGCCGTGCCGTAGCCGACCAGCCCAACCCGAATCTCACTCATTGCCCCAGGCAAACCTCAAAACCCTTCCATCTTGTACGGTGGCCCAAGTGAGCCGCCACCCGCCGACCATGGCCGGTGGCCTCCAGGAAAACGCCCGCTGACCCGCACGGGGCGGGCCGCCGTCACGTGCGCCCCGTGGGCCGCCCAAGTGGTCCACCGGGACCCGGCCGCCGTTACGCTCGCCGGGAACCCACGGCTGTCACGGACGCGCCGCTGAGCCATGCCCGTCACTCATCATCGCGCTCGGCGAGGAAGCGTTCGAACTGGGCGGCGAGTTCGTCGCCCGTGGGCATAGGGGTGGTCTCCGCCATCAGGTTCTCGCGCTCCGCGCCGCCCGCGAAGGCGTCGTACTGCTGCTCCAACCCGTTGATGGCGGTGGACAGCTCGGTAGAGGCCTGGATCTGCTCCTCGATCTCCGTGGTCGTTCGCTGGGCGGCGTCACGCAGCGCGTCCATCGGGAACACCAGCCCCGTGCCCCTCGTCACGGCCTCGAGGCCGGACACGGCGGCGGTCGGGTATTCGGCCTGCGACAGGTAGTGCGGCACGTGAACCGCGTACCCCAGCGCGTCGTGACCCTGCGCCCCCAGCCGGAACTCCAGCAGCGCCGCGACGCTTCCGGGCACCTGGACCCGTCCGAACGCGCTCGTCTGCGAATTGATCAGCTCGGGCCTGCTGGCGTGCATCGTGACGCCGAGCGGCCGGGTGTGCGGGACCGCCATCGGGATCCCGTGCAGCGTCACCAGCTTGCTCACCCCCAGCCGTTGCACCAGAGCGGTCACGGCCTTGGTGAACAGCTCCCACTCCCGGTCGGGCTCGGGTCCGCTCATCACCAGGAACTGCGTCCCGGTCGAGTCTTTCGCAACATATACAGCCAGCTCCGGGCTTTCACACTCGACCCAGCGGTCGGTGTCGAAGGTCATGATGGGCCGCCGCGACCGGTAGTCGAGCAGCCGGTCCACGTCGAACGTGGCCACGACCCGGTGCTCCAGCTCGGCCAGCAGGTGGCCCAGCGCGAGACGTCCGGCACCGCCCGCGTCGACGAAACCGTCGAAGTGGTACAGCAACACCGGATCGGGCAGCTCGGGCGCGTCGTCTGCGAGCTCGTAGAGATCCTTCGGGTCGAACACTTCTGGACAGCCTTTCCCTAGGTACTCTTCTCCAGAACCTACGGCGGGTCGGAACGATTCCGTGCACGGCACCCTATCGAGGCACAATGGGCTCATGGACGGGGACCCGGAGCTCGAGGAGTTCGCCACCAGGATGTTCGACCTGGCCAGGGCGGGCGACACCGAGACATTGCGCGCATACGTGGAGGCCGGAGTCCCGGCCGACCTGACCAACGGCAAAGGTGACACTTTGCTGATGCTGGCGGCTTATTACGGTCACGCTGCGACGGTACGGATGCTTGTAACATCCGGGGCCGATCCGAACCGGGTCAACGACCGTGGGCAGACGCCGCTCGCCGGGGCCGTGTTCAAGAAGGAATCTGCCGTGGTCAGGGCGCTGCTCGACGCGGGAGCCGATCCGGGCGCAGGTACGCCGTCCGCGATGGACACGGCGCGCATGTTCGCGAATGACCAGTTTATCCAATGGTTCACGCAAACAGATTCATAGTATGAAATAAGAATAAAAGGCGTCGAAGTTGTCAAGTGTGGCCCTTCGCGTGGTCCGTAGTCATGCTGGGGGACGTGGCTAATTCTGCGCACCCCTTCGACAGGCGACCGCTCCACATCCCTCCGCTGCCATGTCCGTTCCCCAGTGAGATCAACGTCCATGCTGCGGAGGTCACTGCGGAAAGTCAGGCATGGGTGGCCGCCTCGAACATGCTTCCCAGCGCCGACTCCATCGAGCACTTCAGCCGCTCGGAGCTCGGCCTCCTCCCCGCACGGACCAACCCCACCGTGCCGTGCGACAGTCTCCGGCTCATCACCGACTGGTACTTCTGGCTCTGGGCCTTCGACGACGGGTTCTGCGAAAGCGAGCTCACGGGGCATCGGGCGGCCGCGGTCGCCCGCGCACTGCCGTCGTTCTTAGAGAGCCTCGAAGAGGACAGGGACCCGGAGCCTGGCGACGCGTTCGGCCTGGCCCTCAAGGAGCTCCTGGACCGCATCTCGGCGATAGCCACCCCTGAACAGGTGGACCGGTGGCGGAGCGCGGTGAAGGAGTACCTGTTCGCCCAGATCTGGGAGGCGGCGAACCGCGAGGCCGATCTGATCCCGACCCCCGAGGATTATCTCCTGATGCGCCGCACCACCGGCGCCACGTACACCTGCTTCGCGCTCATCGACATCGGCGGCGGCTACCGGATCGAGACCGAGGACTGGTACCACCCCGACGTGCGCACGCTCTCCGACCTGGCATGCGACCTCGTCGGCTGGGACAACGATCTGCTCTCGTACGCCAAGGAGCGCCGCACCGACAAGGCCCGGCACAACCTCGTGACCGTGCTGGCCAACCACAAGTCGCTCTCGCTGCAGGACGCGCTGCTCGAGGTCGCCCGGATGCACGGCGAGGCGATCGCCGCGTTCGTCGACCGGCGCGCGGCGGTGGAGACGTGGGCTCCGCCGCCGGTGCTCAACTACGTGCGCGGTCTCGAACACTGGGTCCGCGGCCACATCGAATTCTCGTTCGGCAGCGCACGCTTCGTGCACGCCTGGCCGGACGACACCCGCTGGCCGCAGGCCGTCTGAGGTCCCGGTATCAGCTGTCCTCGAGGACGTCCAGCTCGCCCAGCGCGAGCGTGGACGCCTCCTCGAGGTCGAGCCGGGCGCCGTCCTCGAGGGCGTCCTTGTAGGCGAGCTCACCCATCCGCCGCACACACTCCCTGACGCACGCGTTGTGGTCGTCGGACAGGAACGGCGCGCCCAACTGCGGCAGGCCGGCCGATTTCCAGTTTTGCTGCAGCGCCCCCAGCAGCCGGGCGGCCACCGGCAGCCGGTCCAGGGCCACGAAGATCCGTGCCGAGGACTCCAGCGCCAGCAGAGTGCCGAGGGTGTCGTGGAAGTGCAGCTTGATCCGCAGCCCCTCCCTGACGTTCTGCAGCGCCTCCTTGGGCCGGTTCGTCGCGAGCCTGGTGCCCGCCATCGCCCACTGAGCGTGTGAGCTCAGCCAGAGTTCGCCGCGCTCCCTGCACACCTGCAGGCAGTCGTGCAGCAGGGATTCGGCCTCGTAGAACTCCCCCTGAGCGGTCAGCACGATGGACAGTTCGACGATGGCGGGCAGCAGGCCGGGGTTGAGTTCCTTGTTGTCGGTGTTGAACTCGATCGCCACACCCAGCAGCGCGCTGGCCTTCTGCATGTCGCCCTGGAGCATCGCCGCCGTGCCCTGCATCTTGGAGGCCAGGATCACCGCCCGGGAGTCGCCCACCTGGACGGCCTCGGAGCTGCACGTCTCCGCCGCCGCCTGCCCTCCGAAGCTGTCGCCCTGGGAGTTGCGTATGTAGGCGAGCACCCAGAGCGCCTTGCACCGCTCCTTGCTAGGGCTGGGGTTGGCTTCCAGCGCCCGCTCCAGGTACAGGCGCCCCTCGCGGGCGAACCCGCAACAGACCCACATGAACCAGAGTGACGACAGCAGCGTCAGCGCCAGCGGCTGCTTGCCCGGCGTCTTCAGCGCGTACTCGAGCGCGACCCGGACGTTGTCGTGCTCCTGGCGCATGCGGACGAACCAGTAGATCTGCCGCGGCCCCGACCAGGCGTCCTCGCCGCGCTGGGCCAGGCTCAGGTAGTACTCCAGGTGCCGCTGGCGCAACTGCTCGGTCTGGCCCAGCTTGTCGAGCCACTCCGCGCCGTACTCGGCCAGGGTGTCGATCAGCTTGTAACGCACGCCGGCGTGGTTGCTCATGATCAGCAGGATGGACTTCTCGACCAGGTTCCCGATGAGGTCGGTAATGGGCTCGGCGGGCAGACGCCCGTCGGAGCAGATGAACCGGGCCGCGTCGAGCTCGAAGTCCCCCGCGAACACCGACAACCGTGCCCACAGCAGCCGCTCGGCCGGCTCGCACAGCTCGTGACTCCAGCCGATGGCCGCGCGCAGCGTCTGGTGCCTGGGCAGCGCCGTCCGGCTCGCGCCCGCCAGCAGGCTGAACCGATCGGCCAGCAGCCCCAGGATCTGCTCCACGGACAGGGCTCGCAACCGCACGGCGGCCAGCTCGATCGCGAGCGGGATGCCGTCGAGCCGCCGGCACAACTCGGCGACGGCGCCGATGTTGTCCTCGTCGAGCACGAAGTCAGGCACACTGGCCCCGGCCCGGGCCGCGAACAACTGAACGGACTCGTTGGTGAACAGGCTCTCGGCCGGATCGTCGTCGGGCACCTGGAGGGGCGGGACGGGCATCACGTGCTCGTACGGCAGGTGCAACGACTGCCTGCTGGTGGCCAGCACCTTCAGATTGGGCGCCGCCTCCAGCAACTCCTGCACCAGCTCGGCACACCCCTGCACCAGGTGCTCGCACGTGTCGATGATGAGCAGCATGTCGCGCTCGCCCACCCACTCCGACAAGGACTCGGACTCCGTACGCTGGGACTGGTCGGCGATGCCGAGCGCGGAGGAGATGGTGTGCTTGACCATGCCCGCGTCCTGCAACCGGGCGAGATCGGCGAACCAGACGCCATCGGGATACTGCGACCGCACCTGATGCGCCAGCCGCAACACCGTACGAGACTTGCCCACACCTCCGATGCCGGTGACGGTCACCAGGCGCGACTCGCTCAGGTGCCGCTTGAGGTTGGCGAGCAGGCGAGTCCGGCCTACGAAGCTGGTGAGCTCCGCCGGTAGATTGCCTTCTCGCCGCCAGCCTTTCGGGGTGGCCATGAGCAGCCTCACGGGGGGGTAGGCGACACCTGCTCTGGCATCGTACCGCCGCGCATCCTGACTGTCCCTGGACCTGTGGACACGCTGGGTGTGGGTTTGTACGTCTAGGTAGCATGTTGACCGTGAAAGATTTTCTACCGGAGCAGACGACGGACGACACGGACGAGGGCTGGGGCGACCACCCGGACGAGGACCCGGACACCTTCTACCTGGAAAACAAGCCCCCGCACTGGGCCTAATGACACGAGCAACAGGACACACGCTACGCACCGCCACGCCCGCCGACTACGACGCCATAGCCGCCGTAGTGGATGAGTGGTGGGGCCGTCCGGTCCTGCCCTCCCTGCCCAGACTCTTCCTCGACCACTTCCACCAGACGAGCCTGATCGCTGAGAGTCCGGCCGGAATGTCAGGCTTCCTGATCGGCTTCATGTCACCGTCCGAACCCGACCAGGCGTACATCCACTTCGTCGGCGTCTCTCGCGGTGCGAGAGCGAGCGGCATCGCCCGCAGCATGTACGAGCGCTTCTTCGACATGGCCCGCCACCACGACCGGCGCATCGTGAACGCCATCACCTCACCGGTCAACGAGACTTCCAAAGCCTTCCACCACCGCATGGGCTTCACGGTCAGCGACCCCATCCCGGACTACAACGGTCCAGGCACGAAGCTGGTCACCTTCACGCGAACCATCTGAGCGCCGAAACCGCTGGCCACCGAAAGCACCGGAGATCCTGGGAGCGACCATCCGGGTGGCGGACTTCATCCTGAAAATACGCCGGTGAACGTCTGAAGCGGCGGCCCCACTACGAGCGCAGATCACCAGGCTGGCTAGCTGACCACGTCCTTGACGCGGAAGCGGCGGAACGCGATGGCGATGAGGATGGCCGCGTACGTGATCGACACCGAGGCGCCCTTGGCCATGCCGCTCCAGTCCAGCTCCGGTGCCAGGGCGTCGAGCCAGGCGTTGTTCCAGAACGTGGGCAGGAACTCGCGCAGCGTCCCCAGAGCCTCGACCGCCTGCAGGATGTTGCTGACGATCCACAGCCCGACCGCCCCGCCGACCGCCCCGAGCGGGGAGTCGGTCATGGTGGAGACGAGGAAGGCCAGGGCGGCGACCACCAGCTGGCTGACCAGGGCGTACCCGATCATGATCCCGAACCTCGGCAGCACGTCGAGCGCCGGGATCGTCTCGCCCGTGCCGGGCACCTGGATGTCGTTCCACCCGAACGCCAGCGTGCCCGCCAGCAGCGCCATCAGCGGCAGGCAGATCACGGCCGCCGCCGAGTAGCCGAGCGCCACGATCAGCTTCTGCCGCAGCAGGCGGTCGCGGGGGACCGGGGCGGCCAGCAGGTAGCGCAGCGATGACCAGTTGGCCTCGCTGGCCACGGTGTCGCCGCAGAACAGGGCCACCGCCACGACCAGCAGGAAGCTGGCCGAGACCGACAGGGCGAAGGCGGCGAAGTTCAGGCCGCTCGCCGTCGCGAGGTCCGAGATGCGCAGCTGCGACTGCGTCTGCCCGCTGGACTGCGGGCCGAACTGGAACGCGATCACCAGAATCCACGGCAACGCCAGCAGCAGCCCGAACATGACCAGCGTCCGCCGCCGCTTGAACTGCCTGACGATCTCCACGCGCAGCGGCAGCGTTCGGCGGGGCGCGTAGCCCGTCGCGGCGGTCATGATTTGTCTCCGATGAGGTCGAGGAACACGTCTTCCAGGCGCGGCCCGTGGCCGTTCGTGGCAGCGGCCGAACTGAGCAGTTGCGACACCGGACCGGCCGAAACCAGGCGGCCCCGGTGCATGACCACGACGTGGCTGCAGGTCTGCTCCACCTCCGCCAGCATGTGGCTGGAGACGATCACGGTACGGCCGTCGCGCGCGTATCGCTTGAGCACCTCGCGCATCTCCCGGATCTGGGGCGGGTCGAGACCGTTCGTGGGCTCGTCGAGCACGAGCAGGTCCGGGAGACCGAGCATGGCCTGGGCGATGGCCAGTCGCTGGCGCATGCCCTGGGAGTAGGTGCGTACGGCCCGCTCCAGGGCCTTGCCCAGGTTCGCGATCTCCAGCGCCTCGTCGAAGTGGGCGTCGGCGGCGGGCCGTCCGGTGGCGGCCCAGTAGAGCTGGATGTTGTCCCTGCCGGACAGGTGCGGCAGGAAGCCCGGTCCTTCGACGAACGACCCGAGCCTGGACAGTACGGGCGCACCCGGCGTCACGCGGTCGCCGAAGATCCGGATCTCACCATCATCCGGCTGGATGAGGCCCATCATCATCCGCATCGTGGTCGTCTTGCCGGCGCCGTTCGGTCCGAGCAGGCCCAGGACCTGACCCTGCTCGACGCGGAACGACAGCCCGTCGACGGCCAGCTCCCCGTTCCGGTACGCCTTCGTCAGCCCGCTGATCTCCAGCGGCACACCGGCCGTGCCCTTGGGGGTGTCATCGAGAGCGATGGCGGGTGTGTTGTGCACCTGGCCATTCAGGGTCGTGGTGGGCGCATCGTGTGGCTGGCCGTCGGAGGCGGGCGACTGCCCGTTTCCAGCGGCGGTGGGTACGGGCCGGCGGCGGAGCCTGGTGCCTGCCAGGGCGCGGGCCGGGGTGCGGCCCGTCGCCAGCAGGCCGGCGGCGATCACCACGGCGGCCAGCGGCATCGCCCACACCCACCACGCCACCCCGGTCGGCGGAGCGGCCAGCGTCCGGACGGTGGGCACCGCAAGCGTGGGGGAGGCCAGGGAGACCTGGTACGCGGCGGGCTCGGCGGGCGTTGCGAACCCCATGTCGGTCGTGGTCACGACCAGGCGGAGCCGGTGTCCCACGGCGAAGCGATGATCGACTGCGGGCAGGGTGATCGTGGCTTCCGCGCTGCCCGCGCCCTCGGGAATCGTCACCCGGATCGGCGCCACCAGCCCGGCGGGCAGGATGGGCGGCTGGGTGTTGTCGGTGACGTCGTACAGCTTCGCGAACAGCGTCGCCTCGCCCTTGCCCGACACCTTGATCTTGGTGGTGGGGGTGCCGGTGAGCTGCAGCGGGGCGGTGAGCGGCCGGGACTCGAAGGTGGCGCTCTGCCCCGGCATGTCGATCGAGACGCCACCGTTGCTCTGGCCGCCGCTCAGCAGGCCGCCGATGCCGGGCACCGTCGAGATCGAGGCGGGCGCGCCGCCAGGCGGGTTGACGATGTTCTGCTCGGGGCCGCTCAGCTCGACGGTGGTGGTGTCGGTGCCCGTGAGACCGGGGTACGAGGCCGCTTCCGGGTGCAGGCGAATGCGCTGGCGGGTGCCGGGATCGCGGCCGCCGTCACGCGTCACCGTGAACGTGCTGACCGGCGTCCCCGTCTGGGCCGAGCCGTCACCCTTCAGGTAGCGGGCGAACCAGGCCGACGACTGGTCGAACAGCCAGTCCGCCTCACCGTTGCCGCCGTCGTGCCCGCCGTCGAACCAGGCCAGGCTGACCGGGGTGCCCGCGGCGGCGATCGCCTTGGCGTTGGCGTCGGCATGGCTGAGCGGGAACAGCGAGTCGCGCTGGCCCTGGATGAGCAGGGTCGGCGCCTTGATCTGGCCGGCCACGGTGATCGGGCTCGACTTGCGCAGCAGGGCTATGGCCTCCGGCGTGGCCTTGCCGTCCTTGGCGACCTGCTGGTAGATGTCGCAGACCGCGGGCAGGAACCTGCCGCACCTGGCCTGCTCGGGGGTCAGGGGTCCGGCGGCCGCGCGTTGACCGCCGAGCGCCGCGAAGTTGTCCAGCGAGACGCCCTGCCCGAAGAAGATGCCGGCCCACATGCGCTTGAAGACACCGCTCTCGGATGCGGCGCCGGGGGTGGCCGCGGTCTGGGCGGCGGCGTTGGGGAAGAGGGCGTCGGCCAGGTCGGACCAGGTGATCTGGGGGACGATCGCGTCCACCCGCTGGTCGTAGGCCGCAGTCATGAGTGCGATGGCGCCGCCGTACGAGCCGCCCGCTATGCCTACGCGCGGGTCGCCCGAGGCGTCGAGCTGGACCTCCGGACGCTTGGCCAGCCAGTCGATCAGCTGCTTGACGTCCTTGACCTCGTAGTCGGGCGAGTTGAGCGCGATCTCGCCGGTCGAACGGCCGAAACCGCGCGCCGACCAGGTCAGTACGGCGTAGCCGTCCTGGGCGAGGCGGATCGCTTGATCCCGCACGCTCTGCTTGCTGCCGCCGAAACCGTGGGCGATCAATACGGCAGGCGCCTTCCCGCCATCCGGCGGTGGGAAGAACGTCGTGTCGAGCTCCACCCGTTGGTCGCCGGAAGGTCCATCGACGACGGTTATCTTCTGGTCCTGGCCCCGCACCTGGGAAGCCGACGGCCATATCAGCCATGTCGCCACCCCGATGAGGGCGAGTGCCACGACCAGCGCGGCCACACGCTTCATGCGGTGAGCCTACTTTCCGCACCTGAGAGATCCCTGAGACGGCGCGCACGGTGGGATCGCGTGCATGGTGCTTGGCGCGTTGAACTGCGGATCGGCTGAAGCCGCGTACGAGCCCGTCGCGCGCACCGCTACCATGCCCGACGCGCGGCCCCTCGCCAGCGACTCGGAACGGCCCCGCACCACTTCCGGCCGCACCTGCAGCCCGGTGAGGAAGGCGGCCGGCATGACCTCGCGATAGGCGACGCGCCACGTGGCGATCCGCACCGCCTCGATCGTGGCGGAGTCCTCGGGGAGGGCGGCTCGGATTTCGAACGACATAGCCCGGCATTGTGCCAGGGACGAGTCTTCGCGGACCGGCCACCTGTCGCGTACCGGTGTCGCGGCGGACCGTAAGATTTCCTCCCGTGAAGTCTCCAGCATCGTTCAAGAAGGCCGCCGAATGGGCCTTGCCGCACTGGACCAGGGGCCAGGCGGGGCGCGAGACGCCGCAAGATCTGTTCAGGGTGCTCTACTCGGGCTGGCTGCTGGCGTTCACGCTCAAGGTCCTCGGCTCGGCGTGGGACGTTTCGTGGCACTTCAAGTGGCTGCGTGACGACCTCGCCCCGCCCCACCTGCTCAACTCCGCCGGTACGGCGCTCGCCCTCGCCCTGACCGTGATCCACGGCTACACGGGCTACGGCGTGGACAAGGCCGCGCTCAGGCTCATCCAGTGGGGCACCGGGATCTTCCTCGTCGCGGTCCCGCTCGACCTGATCAACCACCGCGTGAACGGGCTCGACATCACCTCGTGGAGCCCGTCGCACATCATGCTCTACGTTGGAACGTTCTTCATGATCGCGGGCGTGATCCGCGGCTGGTTCATGGGCGCGCCGCCGGGCAGGGAGCGCACGGTCGTGCTGGGCGCGTTCCTCGCCTTCTTCCTGGAGAACGTGCACTTCCCCGAACAGCACCAGGAATACGGCATCCTGTCGATCGGCGCCTGGGACAACCACGCCACCTACGCCGAGCCGATCCTGCTCCAGTTCGCGGCCGACCAGCTGGGGCGGCCGGTGGACCGGACGACGATGACGGGGTTCGCGCTGCCCGTGCCGGACGTCCTCTATCCGGTCTACGCGGTGGTCGCCGGGCTGTCGGTGCTGGTGGTGGCGCGGCTGCTGATCGGCAGGTTCGGCGCCGCCACCCTCGTGGCCGCCGCCTACGTGGGGGTCCGCATGGTGGCCTGGCCGCTGCTGACGTTCACCGGGTTCCCGCCGTCGGCGGTGCCGTTCTTCCTGATCGTCGGCGGGCTGCTGGTGGACGTCGCGTTCCTGGTGCGGATGCCCGCGGCCCGCGCCGTGCTGGGCTCGATCGGCGCGACGGCCGCCGCCTACGGCGCGCTGGTGGCGCAGAGCGCGATCATGGGCCAGGTGTACGGCGCGCTGAAGGGCCAGGAGGGGCTGCTCGGCGCGCCGCCACTGGCCACGTCGTCGGCCGTCTGGGCCGGGTTCGGCCTGCTCGCCGCCTGGCTGGCCGTCGAGTGGATCGCCGCGAAGCGCAAACCCCAGCCGATCCAGGCTCCGGCCGCGATCGCGACCGCCACCACGTAGGCAGCGGCCTCAGGCGGGTGGCGCCAGGGAATCGAGGGCGGGTGGCGTCAGACGATCGGGCGCGTTGATCGTGCCCGGTGAGGTGGCGTCAAGCGATCGAGGCTCGGGTGATCGCCACCGCCACTCCGTACGCCAGTCCCATCACGCCCACCTCGGCCGCCGCCCATCCCACCAGGGCGGTGGCCCGGCCCCTTCGTACGGCGGGCAGCAGGCGGAAGCGGATGTGCGCGGCCAGCGGCACCAGCGCCGCCACCAGCACCGTCTTGACCACGATCAGCAGCCCGTAGTGGCTGGTCACGATCGCGTCGGGGAGCGTGACGCCGGGGGTGAGGGCCATCGTGCCGAGCCCGGTGATCAGGCCGGACAGGGCCACCATGAGCAGGCACACGGTGGCGATCCTGGAGAACCTGGGCAGCGCCACGGCCAGCAGCTCCTTGTCCGGCGCCACGAACACCGCCGTCGCCGCCAACCCTCCGGCCCAGGCCGCCGCGCCCATCACGTGGATCTCCATCGCGATCATGATGGGGTCGTGCCAGATCGAGTTCACCGCGTGCCCGGTGACCGGGATGGGCAGCAGCCCGAACAACGCCACGATCACCCGCAACTCGGCCGGCACCTTCTCGCCGAACCGCACCGCCATCAGCCCGATGCCCGCCGCCGCCAGCGCGCACGCCGCGCTGAACAGCAGCCCCTGACCTGTGCCGACATTTCCGACATATTCGGCGATCATGCCGAACGTCGGCACGCTGCCGGGGTTCAGCTCGGCCGTCTGGAACACGATCGTCAGCAACGCGCAGATCGCCCACGCCCAGGCGGCGATCACGGCCGGCGGCCGCACCCTGAGCATCACCGGCTCGGTCCGGCCGGGGTCGTCGAACCCGAGCAACTTGGCCACCAGGCTCAGCCCGACCACGGCGACGGCGGCCAGGTCGAGCAGCACCCGCACGATCGGCAGCCCGACGGCGACCAGCGTGCCCGGCATGGGGATGCCGGGCACGGACTCCTGCGCGGTGAACGAACTCGCGGCCACGGCCGACACGACCGCGCAAACGCCGAACGCCCCGACCACGAGCCGCCCGCCGACGCGCTGCCGGGGGAGAGGAGGAGCGGTGACTGTCACGCCCGCGCCCCGCTTGAGCGGCGGAGGGCCACCGCTGTGCCCGCCGCGAGCACCAGCAACGCCCCCACGATCCACACCACGGCCATCCCCGCCCCGCCGTTCGCCGCCGCCTCCGCGGCGTCCGCGCTGGAGCCCCGCGCCGGCGGACCGGCGGCGACCCCGGAGGCGTCCGCGGCCAGGGTGAAGGTGATCTTGCCGGTGACCGGGTGACCGTCGGCCGACAGGATGCGGTAACCCACCACGTACGAGCTCCCGGCCCGCAACGGCTTGACCTTCACCGAGACCCGCTCGGCGGACACCACCACGCCCCCGTCGGCCCACCCGGACCCGTCCGCCCCCGTGACGCCCACCTGCGCGTACCCCTGGCGTACCACCTGGTCGAACACCAGCGTCACCCGCTCGGGCGAGGCCGTCAGCGTGGCCCCGTCCTTCGGGTCGCTGCCGACCAGCACGTTGTGCGCCTGAGCGGCGACGGGGACGATCCCCACCCCGGCGAGCGCGAGTAGCAGGACCGTGAGTAGCCGCCGCACAGATCAAAGCCTTCCGTCTAACAAGCAGAACCTGTATATGGTCCCATCCATGAGAGACCTGTTCGGCGGCGCGGCACCCTACTACGCCAAATACCGCTCCACTCACGGCGATCCGGCGATCGAGCACCTGGCCATGACGTTCGGCCGGGACAGTACCGTGCTGGACCTCGGCTGCGGCCCCGGCACGGTCGCGATCCCGCTGGCGCGGCGCGTCCGCGAGGTCCTGGCCGTCGACCCCGACGAGGAGATGCTCGAAGAGGGCAGGCGTCTGGCGCGGGAGGCGGGGAACATCCGCTGGCTGCACGGCGACTCCACGCGGCTGCGCGAACTCCCGGCGTTCGACCACATCGTCATGGGCAGGTCGTTCCACTGGATGGACCGCCGCGCGGTGCTGGCCGAGCTGAACGAGTTGCTGCCGCCCGGCGGCGTCGTGGCGCTCGTCGGCCCGGGCCAAGACCCGGAAGACCCGCCCTGGGAGCCGGCCATGCGACGGGTGCGCGACGAGTTCGGGGTGAACACGTTCACCGCCACCAACTCCTACCAGGCCACCGGAGAGCACCCTCACGACGTGCTCGCCACCTCGCCGTTCAGCGACCTGGACTCGGCCATGTACGAGCAGCGCCTGAAATATGACCTGGCCGCCGTGATCGGCCTGCAGCTGTCCTACTCCTACACCGCCCCCGCTCGCCTCGGCGACAGGCTGGAGTCGTTCACCGAGGCGACCAGGAGGGCGCTGCTGGCGCTCAACCCCTCGGGCCGGTGGGAGTACGTGGAGGTGACCGAGGTCCTGATCGCCAGGCGGCCCAAGAGCTGATCAGTCAGGCCCAGATGCCCATGACCTGCCAGATCCGCCGCGTGAACGCGTTGATCAGCCCGATCTCGGCGCACAACTCGCGCGTCTTGCCCACCGACTCCCTGATCTCCCGCTTGGCGCCCGGGTTGCGCAGGTAGACCTCGGAGACCACGTGGGCGGGGATCCTGAAGCGCCTGATCATCGGCCCGGGAGGCGCCAGCATGATGCGGGCCATCACGCCCAGGATGATCGGCGAGACGATCCCCAGCATCAGCCGCCGGTACGCGGGCATCCGCGGCACCCGGTTGCGCAGGTAGTGCCGGGCGAAGGAGATGTGCCTGGCCTCCTCCGCGATGTGGATGCGCATGATCGTCTCTTCCAGCGGGTGGTGCGCCCGCCCGTCCTTCAGGACCTTGCGCTGCACGTGGTCGATCGGATCCTCGCCGCCCAGCACGAACACGAAGAACAGCTCGGTCGAGATCAACGGGATCCACGGCGCCACCTGGGCGAGCACCGACAGCGGCCCGGGCATGCCACGAATCGGCAAGCCAGTACGGTTCACGAACTCCTGGAACATCATCCCGTGATGTCCCTCTTCGATGGTCTCGTGGTAGACGTACCGGAACTCGGGCGACCCGTTCGGCAGCCGGTAGGCGTAGTTGAGCAGCCCGCGCTTGAGCAGGTTCTCGAACTGCAGGCCGATCTTCATGGCGGTGGCCACTCGCCACAACCCGATCGTCGCGCGCACCTCGGGAGAGCGGCTCCGGTACCAGGGGTGGCCGCCGAGCCGGTCCACCTCGGGCATCTCCCAGCGGGGATCGGCCCGGTCCACGCGGAACTCCGGGTCGTCCCACGGAATGTCCCGGTACGGCTCCCAGTGCTTGTCCACCGACGCCTTCGAGAGGCGTTCGATGACCGCTTGGTAGGCGCTCCTGCTCGCGACCTGGTCGTCGTGTTCCCTGGCGGTGGTGGAGCTCGGTGCGGATGTCATCGCGTGCACTCCTCTCCTCGCCAGTAATTGTACGGAGCATCCAATAAGACCGGAAGAGGGAGTATCACAGCTTTTCGACGGGCAACCCCAGCTCGTTGGCGGCGGCCGTACGGATGAGCATGTTGACCCGCCGCCTGGACAGCACCTTGGGATGCACGTGCGTCTGGATCGCGAGCCCGTCGATGAGCGCGAAGATGCGCCACGTCGCGTCGTCGGGCTCGTCGCACTCGAACTCGCCGCACGCCACCCCGGCCTCGATGATCCCGCGCATCAGCAGGCGGCCCTGGAAGTCGATCCGCCGCGAGATCTGCTCCAGCTCGGGGCTGCGCATGGCCTCGGACCACGCGTCGATCCACAATCGCCACCCTTCGGTGGGGATCGCCGGCGAGCAGAGCCTGAGCAGCGTGCGCAACCGCTCGAACGGTGTGCCGGTGGACCGCTCGATGTCGCCGAGGGCGTTGAGATGGAGCCGGGCCATGTAGGTGAAGGCCTGCGCGAACAGCCGCTCCTTGGTCTCGAAGTGGTAGAAGAGCAGCGCCTGGCTGACGCCGGCGGCTCTGGCGATGTCGATGGTCCTGGTGTGGCCGAATCCCTGTTCCGCGATCACTTCGCAGGCGGTCTTCAGTAAATCCTCACGCCGTAATCGGCTGAAACCTGGTGTCACAGCGGGTAGCTCTTAACTTCTGCTCATAGGTACTGGTACGACAAAGCGGGCATGATCATGGTAACCACGCGTTATCGATCAGGGTCAAAACCTTTCACTACCCACCATCAGTGCTCCCGTACCGGCATTCGCAGGACGAACCGGGCGCCGAGGTCGGAGTCCTCGATCTTGAGCGTGCCACCGAGGCTCTGCGCGATCTCGCGGGCGATGGGCAGGCCGAGCCCGGTGCCGGCGGCGTCGCGGTCGCGCGAGGCGTCCAGCCGAGCGAAGCGCCTGAAGACGACCTCGCGTTGCTCGGGCGCGATGCCCGCCCCGTCGTCGAGGACCTCCAGCACGGCCTCTCGATTGCGCCGCACGGTCACCGCGATCGTGTTCTCGGCGTGCCGCTCGGCGTTGTCCAGCAGGTTCGTCAGCAGGCGGCCCAGCCGGAGCCGGTCGCCCGTGACGATCACGCCGGGCTGCGCCCTGGTGACGATCCGCTTGCAGCGCGGCCTGGCGGTCTCGGAGGCGACCAGCTCGGCCAGGTCCACGGGTTCGAGCCGCCCGGGTGCGCCCGCGTCGAGCCTGGCCAGCGTCAGCAGGTCGGTGACGATGTTCTGCAGCCGGTCCAGGCAGATGAGCAGCCTGCCGCCGGTCTGACGCCAGTCGGTCTCGTCCGGGGCGATCATGGCCTCCTCCAGCTCCGTGCGCATCGCGGTGATCGGACTGCGCAGGTCGTGCGAGGCGTCGGAGGCGAAGCCGCGCTGCTGCTCCATCGCCCGCTCCAGCTGCGCGAGCGTCTGGTTCGCGGTTTCCGCGAGTGCCTTGATCTCGTCGGCGTTGTCGGGTACGGGCACCCGCATCGTCCCGTCCCCAGTGGTGATCTCGGCCAGCTTGCGGGTGATGCTGTTCACGGGCGCGAGCGTCCCGGCCACCACGCGGGAGACGCCGAACCAGGTCAGCATCACCAGCGCCGCGGAGACCCCGGCGAGGAAGGCGACCACGCCGGGGCTGACGTACCAGGGGGCCGGGGGGTCGTAGGCGTAGACGTACCAGTCGCCCTGGCCCGCTTCCGCGTACACACGGAAGGTCACCACGATCTGGCACTCGCCGGAGAACTGCGGCAGCCCGCACACCTCGCCGATGCGGCTGGCGCTGTAGGGATCGGGGGCCACGGTGGTCAGGCGGGGCGCGCCCACCAGGTTCGGTGTCGAGGACACCACGCGGCCCTTCGCGTCGACGACCTGGAGGCCACGCAGGTCGAGGGTGATCACGCGGGGCAGCTCGTGCCGCTTGACCAGGTGGACCACCCGTAGTGCGACGCCGAGCATCTGGTTCATCCGGATGTCACTCACCGCGCTGTGCGCGGTCACCAGCAGGACGCAGCTGGTCACCAGGCAGAGCAGGGCCATCGCCGCGCTGGCGAAGAACGTCAGCCGCGCGCGTATGGACCGGCCCAGCCGTGAGATCACACGCCATCTCCTTGGTAATCAAATGATCACACTAGGTGGTGGCGCCTCGAATTAACGGAGATTCCCCGACAAATCGGGTTAAAAGTCCTGCAGAACACTGCTCTATGCGTCCTGCGGCGACCTGACTAGAGTAAGTGAGCACTGATGCCAAGGAGACGATGTGAACCTTGCAGAGTATCGGCGCACCGCCAGGGCCTGGCTACAGGAGAACGCCCCCTCTGAGGACTACCCCGAGGCGGACGCGGTCACCCGGGCCAGGGAGTTCATGGCCAGGCTCCACGACGCCGGCTACTCCGGCATCACCTGGCCGAAGCAGTGGGGCGGTCAGGGGCTGACGCAGGCGGAGGAGCGCGCGTTCGCCGCCGAGGCCCGCGACTACACCCTCCCCACGTACGTCTTCTCGATCGGCCTCGGCATGACCGGGCCGACGCTGGTCGACCGGGGCACCGACGAGCAGCGCGAGCGATTCGTCAGGCCGCTGCTGCGCGGCGAGGAGATCTGGTGCCAGCTGTTCTCCGAGCCGGGCGCCGGCAGCGACGTGGCCAGCCTGCAGACCAGGGCCGAGCGTGACGACGGCGGCTGGATCGTCAACGGCCAGAAGGTGTGGACCTCGGTCGCCCACCACGCCGACTGGGGGCTGCTGCTGGCCCGCACCGACGTGGAGGTGCCCAAGCACAAGGGGCTGACCATGTTCGTGGTGGACATGCACCACCCCGGGGTGACGGTCCGGCCGCTGAAGGACATGACCGGCAGGTCCAGCTTCAACGAGGTCTTCTTCGACAACGTCGCCGTCCCCGACGAGCACCGCGTGGGCGAGGTCAACGACGGGTGGAGCGTGGCCGTCACGACGCTGCTGCACGAGCGGCTGTCGATCTCGGCGGGCGTCGGCATGGGCGGGCAGCGCGACAACCCCGCCTCGCTCGACGCGCTGCGCCAGGTGGTCGACACCGCCGACCCGCTGGTCCGCGACCAGCTCGTCGAGCTGCACATCCGCAGCCGTGCCCTGGCGCTGTTCAACCAGCGGCTGGCCCAGGAGACCAGGGCCGGGATCTTCCCCGGCGCCCGGGGCAGCGCCGCCAAGCTGCTGCTGGCCGAGCTGACGATGTTCCAGGCCGACCTGGCGACCCGGCTCGTCGGTCCCGAGTCCGTGCTGGGCGGCAACCCGCTCGCGCACGCGATCTCGCTGGCCCCGGCCATGTCGCTGGGCGGCGGCACCAACGAGATCATGCGCAACATCGTCGGCGACCGCGTGCTCGGCCTGCCGCCCGAGCCCCGGGTGGACAAGACCGTGCCGTTCAAGGATCTGAAGGTGGGGACGCAGGGGTGAAGCTCGTACTCAGCCCGGAACAGCGGCAGCTGCGCGACGCCGTACGCGACTTCCTGCGTACGTCCTCGCCGCTGCCCAAGGTTCGCCAGGGCTACGACCCGCAGGTGTACGCCAGGCTGAACGGCGAGCTCGGCCTGTCGGGGCTGATCATCCCCGAGGAGCACGGCGGTGCGGGCGCGGGCCTGGCCGAGCTGGCGGTCGCGCTGGAGGAGACGGGCGCGGCCCTGCTGCCGGGGCCGTTCCTGGCCACCGCGTTCGCGGCCATCGCGTTGACGAAGGTGCAGGGCGCGAACAAGGAGCTGATGACCGGCATCGCCGAAGGCCGGATCGCGGCCACGCTCGACAAGTCCGAGGTCTCCTACGACGGTGGGGCCGTGCGCGGCACGCTGGCGCAGGTGCTCAGCGGCATGGAGGCCGACGTGCTGGTGGCGCCCGCGGTGACCGGCGACGGCCTGGTCATGGTCGCCGTCGAGCTGGCCGGGCCGGGCGTCACCAGGACCGCGCTGGACACGCTCGACCTCACGCGCGGTCAGGCGCGCGTGGTCTTGGACGACGCGCCCGCTCGCGTGCTGGGAGCGTCGCCCTCGGGCATCGGCGACCGGTTGTGCGTGGCGCTGGCGGCCGAGCAGCTCGGCGTGATGCGGGCGGCGCTGGACGCCATCGTCGCGTACGCCAAGATCCGAGTCGCTTTCGGCCGATATATCGGCTCTTATCAGGGGGTCAAGCACAAGCTCGCCGACATGCACTGCAAGCTCGAACAGGCCGAGTCCATCGTCAGGTACGCGGCCTGGGCCGCCGACGAGTCGCCCGACGAACTGCCCGGCGCCGCCGCGCTCGCCCAGGCGTACGTCGGCCGCGCCTGCTTCGAGGTGGCCCGCGACCATCTGCTGCTGTACGGCGGCATCGGGTTCACCTGGGAGCACGACGCGCACCTGTTCTACAAGCGGGCCAAGGCGGACGAGGTGCTGCTCGGGCCGCCGCGGATCCACCGCGCCCGGCTTGCCGACTTGCTGGAGCTGTGATGGATCCGCAGCGTAGCGAGGACATCCAGCGCAGCACTCCGAGCGCAGCTCGGCAATCGGACGCGGCAATGGACGTCAGTCAGCTGCCCGGTTTCTACGCCATCGCCGCCGCCGACCCCGGCCGTCTCGCCGTGATCGACACCGACGGCACGGAGACGTCCTATGGCGAGTTGCTCGCCCGGGTCAACCAGGTCTCGCACGGGCTCCGGGCCCGCGGGCTGCGCACCGGCGATGTGGTGGCGGGTGTATTGCCCAACGGGATCGACGCCATCGTCATGATCATGGCGACCGGTCAGATCGGGCTCTACTACGTGCCGATCAACTGGCATCTGACGGCGTCCGAAGTGGCGTACATCCTGGCCGACTGCGACGCCAAGGTCGTCGTCACCGGGCCGGAGCAGGCCGTACCAGGAGGGGAGATCGGGACGGAGGGGCTGGCCGCAGGGCAGCCCACGGACGCGCCCGGTGAGCGTACGGCAGGGGCGGTCATGTGGTACACCTCCGGCACCACGGGCTTCCCCAAGGGTGTGCAGCGGCGGTTGCCGGGTGCGGAGCCCGAGGCGATCGTGCCGCTGTACACGTGGTTCGTCGGCGAGGTCGTGGACCTCAGGCCGGGTGCCGAGGTGCATCTGGTGACCTCGCCGATGTACCACTCGGCGCCTTGCGCGCACGCGCAGTTCGCGCTGCACCTCGGGCACACGGTGGTGATCACGCCCAGGTTCGACCCGGAGAACATCCTGGAGCTGATCGAGCGGCACCGGGTGTCGAACGCGATGATGGTGCCGACCATGTTCCACCGCATGTTGCGGCTGCCCGAGGAGGTCAGGGGCAGATACGACGTGTCGAGCCTGCGGCAGGTCATCCACACCGCCGCCGCCTGCCCGGTCGCGGTCAAGCGGCAGATCATGGACTGGTGGGGGCCGGTCCTGTACGAGTACTACGGCTCGACCGAGTCGACGATCGCGTTCTCCGTCAAGCCGCACGACTGGCTGGCCAGGCCGGGCACCGTGGGCCGCCCGGCGCCGACGTTCGAGGCCAAGATCGTCGACGAGGCGGGCATGGAGCTGCCGCCGGGCGAGCCGGGCCTGATCTACGTCAAGTCCGGCCTCGGCACGTTCGAATACCGCAAGGACCCGGCGAAGACGGCCGCGAGCATGCTGGGGGAGTGGTATTCGCCGGGTGACATCGGGTTCCTGGACAAGGACGGCTACCTGTTCCTGTGCGACAGGCGTACCGACCTGATCGTCTCGGGCGGGGTGAACATCTACCCCGCCGAGATCGAGGCCGCCCTGCTGGAGCATCCCGCGGTGGCGGACGTGGCCGTCATCGGGGTGCCCGACGATGAGTGGGGGCACAACGTGGTCGCCCTCGTGCAGCCCGCCAAGGGCGTGTCGCCGGGTCCCGGGCTGACGGCCGAGCTGCTGGAGCACTGCGGGCCGCGCATCGCCAGGTTCAAGCATCCGAAGGTGATCGAATACCGCTCCGAGCTCCCGCGCACCCCCACCGGGAAGTTGTCCCGCTCCAAGGTGCGCGAGGCCTACCTGTCGGAGCTGTGAAACACCAGCTCCTCGGTGTAACGCCGGCCGTCGCCCAGGTAGAAGCTGGTCGACAGGGTACGGTCCGCGGTGTCGAAGACGGTGGTCCACAACGTGCGGAACGGCACGGCGGGGTCCTCGTACGGCCGGACCGCTTCGAGGCTGTCGCGCAGGTCCTGCGGTGACATGGTGGCGCCCTTGCTGCGCTCGTGCAGCGTCTGGAGTCGTTCGAACGTCCTGAAGCTGCTCTCGTTGTCCGCGGGCAGGTTCATCGGATCGGGGTTGCGGTGCAGCAGGTGGTTGGTGACGCAGAGCGGCCCGTCGCCGAACTCGACGATGTTCTCGCTGCCGTCCCTGCCCCGCTCCCACACGAACGCCTGCCCGTGCGCGTCGGCCACCAGGTAGTGCAGGAGCGTGCCGTGATCGTACTGCTTGGCGCCCAGCAGCGCCTGCTTGGCCTGGTCCACGTTCGCGCAGGTGTCCACCAGGAACCTGGGCAACTGCACGCTGCCCACCCCGACCTGCGGCGAGACGTGCTCCGGCGGCGCGGCGTTCTCGAAGTCGCCGATCAGCAGCATGACCGCCAGGCCGGCCGAGTTGATGCCGTCCATGCAGCCGTCGAGGTCCGACATGGTGATCACGGTCGAGGAGAGCCCCTCGTCGGGCACTGTCGTGATCACGTAGGGGCGTGCGGCCATGGGCAGCTCGTTCGGCTTCGGCGCGGAGCCCATGACCTCGCTGGTCGTCGAGGGGAAGAAGTCGTAGTTGCGGCCCACCCGGCCGTGGCCGTCCGTGGCCGCCGACGGCGGGATCCACAGGGCCGAGCAGCCGGAGCCCTCGGGGATGTAGTTCAGGCCGTCGAGGGCGAGCGCGTCCTGGCCGGGGTCGAGGCCGAGGGCCGCCGCGGCGCCGTCCATGCGGGCGTGGTGTTGCGGCCAGTGCCGTTCGAACCAGGTCCTGCGGGCCCGGTTCACGACCGGGGCGACGGGCGTGGGCGCCCAGCCCATCCTGCGGGCCTCCTCGGTGAGCGCCCTGCCGATCTCGAACTGGCTGCCGGTGAGCGTCAGATGGTGTACGAGCTGGAAGTCGTCCTTGCCGCCCGCGACCTGCGTCATGTTCTTCATGCCCTGAGCCTGCCGAGGCCCGCTGACCGGCCCCTTACCGCCCGCTGACCGCCCGCCGGTAGCGCTCGGACAGTTTCAGCACGTGCTCGGCCAGCTCCGGCGGGTGGAGCTAGCGCGGCAAGGAGCCTTCCGTGTTTATCACGATCTTGCCCAGGAAGTGGCCGTCCGCGCTGCGCCGCTGCGCATCGGCGGTGCGCTCCAGGGGGAACACCTCCGCGATCGGCAACCGTACGTTCTCGATCGGTACGGCTCCCTTCGTGCCTCCTGATGAGAACCGAACCCCGAACTCACCCGCGTCCCGCGAGGCAATGGTGATCACTTTGTCCGGGTCGCCGGTGAGCTCGACCGACAGCTCCAGCTCGCCCCTGCCCGAGGCGTCGAGCACCAGGTCGATGGGCTTGGGGAGGCGTTCCGCCAGCCCTTCGCCGTAGGTGACCGGGTGGATGCCGAGGCCGCGGAGGTAGGCGTGGTGGCGTTCGCTCGCCGTACCGATGACCTTGGCTCCCCTGGCGAGGGCGAGCTGGGCGGCGGCCAGGCCGACGCCGCCCGCTACCGCGTGGATGAGCAGTGTCTGCCCCTGTTCGAGCCCGAGCTCGAGGAGCGTGCGCCGGGCCGTCTCGACGGCGACGGGGAGCGCCGCGGCCTCCTCGTAGGAGAGGTCGTCCGGCTTGGCCGTCAACGCGCTCGCGTCGGCGATCGCGTGCGTGGCGGCCGCCCCCGATGCGACCTGCCCGAACACCGGCTGGCCGAGCCGCCATCCCTCGACTCCCTGGCCGAGCGCGTCGATCGTGCCCGCCACCTCGATCCCCGTGCCCTGGGGGCCGTCGATCGCAGCGCCCATGAAACCCTGGCGGATCTTCCAGTCGATGCCGTTCACCCCGGCCGCCCTGACCGCCACCCGCACCTGGCCAGGGCCGGGCTGGGGGAGCGGGATCTCGTCCAGCGTCAGAACCTCCGGGCCGCCGTGGGCCCGGTAGCGCACGGCCTGGGCGGTGACGAGCAGCAGCGCCTTGCCGACGAGTTCGCGTGCCTCCAGTGCGGCATGCGCCTCCTGAGCCCGTTCCAGCGGCACGGCCAACCCGACGACGGTCGTCAGCGCCCCCTCCCGCAAGGTCTGCTCGGCCAGGCTCTTGAAGCGGTCCGGGGCGAACTGGACCTGCTCCATGCCGACGACCCGCACGTCAGGCCGCCCGTCCCCGATCTGGGCGGTGGAGCCACTGGGCACGCCGTAGGCGAAGAACGTCCCACCAGGCCTGACCAGCTCGAACGCGGCGCCGCCGACCTCCCCGCCGACCCCGTCGAACACCACGTCGAACTCCTGCCCCTGGAGCTCCGCGTAGTCGATCGCCGCCGCCGCGCCCAGCCCCAGGGCCGCCTCCCGCTTGGCGGGCCCGTGGGCCGCGGCCGTGACGTGGGCCCCGGCCGCCTTCGCGAGCCCCACGATCGCCAGCCCCAGCGCTCCGCCGGCCCCCGTGACCAGCACCCGGGTCCCAGGCCCCAGCGAAGCCGCCCCCACCAGGCTCAACGCCGCCGGACCCACCTGCACCAGCGCCGCCGCCCGCCACGAAGGAACCCCGTCAGGCACCTCGACCACGGTCTCCAGATCGGCCGCCACGCGCTCGGCGTACCCGCCACCGGAGACGAGCGCGGCCACCCGGCGGCCCACCCACCCGGCGTCGACCCCGTCACCCACGGACAACACCCGCCCGGCCACCCCGGTGCCGGGCACGAACGGCGGCTCGCCGGGGAACCATCCGCGCCCCCACCCGGCTCGCAACTGCGCGTCGATCGACATGACGTCGATCACCGACACCCCGATCACCACCTGCCCGGGACCGGCCACGGGATCCGGCGCCCGACCGGCCACGAGCACCTCGGGGCCGCCGAACTTCGTTACCTCGACAACATTCATGCCGCCGAGTCTGGTACCTCAAGTTGGGTTGAGGTCAAGTCAGCCGAGGTCGTACGCCGTCTCGTGGCGTGGTTGGTACAGACCGAGTTTCCCGCCGCCGGGCACGCTGATCGCGGTGAGCAGCCCCCACCCCTGGTCGCTGACGGGGGAGGCGAACTCCACGCCCTTGGCTTTGAGCTCGGCCATCGTGCGTTCCAGGTCGTCGCACATCAGGTAGATCTCGTGGGTCTCGGCCCCGTCCGTGGGATGGAGGGCGACCTCGGCGGGAGGCAGCTTGAAGATGAGCCAGCCACCTCCCGCGTCGACGTTCGGAAAGCCGAGCACGTCACGGATGAACGCCCGGTCGGCGTCCGCGTCCCGGCTGTAGACGATCAGATGCGCACCATTGATCACTCGCTCACGATACGCCGAACAGGTTCTGTGCCTGCTGAACAACGACAATCACGGTCAGCGTGCCGAAGAACGCCACCGACCACACCAGCGCCCCCAGCCGGTACGAGCGCACCTTGATGGCTTCCGGCAGCGACCGCCGGTTGAGGATGATCAGCAGGATCGAGTACACGAACATCATCACGGCCGCGAAGCACGCCGAGAACACCAGCAGGATGAGCGGCTGG
The DNA here is from genome assembly GCF_043197025.1 of Nonomuraea marmarensis. Classification (NCBI taxonomy): domain Bacteria; kingdom Bacillati; phylum Actinomycetota; class Actinomycetes; order Streptosporangiales; family Streptosporangiaceae; genus Nonomuraea; species Nonomuraea marmarensis. The sequence goes on from NZ_JBICRM010000024.1 coordinate 79,538, forward strand.
TCGAACCCAAGCAGCAGGATCACGATCCCGACCAGCGCCATGGCCCAGACGGTGTAGAAGTAGACGCGATTCACGGAGACGTTCTTGTCACGCAGGTAGACCGTCTTGATCGTGTCGGAGGCCAGTCGCGAGGTGTAGTCGACGATGCCCATGGCCGAGGCGAACAGGGCCAGCGCCCCGATCACCCAGAACAGCACCCCGAACCAGGTGCCGACGACGTCCTGCAACACCTGGCCCTCGACCTGGAGGAAGCCGATGCTGTTCGCCAGCCCCGACTTACCGAACACGGTCGAGTACGCCAGCATCGACATGAGCGCGATCGTCACGAACGACACCAGCGCGAACGTCGACGCCTGCTCCACGTTCGCGAACCGCCACCACTGCCGCCACCGTGCCAGGTTCTCCTTCGTCGGGGCGAACTGGAAACCGGTCGACGCCGCCGCCTCCTCGTGCCCGGTCACCGGGCTGACCAGGCGGGGGACGTACAGGCCCATGCCGAATCCCTTGTCGCGGATCCAGTTGCTCTGGCACAGGTTCTGGCCGCCGCCCGCTCCGGCGTACGCGATGGCGCCCATGAGCACCGCGAACTCCAGCGGCGGCACCGGGAACCCGGCGCCGACGCTCAGGCCCTTGCCCAGCTCGACCCAGCTCTCGGCGTTGATCGCGAACAGGATGGCGACCACGGCCAGCGTCGCCACCAGAGCGATCTTCACGAAGATCACCCGTTCCAGCGCCGTGTAGATCACCGGCGCCAGCGTCAGGCCGAGCGCGATCACGATGAGCATCCCGATCGCGATCCACCGCACGCTGCCCGCGCCGGACCCGGTCAGATAGGTCACCATGGTCGCGGACGTGGTCACCCAGCCGGGCCAGAGGTTCGAGCAGAGCGTCATCAGCACGAAGACCAGGCCCCAGTGCTTCCACATCCTGCTGAAGCCGGTCAGCGCGGTCTCGCCGGTGGCCAGGGTGTAGCGCTCGATCTCCATGTTCAGGAACCACTGGGTGATGATCCCGATCGCGGCGCCCCAGATGAAGATGAGGCCGACTTGGGAGGCGATGTACGGCCAGAGAATGAATTCGCCCGACGCCAGCCCCACGCCGGCGCCGACCAGGCCGGGGCCGATGGTGCGCCAGGTCGATCGGGGCGGTTCGGGGAGGTCGCGGACGGTGACGGACGGTAGGACTCGCGCAGGAACGGTGGGGGTGAACTCCGCCATGCGGATCTCCTTGCTCGGCGTGCCTACCAGCACATTACAGAGCTTTGTAACAAACGTGGAATACCTGGTTAACCACCTCGATGCGCTCCGGCTTCACCGATAGGGATAGCACTCTGTATCCATGTGATCACTCTGAGGTCACTCACTTACTAATGGTTGTCTCGTAGTTACCGCCTGTAGTCATGTGAGGTGCGTCGTCCCAGGCCGGGACGGCCGTTGACCAGGGAGGTTCCCATGACGCTCGTGCTGACCGCCGCCCGCAGGATGGCCGCGCTCGGACTGTGCGCGGCCGCGACCCTCGCAGCGCCGTTCGCGGCGCTCCCCGCCAGAGCCGCCGCGGCGGCAGCGGGGGCGGATCTCTACATCACCGTCACCCCCATCGCCGGCGGCGCGTACTCGATGCACCTCACCTGCGACCCGGACGGCGGGCTCCATCCCCGGCCGGTGGAGGCGTGCGACGCGCTGCGCGGCGTCGACGGGTACTTCGAGAGTCTCGACGTCAACCCCGGACCCTGCCCGTTGATCTACGACCCGGTCGAGGTCGAGGTGAACGGGCACTGGTACGGCCGGCCGAACCCGTACTTCGAGGAGTTCCCCAACCGTTGCGTCATGGAAAGGAAGCTCGGCCCGGTCGTCTAGCCGGGTGCTGACAATGCCTGCCCGCGGTATCGCGGGCAGGCATTGTGCTACCGGACCGCTGAGATCAGGGCGCGGAGGAGGGCGGTGCGCCGGGGCATCTCGGCGACCAGGACGTGCTCATGGTCCGCATGCGCCCCGCCCCCCACCGCCCCCAGGCCGTCGAGTGTCGGACAACCCACCCCCGCCGTGAAGTTGCCGTCCGATGCCCCGCCCACCGAGGCCGAGGTCAACGGCTCCATCCCGAGGCCCGCCGCCACGTCCTGAGCGAGGGCGTAGAGGGAGGCCGACATTGCGCTTTCCAGGGGTGGCCGGTTGGGGCCGCCGAGGATCTCCAGGTGGGTGCCGGGGACGACCGGCACGAGCGAGCGCATCGCCGCGTCCACCCGGGCCTGCTCCGACACCTCGGCCACGCGCACGTCCACGCCGACCGAAGCCGCGGCCGGGACCGTGTTGAGCGCCGTGCCGCCCGACAGGACCGTCGGCGTGACGGTCGTGGCGCCGGAGCCCAGGGCGGCGATGGCCAGGATCTGGTGAGCCAGCTCGATCCCCGCGTTCGCCCCCTTCTCGGGCTCGAGCCCGGCGTGCGCGGCCTTGCCGCGGACGTTGACGGTGTAGAGCGAGGTGCCTTTGCGGGACGTCTTCAGCGCGCCGCCGTCCGCGCTGGCCTCCATGACGAAGGCGGCGGCAAGCCCGCGCGCGGTGTCCTCGATCAGCTTCGCCGAAGTGCGCGAGCCGAGCTCCTCGTCACCGGTGATCAGCAGGGTGACGCCGTCGAGCGAGTCGAGCCCCGCCAGCGCGTGGAACGTCTGCACCAGCCCCGCCTTCATGTCGAACACCCCCGGCCCCCGCGCCACCCCATCCACCACCGACCACGGGTGAGTGGCGAGGCTGCCGCTCGGCCAGACGGTGTCGTGGTGGCCCAGCAGCAGAACCCTGGGCGTGCCGAACACCCACCGCAGGTGCGCGACACCGTCGATCACGAGGAACTCCGGCTGGGCGCCCAGGTGCCGAGCCCCCATCGCGGCCACCACCTTGGCGCTGCGGGCCACGGCCTCCAGATCGCTGGAGAAGGACTCGCACAGGACCAGCTCTTCGAGATCTTCGATCACGCCAGCAACTCCCCGAGGAACCGGTGCACGTTGCCGCCGATGATCTTCGCGACGTCCTTCTCCGGCAGGCCGCGGGCGAGCAGGCCCTCGGTGACCATGGGCAACCCCGACGGCCCCGCCAGGCCCGGGATCGCCGATTTCGGGTTCACACCTCTCGGGTTGACGCCCTCGCAGCACGGCGGGGTCAGGTCGTCCATGACCTCGCGGATGAAGTCGGGGCCGAGGCCGACGTGGTCGACGCCGGCGACCGCCACGATGTGCTCGATGTGGTCGAGCAGCCGGTCGATCGTCATGTCCTCCTCGCGGTCGGCGAGGAAGGGGGCGAAGAAGTTGACGCAGATCACGCCGCCGGTGCCGGCCACGCCCCGGAGCTGGTCGTCGGTGAGGTTGCGGTGGTGGTCGCGCAGCGCGCGAGCGGCGGAATGGGTGGCCATGACCGGCTTGGTGGCCAGCTCCAGCACGTGCACGACGCCGGAGGCGCCCAGGTGGGAGACGTCGAACGCCATACCCAGCCGCTCCATCTCCCGCAGGGCCTCGACGCCGTGGGAGGTCAGGCCGCTGCCCGTGGCGTCCTCGCCGCTGCCGTCGGCCAGTGCCGTGCGACCGAAGTGCGCGATGGACGCCACCCTGACGCCCAGACGGTGCACGGTCGAGATCAGCTCGACGTCCGCGTCGAGGCCCGGCATGCTCTCCAGCGCGATCACCAGAGCGATCTTGTCCTCGTCGAGCGCCCGGTCGATCTCGGCCGCGTCGAGACAGATCCGGACCTGGCCGGCGTTGCCCTCGGCGAGCACGTGCGCGCACTCGATCATGCGCAACGTCTGCCGCAGCGCGCCCTCCGGCCGGTACTGGTCATCGATGAACACCGGCAGCACCTGGAGGTTCACCCCGCCCTCGACGAGCTGCGGCAGCCATCTCTCCCGGAAGAACGAGGCCCACTGCCCCGGCGGGCGCGCCGAGACGGCCATGAGCAAGTCGTTGTGAGTATCGGCCACTACAGCGCGCTGATGCAGGGCAATCGTCATGTAGTGGACGCTACCGCGCCCCACTACACCTCCAAACCCCCAGTCCATCCTGTACGGCTTCGCACGGCAGGCCGCCACTCGCCGCACGTGGCTGATGGCCTCCAGGAAAACGCCCGCTGACCGCCACCGGGCCGGGCGCCGCTACGTGCGCACTGTGGGCCGACCGGGTGGTTCCGAGTCGGACCCCTACCCCGAGCCGGCCGGTCGGTAGGCGGGCAGTGGCGGTTTGGTCGTGAGCCGGCGATACAGGGTCGTGGGTCCCGGCCAGTTGTTCGTGACGCGGCCCTCGGCCGTCTTGTACCAGCTCTGGCACCCTCCGCCCCACACCATCCGCTCCATCGCCGCGTCCAGTTGCCTGCGCCACGCCGCCATCACCTCGGGCCGCACCTCTATAGGCCCCGCCGCGGAGAGGTAGGGCAGGCAGGACATGATGTGGTTCACCTGGCATTCGATCATGAAGATGATGGAGTTGTGGCCGAGGTTCGTGTTCGGGCCGTAGAGCAGGAACATGTTCGGGAAGTTCGGCACGGAGATCCCCAGGTACGCCTCCGCCCCGCCCTGCCACTGCTCCTCCAGCGAACGGCCGCCGCGTCCCCGCACCTCCATCGGCGCCAGGAACTCGGTGCTCCTGAAGCCGGTGGCGTACACGATCGTGTCGACCTCGCGCAGCCCCTCGGTGGTCTCGATGCCCTTCGGCGTGATCCGTACGATCTTGTCGGTGACCACGTCCACATTCGGCCTGGTCAGCGCCGGGTAGAAGGTGCTGTCGATGACGACCCGCTTGCAGCCGGGCGGGTAGTCGGGCGTGAGCTTGGCCCGCAGCGCCGGATCGGGGACCTGGTCGTGCAGGTGTTGCAGCGCCCGCTTCTTGAGCAGCCCCGTGCTCCAGCCCTGGGCGAGCGCGGGATAGAGGGTGCCCTCGGCGTACCGGTAGATCCACTCGCGGTAGGCCCGCTGGAGGCCGGGGACGAAGTGGAACGCGAGCTTGGCCAGCGGCCCGAACGTGGCGTCCGCCTTGGGGATGACCCAGTTCGGGGTGCGCTGGAAGACGTGCAGGTGCTCGACCTGCTCCGCGATCCGCGGAATGAGCTGGGCCGCCGACGACCCGTTCCCGATCACCGCGACGCGCCTGCCGGTGAGGTCGTGGTCGTGGTTCCACCGCGAGGAGTGGAAGGAAACGCCCTCAAACTCCGACATTCCCGAAATGTCGGGCAATCGCGGTCGGTTGAGCTGCCCCACACCCATGACCACCACATCGAACACCTCGGTGTCGCCGGTGGTCGGCTGGGCTCCGCCGTCAGAGAACTCCGGTCCGCCCGTGACGCCAGGTTCCCGCCCTTCGGCCGTACCGGATTGAGGGGCTCGGGACGTACTGGATCCAGCGGCTGGTGTCACGGTGAGCTGCCACTTCGAGCCGTCGAAGACGGCTCGCCGGACTTCGGTGCGGAGGCGGATTTTTCGCCTGACGTCGTATTTATCGGCGCAATGTTCGAGATAGCCGAGGATTTCGGGTTGTTCGGGGTAGCGGCGGGTCCAGCTCGCGTATTTCTCGAAGGAGTACGAGTACAGATGCGAGGGAATGTCGCACCCCGCCCCCGGATAGCTGTTGTCGCGCCACGTGCCGCCGAGGTCGTCCGCCTTCTCGAACACCGTGTAGGAGCGGATCCCGGCCCGTTCGAGCTGGATCGCCATGCACAGTCCGCCGAAGCCCGCTCCGATGATCGCGACGCTGGGTGCCATGCCGCCCTCCGCGTGTCAGAATCCACTTACAGTACGCCGAACCCCGTTCTACCGACACCCCTTCCCATGCCCCCCGAGGCCGACCCTCAGGCCGGTAGTCTGCGCAGGTGGCTGCTGTGACGTTGACGGATGTGATCGGGGTGCTCGAGGCGGCCTACCCGCCCGCCCGGGCTGAGTCGTGGGACGCGGTGGGGCTGGTCAGCGGGGATCCGGGCCAGGGGGTGCGGCGGGTGTTGTACGCGGTCGATCCCGTCGCGGCCGTGGCCGAGGAGGCCCTGGAGTGGGAGGCCGACCTGATCGTCACCCACCATCCCCTCTACCTGCGCGGCACCACCAGCGTGGCCGCGACCACGCCGAAGGGACGCCTGCTCCGTACGCTGATAAAGAACGACATAGCCCTCTACACCGCTCACACCAATGCCGACGTCGCCAACCCCGGCGTATCCGACGCCCTGGCCAGAGCCGTGGGCCTGGTCGGCGACCTGGTGCCGCTCCAGCCCTTCCCCGACGACCCGTGGCGCGGGCTCGGCCGCATCGGGGAGACTGCGGGGGAGACGACGCTGGGGGAGTTCGCGGCGCAGGCGGCCAAGGGGCTGCCGCACACGCCCTCGGGCCTCCGCGTCGCGGGCGACCTGTCCCGTCCCGTCACCCGTGTGGCGGTCAGCGGGGGTGCGGGCGACTCGCTCCTGGAGACGGCCAAGGCCGCCGGAGTCGACGTGTTCCTCACGGCGGATCTACGGCATCATCCGGCCAGCGAGTTCGTGGAGTCGGGCGGGCCCGCGCTGATCGACGCCGCGCACTGGGCGACCGAGTGGCCCTGGCTCGACAGCGCCGCGTCCATCCTGCGCGAGAGTGGCGTTACCGTTGAAACGCGTGTCTCCGCCACGGTCACCGATGCTTGGACAAGAGGATATTGATCATGAAAGCAGCCCCTGAGGCACAGAAGCGACTGCTCGACCTGGCAGAGCTCGACTCCGTGATTGACCGGCTGGCGCACCGCCGCCGCACCCTGCCCGAGCTGGCCGAGATCGACGAGCGGTCGAAGGCGTTCGCCAAGCTCGCCACGCAGGCCATCGAGGCCGACACCGAGGCGAGTGACCTGGCGCGCGAGCAGACCAAGGCGGAGAGCGACGTCGACGCCGTGCGCACGCGCGCCGACCGTGACCAGAAGCGCCTCGACTCCGGTGCCGTGACCTCGCCGCGCGACCTGGCCTCCCTCCAGTCCGAGATCGCCTCGCTGGACAAGCGGCAGGGCGACCTGGAGGAGATCGTCCTGGAGATCATGGAGCGCCGCGAGGCCGCCGACACCAAGGTCACCGACCTGGTGGCGCAGCGCGACGAGATCGCCACCGCCCTCGCCACCGCCGAGGACCGCCGCGACACCGGGCTCAACGAGATCGACAAGGAGTCGGGCGAGGTCCAGGGCCGCCGCGCCGCCGTCTCCGGCGAGATCCCCGCCGACCTCCTTGCGCTCTACGAGAAACTCAGGGACCAGTACGGCGTGGGCGCCGCCATGCTGCACGGCGGCCGGTGCCAGGGTTGCAAGGTGGCCCTGTCCATCGCCGAGATGAACCGCATCAAGGCCGCCCCCCACGACGAGGTGATCCGTTGCGACGAGTGCCGTCGCATCCTCGTACGCACGGCGGAGTCGGGCCTTTGACGTCCTACGTCATCGAGGCGGACGGCGGCTCGCGGGGCAATCCCGGACCCGCCGGCTACGGCGCGGTGGTCATGGACGCCTCCGACGGCCAGGTGCTGGCGGAGGCGGCCGAGGCGATCGGGGTCACGACCAACAACGTCGCCGAATACCGCGGCCTGATCGCCGGTCTCACGGCCGTGCTCGGGCTGGCCGGCGACGGGGCGTCGGTGGCCGTCCGGATGGACTCCAAGCTGGTCATCGAGCAGATGGCCGGGCGCTGGAAGATCAAGAACGAGGGGCTCCGGCCGCTCGCGCTGGAGGCGGGCGCGCTGGCCAGGCGGCTGCGGGTGACGGAGTGGACCTGGATCCCGCGCGAACGCAACAAGCATGCCGACCGCCTGGCCAACGAGGCCATGGATGCCGCCGCCAAGGGCCTTGCCTGGAAGGCGGGCGGCACGACGTACCCGGCCCCGCCGGGCGCGGCGGGCGGGCCGGGCGGGCCGTCTCGCGGGGCGCGGACGGCGTCCCGGTCGGCCCAGCAGACGGACCTCCTGGACGCGGGCGACATTTCCGAATTGTCCGCCCCAACCGCATCCCTGGTCACCGCCCAGCAGCGCGCCAAGGGCACCGGCTGGGCCCCGCCCACCCGGGTCGCGACGTCGTTGCTGCTGCTCAGGCACGGCGAGACCGAGCTGTCCTTGGAACGCAGGTTCTCGGGTCGCGGCGACCCCGAGCTCACGCCCAACGGCCTGGCCCAGGCATCGGCGGCGGCGGAGAGGTTGTCGCGCGAGCCGTACCGGCTGGATGTGATCGTCACCTCGCCGCTCAAGCGCGCCCGGCAGACCGCGGCGGCGGTCGCCCAGCGGACCGGCCTCGCCGTGGAAGTGGACGAAGACCTCAGGGAGCTCGATTTCGGCGCCTGGGAGGGCCACACGTTCACCGAAGTGCAGCGCCGCTGGCCCGCCGAGCTCGCCGCCTGGCTGGCCGACCCGGAAACCGCCCCGCCAGGCGGCGAGAGCTTCGCCACGACGGCCCGGCGCGTCCAGGCGGCGGGCGAAGGGCTGGTCGAACGGCACGAGGGCAAGACCGTGCTCGCGGTCTCGCACGTGACCCCCATCAAGATGCTCCTGCGATTCGCCCTGATGGCGCCGCTGGAGTCCCTCTACCGGATGCACCTCGACCTGGCGTGCCTGTCGCTGATCGAGTACTACGCGGACGGGCCGGCCGTGGTGAAGTCGTTCAACGACATCTCGCACCTCCGCTGAGCAGTGGCCGCCCGCCCAGGGCCGTGCCGGATGCCGCCAGAACGCCCGGCACGGCCGCTGTGGCCACCGCCCCCCTCAGGCGATGACCCGCCCATTCCAGCGAATCGATCTTGTCATTGGATTGGGAACAGCTTGAGATTTGATAACCTCCTTCAGACGAGTCGGCCGGGCGACCGCGTCGGGCCCACGGGCCCGCCGAGGAAGGTCCGGGCTCCACAGGGCAGGGTGGTCGGTAACACCGACCCGGGGTGACCCGCGGGACAGTGCCACAGAAAGCAGACCGCCTCCCGGTTGACGGGAGGTAAGGGTGAAAGGGTGGTGTAAGAGACCACCAGCGCCCACGGTGACGTGGGCGGCTAGGTAAACCCCACCCGGAGCAAGGCCAAGAAGGGACGCTCTCCGGAGCGTTCCGCGCGCGACGTTCGAGGGCTGCCCGCCCGAGCCGCGCGGGTAGACCGCTCGAGGCCGCCGGCAACGACGGCCCTAGATGGATGGTCGCCCCTTCACACGAAGGACAGAACCCGGCCTACAGGCCGACTCGTCACCCATCCCTGGTTTCTACCGGCGAAACAGTCTCCTGAAGGTCAGGCGGACTTCGCAGGTAGACGGCCACGCGGTGTTTGCCGCCGTACTCGGCCCAGCCGAGCGGGGTCGAGTCGTGCTCGGTGTCCTTGATCGTTGGGTCGGCGCCGAGTTCGATCAGTGTCCTGGCCGTGTCAACGTCGTCGTTCCAGGCCGCCTGGTGCAGTGGGGTGGTTCGACGCAGGTGGTTCACGTCGAAGCCGAGACTGGCGAGTAGCCGCACCGCCGCGGGCTTGCGCTGCTCGGCCGCGGTGTTGATCAGCTCCGGGGATCGGGCGAGCGCTCGCGTCAGCAGTTCTGGGCCGAATCCGGCCACCGCGTCGGCGTCGGCGCGCATGCAGGCGGCGGTGAACGCGTCCATCTCCTCCAGTACCGCCGAGGCGCCTGCCGCGGCGAGGATCTCCGCGACGTCGGTGTGCCCGTTCAGCAGGGCAAGCTCATAGGGTGTGCGTCCGCCGTATGCCGGATGCCCGCCCAGGCCGTTCACCTCCGCGCCATGTGCGAGGAGCAGCCGGGCCCGCTGTGGGCCGCCCCGCAGCGCGGCGGTGGCCAGTTCGTCGCGCAGCATCTGCTGCGGGGACTGCAGCGTCGGACCCAGCCGGGCATGCCACGGCCCGCCCTGTCCGCGGCCCAGGCCGAACTCCAGCAGCAGCTGAAGATGGGCGGTGTCGTCGGAGAAGGAGCCGCCGAGCCCGAGGTTGTACAGGGTCTGGCTGTCGTTGGGGTCCGCTCCGGCCTCCAGCAGCAGCCTGGCCAGTGCCAGGCTCTGTGGATGCGGTGGCTGGTCGCCCTCTCCTCCGCCGAATGCGCCCGTGAGCGCGGTGAACGGCGAGCTCAGCCCGTCCCACAGGAATCCGGCGTTGGGATCGGCGCCGTGCTCGAGCAGGAGCCGGGCCGCCGCCACATACCGGCCGGGAGCGTCAAGACGCGCGTAGGCGAGGTACAGCAGCGGCTCCCACCCGAAGGGGCCGCCCTGTACCCGGGCGAGCCCCGGATTTTCGGCCAGCGCGTCGGCCAGCGCGTCGGCCGCGCCGGTGGCCGCCATCGTGAAGACGTTCGCGGTGGACAGGCGCGGATGCCGGGCCAGCAGCAGGTCGGCCTCCCCGGTCCGGCCCGGGTAGTCGGTGCCGTAGGTGAGGCAGGCGAGCCGCAGGAACTCCTGCGGCAACTCTTGGCTCGGCGCGATCCGGTGCGGCGACCGGGAGTACCGCTCGACGGTGCCGATGTGTTCTCTCAGCCTGGGCCAGCTCGCAAAGCCGTACATGCGGGCGGTGACGAGCTGCGCGTCGGACAGCTTGAGCGTCTCCGGCGGTCGGGGATGGAACTCGGTGACGAGCCCGAGCGCCTCAGGAACTCCCGCCTTCACATACTGAAGGAGCGTCTTGGCCTGCTTGCGGAGCCGTTCGATGCTGGGGTTGTCGGGCAGGCGATGGATAGGCATCAGAGCCTCCTTTCCGTCTGGCCTGGTGTCCGCATGATCAGGCTGGAAAAGAGGTCGGGCCGAGTCGTTCGATGAGCATCAGGTGGGCTTGGCCCTTCCCGCGGACCGGTGGCGCCCTGAGCGCGCCTCACCCAGCGTACGCCGGCAGCCGGGCACCTACCTACTGCCAGCCCAGCTCGGTCGCCCGTTCAGCATCGTTGATCGAATTCGTGGTCAAGGCTGCTAGGGTGAGCCGGCCGATCCCCCCCGCTCCATCCCTGGAAGTGCTGCGTGCGTCGTTACCGATTAGGCATTCCCGCCATGCTCGTCGCAGGCGCATACGTGGTGGCGCTCGCCGTCGCCGTCGCGGTCGCGCTGGGCAGTGGCGACATCGGGTTCCTGTGGCGGCTGACGCTCTTCTACGAAGTGGACGAGAACCTCGCGGGCAATTGGCCGAACGTGTTCGTGCTGGTCCTGGCGGGCGGGCTGTGGGCGTGGGGGCTCTGGCAGAGCCTTCGGGGCCCGGTGGCGGGCGAGCCGCCCGTGATGGATCGGGGCGTGCGGCGGCTGCGGGTGGCACTGTATGCGGCGGTGGCGTCCTACCTGATCTACCTGCTCGTGCCGGTCTGGCCCTGGTGGGCGGTGGTGCTCGACTCGCTTCTGATGCTCGCGGTCGTGGTGCTGTTCCATCCGGTGTTGCGGCGCAATGTGGGCCCGGCCAGGCTCGCTTTGGACGCGGGCGTGTTGTGCTACGTGGCCACGGCCGCCGCCGCGGTGTTCGACGTGCTCGACTGGCGCGCCGCGGAGCTGGTGGCCGAACTCGGCGGTCTCGATGGCCTGATGGGGCTGTTCTGGATGGTGCTGGCGCTCGTGGCCCAGGGGCGGGACGGCCGCTGGGAGCGGGCGACCGTCCGGTACGGCGTCGCCTCCCTGGTGGCGCCGATCGCGCTCATGCTGGTAAATGCCCTGTTCAGGTTCGCCGGCGATGTCCAGGGCGCCTACTACGGCGCCTCCGACGCTCTGATGATGATCTGGCTGGCCCGATCCGCCCACGAGCTCGCCACCCCGTACAGCCGGCCCGTCCCGTTCCGGCCGGTCCTTGTCCGGCCGCCCGCGTTCGCCGTGGCGGTCCCGCTCGCCGCCTGCGTGGTCCCGATCCTCCCGCCCCTGGTCAACCTGGCCAACGGCCACCCGCTGTGGATCTCGCCGCACGTGCCGAACGACTGGCTGACCCTCCTGCTCGGCGACGTCCCGGCGACGCTCTGGTCGGGCTTCGAGCTCTTCGCGGGGGTCGGCGGCCTGGCCGTCGTGGTGCTGGTCGCGATCCACCGGGGGACCCGGCTCACCTTACGGGTGGCTATGGGCGCCCTGCTCCTCGCAGCCGTGGCGGGGTTCACGGTCGTGACCCTCGCCTCCGATCACGGCTTGCCCCTTGAGCCCGGCCTCCGGTACGCGGAGTCAGGGTACATACGGGGCCCGGCCATCTCCCCGCTGTGGTTCACCGCAGCCTGCGTCGTCTCGGCCGCCCTCCTGTGGTGGACGCACACCATGCGCGCCACCTGGCGGGGCGATCCGACGTAGGGGCCGGTCAGGCGCCCAGGGGCTTGGCCTCCCGGCCGTGCACGGTCAGCGCGTACAGCACCAGGAGGTCCACCGCGATGACCGCCAGCGACCACCAGGGGTTCACCGTGATCCAGATGAGCTGCGTCATCGCGTTGAGCATGACCAGCACCGCCGCCACCACCCTGGCCCAGGTCTGGCCGACGGTCAGGGCGAGGCCGGTGAGGAAGAGCACGATCCCGAAGATGAGGTGGACCCACCCCCATACCGCCACGTCGAAGAGCAGCAGCCGGGCCGGCATGCCCACGAACAGTCCACTGTTGACGATCGCGTACAGGCCGCTGATGAAGTTGAAGACGCCGGCTATGATCATCAGCATCGCGGCGAACCACACCCAGCCGACCCAGCCCGTCACCTGCCGAGTTTGGTAGGTCATTGTGGAGTCCTCCCCCCGAAGTCCCCGTAAGTCGTCCTCTTCCCCTTGTATCCCTCAGTAATCGTCAAGGGCCTCGGTGACGAGTTCCGTGACGTGCTCGATCGCCTTGACCCCTGCCCCCATCGAGGGGTGACGCCGGGAGATGACCGCGATCAGGTACGTGTGGCCGCGGTCGCGCACCCGGCCGATGCTGTTGACCGTCCACCGGCCCCCGTCCCGCTCCCGGGGCAGCCAGCCGTTCTTGAGCGCCACGTCCGCCCCCTTGTGCCCGGCCGCGCTGACGCCCCATGACTGCGACGGGGTCACGTCGGACATCAGACCCAGGACGTACCGGCGGTTCTTGGCGGACAGGGGGCTGCCGGGGGAGGTCAGCGCGGACAGCAGGCGGAGCTGGTCGGTGGCGCTCGTCGTGGTCGAGCCCCACGCCCCTCCGGGGCCGGGGGTCGTGTCGCGCAGGCCGAGCTTCCTGTTGGCGGCGGCCAGGCCCGAGCCGCCGCCGATCGCCGCCCACAACGCGGACGCGGCGGCGTTGTCGCTGACCTTGACGGCCCGCGCCGCCGTACGTTTCTCCCAGGCCGTGAGGCCGCGGCGCTGGCGCTGGGCCCTGAGCAGCAGCGCGACGACGATGTCGACCTTGACGATGCTGGCGGTGGCCGTTCTGAGCCCGCGGTTGTAGGAGAAGGACAGGCCCGTGGTTAGATCGCGTACCGACACCGCGAGCTGGCCCGGGAGGTCGTCCAGGTAACGGTCGAGGGAGCGGGTCAGCGACGCCTTCTTGAACGAAGGCTCCGCGACGGCAGCCGGGGCCGAGGGTACGACCAGCGGCGCGATCGCGGCCACCAAGGATCCCAGGAACATGATCCGCACGGTCGGCCTACACAGAAACGGACGAATGCGAAGCCCAAATGCTCATGAAAGGCAGCATTCCTGCACAGGTGTTTCCACCGTGTTAGCGGTGCGGAACAAGTGAGGGACGGAGGCACCGGCACCTCCGCCCCTCCGGCCCCTGGGAGTCAGGACCAGTGTCGCGAGGAGCGCCGTGGGCTCTTGGAGAACCCCGCGACGCTGGCGACACTAACCCCGCGAACGGCCCGGGTCTGCGCAGGATTACGCAGAACGGGCCGCCCACGCGGCGAGGATGGCCGCCTCCTTCTCCGGCGCCATCCCGTGCGGGGTCTTGGCGCCGTAGTTGCGCCGGTCTTCGGGGATCTCGCGCAACCAGGCCCACGTGTCGCGCACGGTCTCCGCCACGGCACGAGTGCGCAGCCCCGCCGCCTCGGCTTTGGCCGTCGGGACGCTCCAGAAGTTACCGGTCACCGCCGACGGCGGCCCGCCCCACAGCGGCAGCTCGACGAACGTCCCCGCCCCCTGATCCACCAGGAACTGGTCGTCCACCCACACGAACTCCGCGTCGGACCCCGTCACCTCCTTGCACAGGCCGAGCCACTCGCCATAGGTGGCGTTGCCCGCGGGCCCGGTCACCATGAACCGGTCCGACGTGCCGCGCTCCGCCTGGTCAAGGGTGAAGATCGCCACGTCGCGCGCGTCCACGAGCTGCATCGGCGCGCCGGGATCGCCGGGAGCGAGGACCGGCCCGCCGCGCGAGATCCTGGTCAGCCACCATGGCAGCCTGGCGACGTCCTCGTGCGGCCCCAGGATCAGGCCCGGCTGGACGATCAGCACGTCGCCGTCGAACCCCTGCTCGACCGCCCGCTCGCAGCCCGCCTTCAGCACGCCGTAGCCGCCGTCGTCGGGCCCGGCGTCCGGCTCGCACGCCCACCCCGCCGAATCCGCCGCGGCCGGCGTGCCGGGAAAGCCGTCGACGGCCGAGATGCTGGACACGAACGCGTACGTCGACGCCCGACTCGACAACACCCGCACCGACTCGCCCACCACCCGCGGCACATAACCGGACGTGTCCACCACGATGTCCCACGACCGCCCGCCGATCAGCCGCTCGAGGTCGGCAGGCACCTCCCGGTCGCCGCGCACGGCCTCGGCCCCGGGCACGTCGCCCCCGCTGCGCCCCCTGTTGAACGTCGTGACCTCATGCCCCCGCGCCAGCGCCGCCACCACGACCGCGCGCCCCAGGAACCCGGAACCACCCATGACCAGAACCTTCATGGGTTCATTCTTCGCCCGCGGCCACCCTGAGATCGCCGGACTTCACGGAGAGCGTAGGGCGCAACGGCGGCACCATGTGCACCCTGGCCGAGCCGATGTCGAAGAACAACCCCACCAGCTCCAGCTTCCCCGCCCTGACCTGCTCGTCGACCTTCCGGTACGTACGCAGGTTCTCCAGCTGCTGCTGCACGTTGACCCGGCACAACACGTCCAGAGCCCCGCCGTGCAGCCGGTCGCCCTCGGTCTCGATGAACGTGGCCAGGCTGTGGTCCCCGTGCCGCAGCCACCTCCTCAGCCCCGGCAGGCTGCCCGCCTGCACCCCGCCGCTCAGCACCCCTGCCATCGCGCCGCACCCGGAATGGCCGCACACCGTGATCGTGTGCACCCCCAGCACCTGCGTCGCGTACTCGATCGCCGCCACCACCGAGTCGTCGTGCGGCTCGGACCCCCTGCGCGGCACCAGGTTGCCGATGTTGCGCACCGTGAACAGGTCGCCGGGACCGCTCGCCGTGATCAGGCTGGGCACGATCCTGGAGTCCGCGCACGTGATGAACAGGTGCGACGGCTGCTGCTTGCGCGCCAGCTCGGTGAAGATGGGCCGCACCAGCGGCGCCGTACGCCGGTGGTACTCGCGCGCCCCCGCCGTGAGCCGGCACTCCGCCGCCGCGGGTTCGCCGTTCGACGCGACGGTGGGGCGGACGGGACGGCGGCTCCTGTGCGCCCACGGCAACCACCAGCGGTCCGGCGCCTTGGGCGGCGACTTGACCGGGAACATGCGCGCCCCGCTGGCCGCCAGCGCGTACCACTCGTCGTGTAGCTCGTCGATGTCGACCGTGCCGCCCATCCGCTCGTGGTCCAGCCGCCAGGAGTGGATGGCCTCGAAGGCGGCGTTGTCCATGAAGTCGATGTTCAGGTCGAGGTCCACGGCCCTGCTCGCGGGGATAGTCCGCAGTTCGTGCGTCAGCCTGGGCACCCCCAGGAACGTCAGCGAGCCCGAGATCGTCACGTGCAGCCGGCCCTCACGGTCCTCCCGCTTGTGCACCGTGACCCAGGTCAGGCGGCGCAACGCGAGCAACGCGGCCAGCGCCAGCCCCGCCACCACCCCCTCGGCCAGCCCGAGCAGGATCACCGCGACCATCGTCACCACGTAGACGGGCACCTCGCCGTGACCGTGCACCTTCCTGACGTGACCCAGGTTCACCATCTGCACGCCGATGAACACCAGCAACGCCGCCAGCGCCTCCAGCGGGATCAACTTGATCGACCAGCCGAACCCGAGCGCGAACACCAGCACCCACACCCCGTGCAGGATCGCCGACCAGCGAGTACGCCCGCCCGCCTGGACATTCGCGGTGCTCCGCACGATCACCCCGGCCACCGGCAGGCCGCCGAGCGCGCCGGTGACCATGTTCGCCACGCCCTGACCCGTCAGCTCCTGGTCGAGGTCGGCGCGGCGGCCACCGTGGCTCCCGTCGATCGCCACCGAGCACAGCAGGGACTCGACCCCCGCCAGCAGCGCCACCAGCATCACCGCCGCCACGATCAGGTGCCAGTCGCCCCTGGGCAGCACGGGGAAGGCCCATTCGGTGACGCTGTCGGACAGGTCCACGCGGGTGACGTCCCAGTTGAACAGCCACGCCGTCACCGCCGCCGCCATCAGCGCGACCAGCGGCGCGGGCACCGCCCTGACCTGCTTGGGCAGCCGTGTCCACACCGCCAGCACCGTGATCGTGAGCAGGCCGACCGCGACCTTGTGCCCGTGCAGGTCGGCGATCTGCCCGGGTAGTTCGATCAGGTTCGCCACGGCCGAGCGCTGCGAGCTGCCGCCCAGCACGACGTGCAGCTGGGCGAGGGCGATGATCACGCCGACGGCCGCCAGCATGCCGTGGATGACGGCCGGCGACACCGCCAGCGCCGCCCTGGCCGCCTTGAACACCCCCAGCAGGAGCTGTACGGCCCCCGCCATCAGGGTGATCATGCAGGTGGCCCGCCATCCGTACGTCTGCACGAGATCCACCACCACCAGCGACAACCCGGCGGCGGGGCCGCTCACCTGCACGGCCGAGCCGCCCAGCGCGCCCGCCACGATCCCGCCCGCCACGGCGGCGATCAGCCCGGCGGCCAGCGGTGCCCCTGATGCCATCGCGATGCCCAGCGAAAGGGGCACCGCGACGAGGAAAACCACGAGGGAGGCTGGCACATCATGCCGGAGGGTGCTCAGCCAGCTACTCTGCGTGTCGCGAAACATGGAGCAAACCCTATTGCTCCGTCGACCCCGCTTTAAGGGCGCGTCACACGGGTTTTACGCATTAATGGGGGCCTGGATCAGCGGTAATAGTCGTGCGGGTAGTCCTGCTCGGGCGCGCGCCGGTGACCGCCGCCGTTGCCGTTCTGGGACTGGTTGCCGTACGTCGGCCAGCCAGGAGTGCCCGTGGGCGGCTCCGGCCAGGCGGTGTTGGAGGCGGGGGGGCTGGTGTAGTCGCCGGTCTCGTACGCGATCGAGGACTGCGGCGCCGGGGCCGACAACACGTCGTCGTAGGCCGGGACCGCCCTGCCGGGCACCGTGGGGGTGCCGGTGGCGGGGGAGGGGCCGGTGAGCGGATCGGAGTCGTCGGCCACGGCCCAGCCCGAACGCACCTCGTACGAGGGGGGATAGGAGGAGCCGGCGGTGGGTTGCTGCTCGACGAACGCCGGCCAGGAACTCGCGGGACCGCCGTAGGCGGAGGTGGCGGGGTCGTCCAGGATGTCAGGCGTGGCGGGCCAGGAGCCGGACGTGGTGGCCGCGGGCGGGTTGGTCCAGGTGGTGTCGAGCGGGTCGGCCGCGCCGTTGTAGGCGGGGAACGGGTCGCTCGTCGGCGCACCGTGGATGGGCGCGGGCTGCGCGGGGAACGAGCCGCTGGAGCTCACGGCCGGGAACGAGCCACTGCCGTTCGCGGCGGGGAAGGATCCGCTGCCGTTGGCCGCGGCGAAGGATCCGGTGGCCGGGAATGAGCCGTTGGACGGCACCGCGTTGGACGACAGAGCGTTCGACGACACGGCGTTGGACGAGACCGGGTCGGGGCGCGTGGCGGGGGCCTGGTCGGCGGGGCGCGTGGGGGCGGGCACCGGCTGGGCGCCCGCGCCGAGAATGCTCATCACGTCGCCCGTCGGCGCCGCGAACGTCATGGTGCGCTGGTCCGCCAGTTCGGACTGGGACGGAGTGGCGCGCTTGGCCGGCTCGACCAGGTCGGCGAGGTTGGCCGCCGCGGCGGGAACCGGGCGCTGCGGCAGGGGAGCCTGCACGGTGGCCGCGTTGGGGTCGGCCGACGCGGCAGCGGGCTGCGGCTTCGCGGAACGGTCACCGCGGCGCTTGGGACGCTCCGCCGCCGGGCGCTGCTCTGCTGGGCGCTGCTCTGCCGGACGTTGCTGGGCAGGGCGCTGCTCCGCGGGACGCTGCTCTGCCGGGCGCTCGCGCTCGACCGGGCGAGAGGCGCCCTTCCTGGCCGCTACGGTGCCACCCGCACCGAAGCCGCCCTCTTCGGCGTCACTGCGGATGTTGGCCCAAAACTCCTCGTCCTCATCGTCGGACGTCGGGTTGCCCCACTCATCGACGCCACGCCTGCCACGCTGGCCCGTGCGCACCGGTTTCGGCTTGGGCTCGTCAATGGGGCTGAAGTCGGGGCTGAAATTGTTCATCCGCGGTTCGTGCGCCGCGAACTCGTCAGTGGAACGAGCATAGGTCATCTCCTCCTTCTCGGCCATCTCCTTCAGCCGTTCCGGAGGGAGAGAGCTCTCCCGGCGGTTCATCGAACGCATGCCCAGTGCCACGACGACGAGCACGAGGAGCACGACAGCGACCAAGCTCACTACGACCGCGATCATTGCACCACCCTCAAAGCCATGGCCTCCCTTTGGCGCCGGTGAGATCGCGCGGCCATCGACGCGATCTGCCCCCTTTGATCACCAGTGCCTAACAATTGGATCTGATTGTGTCGGACCACTATGAGAGTTGTCACACCCTACGTGAAGAATGATTGGTATACACCTCGCCTGCCGTGTTCGGCCCCTCACTGGATGTCAACCGCAGTGAGGCGGCCGCGGGCGATGGTCTGGTCCGCGATCTTCTTCAGGATCTCGGGGAGGGAGTCGCCCTCCTCGGGGTCGACCTTGCCGTTCAACGTGTAGACGGTGAAACGGTAGCTGCCCGTGTCTTGGCAGGGGGGCTCGTAGCCCACCTTCCCGCTGGTCACCCTGGCCTGACCGGACCCGGCCGGCGGGTCGGCGGCGGCGTTGGGCCCCAGCTCGGTCGTGGTCGCCGGGATGTTGTAGAGCACCCAGTGCACGGCCGCTTCGGACGAGGTATGGGAATCGACCACGATCGCGATCGACTTCGCGTCGGACAGCGGTTGACTCGACCAGCGCAGCGGCGGACTGCCCTGGTCGCCCTTGCAGGAGTATTCGCGCGGCAGCGGCTTGCCCTCGCGCAACTCCGGGCTCGAAACGTTGATCTCCGCGATGTCCATTGCCTGAGATCTTCCGATGAGACTGCCGCAACCGGCCAACGCGAGCACGACCGCCACCCCTGTCACACTGACAGCGATGGGTCGCACGCGCCTTGTCGTGTTACACAGCCCCATGCCGGACGATGCTACGCGGCTCACGGCGATGCGTAGACCGTTTCCCGATGGTCGGTGGCCGGTAAAGGATCCGAAACGGGCCAGAATCGCGGCATCCGGGTAGTGAGCTTGGACACAAGCATGACCACTGTCATCCCCGGCCGAGTCGAATCGTGCCGTACCGAGGGAGCCTTTCTGGCCTGCTGGTTCACTGTGGCGGGACGCGGGGCGGGATCTCGTACCGTGAGCGACAAAACGGACATCGGTTTCGGTCGTACCCCAGCCGCGGAAACCAGGTGCGCCAGATCGCCGCGGGGAGGCCGGACGGCGGCTGCCACGTTGCGTGAGGCGCTGGCGCTGTGGTGCGGTCCCGCGCTGGCCGGGCCTGGCTGGCACGAACGTGGCGCCGCCGACGTGGCCAAGCTCGACAGCCTGCGGCCGGCCGCCACCGAGCATGGCACCGAGGCCGAACCGGGCGTCGGCAGACACGCCGAGACGTGCGGCGGATCTTTACCGCCCCCGCACGCAGATCGTCTGCCGGTTTCGCGCCCTAAGCTGGCCTTGTGACGTCAATTGGCCCGCTGCGCGATCCGGCGAACCGCGTCTCGCCCAAGGCCGTCCGCCTGTGGCTGCTCGAGGCGCTGGTCGCGTTCGTGTTCTTCCTGGGCGGCTCGCTCCTGGTGTCGCGGTGGGTCGGCGGGAGCGGCTGGTCGTGGGTGCCTGCCTGGTTCGCCGCCAACTCGTGGCTGCTGCCTGCCGCGGTCGTGGTGCTGGTCCTGCCGTTCCTGGTGGCCGAGCCGTTCGTACGGTACGCCGTGCACCGCTGGGAGCTCTCAGGTGACGTCGTCTACGCCCGGTCGGGGTTCCTGACCAGGGAGTGGGTGTTCGTGCCTGTGAGCCGCATCCAGACGGTCGACAAGGGGCAAGGGTGGATGGAACGGATGCTCGGGCTGGCCACGCTCGAGATCCGCACCGCGTCCCATGCCGGCTCGTCCACGATCAAGGGCCTCGACTACCTGGTCGCGGCGGGCCTCGCCGAGCAGCTCGCGCACCGGGCGGAAGCGCTCAGGGACGACGCGACATGACCGAACCGCGGCCACCGCAGGGGCAGCCTCCCGGGAGCGGGCAGCCGCTTGGAGACGGGCCTCCGGCTCCTGTGCGGGTGCCGTTGCGGTTGAGCCCGAAAGTGCTGCTCATCGATCCGGTACGCATGCTGCCCTCGCTCCTCCTCCCCCTCGTCGGCGTGCTGTTCGTGGGCGGCTTCTCGGCCAGGTCGTACGGCTGGGCGGCCCTCGGCGTCGGCGGCACCATCGTGTTCGCCATCATCAGGTGGGCCACCTTCACCTACGAGATCGTCGGTGACCGGCTGGAGACCAAACGGTCAATGATCAGCCGTTCCGTCCGTACCATTCCGTTGGAGCGGATCCGCGGCGTGGACGTGTCCTCGCCGCCCATGCACCGGCTGCTGGGCCTGTCCGTACTCAAGATCGACACAGGGGCGAGCGGCGGCGACGAGGAGGCCGAGCTCAACGGGGTCACGCTGGCGGAGGCCGAACGGCTCAAGTCCGTGCTCCTGCGGCGCGCGGCCAGGCCGGAGGCGCACCTCCCCGATGCGGCGGCGGCCGGGCCGCACGAGCGAGTGATCATCGGCGTGCCGCGCAGGTGGCTGCTGTACGGGCCGTTGTCGGGCGCCTATCTGCTCACCCCGTTCGCGCTCGCCGGGGGCGCCGTGGGGCTGGCGTTCCAGTGGGGGGACGAGCTGGGGTTCGGCCGGGACGCCGCCTGGAGCGTCGGGGAGTGGCTCTGGGCCCATCCCTACCTGCTGCTGGTCGTGGTGCTGCTGCTCGTGGTGGCGATGCCCTTCGTGGGCGGGCTGATGTACGCGGTCTTCAACTGGGACTTCAAGCTCAAGCACCGCGACGGCTACCTGGTGGCGGAGCGGGGGCTGATCAACCGGCGCAGCGTGTCGCTGGAGTCGGGCCGGGTACGCGGTTACGAGATCGTGGACGGCCTGGCCGAACGGTGGGCCGGGGTCGTCCGCGCGTGGGCCATCGTGACGGGGCTGGGCGACTCGCAGACGCGGGGGCAACTCCTGCCCGACGTGCCGCGCGCCGTGGCGTTCCAGGTGACCGGGGACGCGATCGGCCCTTACCGGGCCGCCCTGCGTCCTCACCCGCCCGTGGCGCGCAACCGCCGCCTGTTCAGGGCCGTCTTCCCGTGGCTCGTGGTGGCGGTGGCCAGCGTCGTGCTCGCCTGGGCGACGGGGTCGGTGTTGTGGTGGATCCTGCTGGTGCTGGCGCTGCTCCTGGCCGGTGTGGGGGTTCCCCTGGGGCTCGACAGGTACGCCTCGCTGGGGCACGGCTACGACGGGGTACGGCTGGCGGTGCGGTCGGGGTCGCTGCGGCGTTCCCAGGCCGTGGTCGAACGCCGGGCCGTGGTGGGATGGCGGCTGCGGCAGACGTGGTTCCAGCGGCGGGCCGGCGTGCTCACGCTGATCGCCGGGGTCGGGGCGGGCAAGGGTGGCTACTCGGCCATCGACGTGTCGGAGGCGCAGGGGGCGGGCTTTCCCGCCGAGGTGACACCGGAGTGGCTCGCGCCCTTCTTGGCGCCACCCGCCGGGTAATGAGTGCCGACGTCGACGATGATGTGCTGTCGATGACGGCGATGGCGTGCGCTGACGACGGCGATGGCGTGTGCTCTGACGCGGAGGGCCGAAGGACGGGCGCGCGTTTGTCGCTCGGCGAAGTGTCCTGACGACGGGCGCGGACTGTCCTGCCGCCGAGGCCTCTGAGGTCAGTCCTGGCGGCGGGCGCCGAACATGATCTCGTCCCACGTCGGCACCGAGGCCCGGCGGCCCCTCGAACCCTTCCGCGCCTGACGGGCGGCCGGGGCGGGTGGCGGGGACGGCACCGGCACGGCCGGGTCCTCCTTGGCGTCGTCCTTGCCTCCCCGCGCCGCCGGCACCTTGGGCGTGGCCTTGGGCTCTGCAGGGGCGGGCTTGGGCTTGGGCGCGGGCGGCTTGGCCTCCTGAACGGGCTTCTCCGGCGCGGCCTCGGGTGTGGCCTCTGGTGCGGCAGGCTGGGCGTGGCCCGCCCGCTTCGACTTGGCATCAGGCACGACCCGCGCCGCCTTGGCCGTCTTGGCGTCCGCGGGCGTCTCGATGCCCGCGCCACCCGAGTCCTCGGCTGCATCCTTGGGCGCCTCGGCGGCCACGGGGTCAGGGATCTCTGCGGTGACGGCGTCAGAGGTCTTGGCGGCGACGGGGGCAGTGGTCTCGGCGGCGGCCGCGTCGGTGGTCTCTGCGGTGGCGGCGTCAGGGGTCGCGGCGACTACGTCGGTGGCGACGGCGTCGGGGCGTCCGGCCTCTGCGGCGTTGGCCGTTTCGGTGGCCGCGTCGCCGGAGGTCTTGCCCGCCGCGACGGCAGGTGTCTCGGCCTTCTCGGGCTCTGCGACGGCTGCGGGTCGGCTGGGAGCCTCGGTCGTGACGTCCGCTGCCGGGGGTGTGGCTGGAGCGTCCGATGGAGTCGCTACGTCCGCGGCGGGCGATGCGTCGGCGCTGTCCTCCGCGACAGGGGGCGTGGCGGCGGGCGACGACGCCACGACCGGCTCGGCGCTGCCGCTCGGCTGAACGGCCACCTCGACATGGGCCGGGGATTGCGCTGCGGGCGTCGCCTCGGTGGTCACCTCCGGCTCGGGGCGCGACTCGACTGCGGCGGCCGCCGGTGCGACGGCCTCGGACTGGACAGGCGCCGGTGTGGCGGCTGCGAGCTGAGCGGACGCTGGTGCGACGACCTCAGGCTGGGCGGCCGCCGGTGCGAAGGCGTCGGGCTGAGCCGGTGCTGGTGTGGCGGCCTCGGGCTGAGCGGGCGCTGGTGTGGCGGCCTCGGGGTGGGCGGGCGGCTCCACCGTTGAGGTCGGCTGGGTGGCGGCCATCGGCTGTGCCTGGGCGGCCGGCTGTGCCTGGGCAGAGGGGTGCGCAGGCGCGGGCTCCTGCTCCCGGACAACGCTCTGCTCCTGTGCGGACAGGTGCGCCTGGGCGGGTGGCTCGTCGATGACCCGCTGCGATTCCTCGACGACCGGCTGCGGTGCCTCGGCAGCGGGGCGCGGTGCCTCGGCGGCGGGCGGCCGGACCGTGGCGGCCGGCTGGACCGTGGCGGCGGGCTGCGGTGCCGGGTGGGAGTCCGCAGGTGTGGGCGCCGGGGCGGCGGGGGCGTAGATGGAGTCGCTGTCGCGCTCGCCAGGCCGGCCGGCCCCGGAGTCGGGCAGCCACGTCGAAGGCCCGCCGCGACGCGACGACGTGTCACCCGGGCGGGCATAGCCGGTCTCGTGGGCAGGCGGCTCAGGCCGGAAAGGCTCGCGGGCAGGGGGCTCAGGGCGGAAAGCCTCACGGGCGGGAGGTTCAGGACGGAGCGGCTCGCGGGCAGGGGGCTCCGGGGTGCGCGTGTACGCCGTCTCCGCCCGCGGCGGCGGGTTGTACCCCACAGCGGGCTCCGCCGGCTCACGGCGCGCCACGGAAGGGAACGGCAGCGCGTCGGAGGGCAGCGGCGGCACCGGCTGCAGCTTGGCCACCCGAGGCGTGAACGGCGTCACCGTCGTGTCCTCCGCCACGGCCGGCTCCGGGGCGAAGTCGGCCGAGGACAACCGCAGTGCCTCGTCGTCGTGGGGCGTCACATGGCGCTTGCGCGGGTCGAACAGCCACTCGGCGTGGCGCGTGTGACCGTTCCAGACGTAGCCGAGCTTGACCCGCCACAGCCCGTCGTCGCGCTTGGCGGAGTCCCAGTCGATCTCGTCGGTGGGCACACCTCGCCTGGTCAGCCGCTCGGCGACGAGATCGCCCAGGGTGGGCCCGGGCGCCGACTCCCCAGGCATGCGTACGGCGACACGTTGCGCCTGCTGGGCGACATATTCCCGCTCCTGCAACACTGGCCCCTCGAACCAGCGGACACGCTCGACCGGGATCCCGGCGGTCGCGGCGATCTCCTCCGCTGTCTCTCCGGCGCGGATGCGGGCCTGGATCTCCTTGGGGCGCAACGGACTCTCCACTTCGATCTCGTACTGGCCGAGACGGGAGAAGTTGCCGCGGACGGCAGCACGGAGCCGGTCGTCCACGGGAAGCGTGAAGCGCGTACCTCGTCCGGCAGTAGCCAGCACGAGATAGGTGCCGTCCTCACTCACCGCGACGAGTCGGAGCTCCTGCATGCGAGTCCCTTCGTCAGCGTCGCCATTCTTCCCCCGGACCCTTGAGTCTCTCGCGTGTGCCGGTTGCCTGCCAGCACCGTACCCGGCATGTCCGAACATCGCCTTCCTGGGATAGCCCCGGGGCGATGTGACGCCGGTCACATTTGTGGAATCCATCCGTCTAGAGCCCGCCGTCGCGCATGGGGAGGTCGGGGGCCCCAGACGGATTCTGGCGAATCGCGCCGCGTGCCGCAGTGCACTTGAGCCAAGACGCGAGAACGGATGGGTGGACGGCGGGATGGCGCTCCAGGTGGCGGGCGGCGGTTCCGGCCAGGTGAGGGGCGATCGACGAGTACGCCGCGCCGCCCGGCATGACCCGGCAGGTGCTGGAATCGGCCGTTCCGGCCACGAACACGCCAGAACGCACGAGAGCCTGTACGGCCGCGTCGAGCGCGGGGGAGTCGGCACCGTCGACGGACAGGTTCGCGACGGACGGCCCGCGCGCGTGCCGGTGGATCCAGTCGAGCCCCGCCAGCGTGTCGGCCAGCGTGCCCGAGCCGCCGCAGCCGAGCACGCGTACCGAGGCGATCCTGGCCCTGGGTGACACGGCGTGCACACGAGCGGCAACCTGGGTGCCGTGGCCCCAGCCGCAGTCGCGCCCGGTGCCGCCGGTGGCGTCGAAGGCGCGCCAGGCCCGGTCCCCGAACTCGGCCCGTCCGGCGTCGACGCCGCTGTCCACGACGTACACGGTGGTGCCCGCGCCGGTGCCGGGAACGGACGGCGGGCGGGTGGATCGTCCGGCCGTCATGGGGTGGATCTGGCGGTCGGGCTCGATCGCGCGCACCCGCGGATCGGTGCGGAGCTCGGCCAGTTCGGCGGCGGTGAGGAAGGTGGCGAATCCGGGGAGCGCGGCGGTGTAGTAGCGGCGTACCCGCCATCGCACCTCGCCGACGAGATCCTGGGCGGCCACGCGGCTACGGGCGGTGACGACGTAGGGGCGGGTGGGTTCTGACACGGCGGGGCGCAGGGCGAGTCCTGAGGCGGGCGTCATGGCGAGCGGGACGGCGGTCGTGGCGGCGGTGGCCACGGCCGCGGCGAGGTACACGGAGGGCAGGCCGAGTCGTCGGGGCACGAGTTACGAGGGTGCCCGCCAGGCGGCTCACAGGGGTAACGGGACACGCCGTCGCACCCATTCGCGAGGAAGATCTTTACCGAACCGCTAGCCGAGCACGGTGTCCAGATAGTCGTTGGTGAACAGCCGCCGCGGGTCGAGCCGGTCCCGCAGGCCCACGAAGTCGGCGAAGCGAGGATAGACCTTGCTCAGGTATCCGGCGTCCCTGGTGTGCAGCTTGCCCCAGTGCGGCCGGCCCTCCAGCCGGGTCATGATCTCCTCCACGCCCTCGAAGTAGGCGGGGTTGGGGGTCGGGCGGTAGATGTGGCAGGCGAGGTACGCCGAGCGCCGCCCGTACGCGGTGGAGAGCCAGGCGTCGCTGGGCGGCGTGACCCGCACCTCCACCGGAAAGGTGATCTTCCAGTCCATCCGCTCGATCAGGTCCCTGGTCTCGCGCAGGGCCTGGGCCAGGCATTCGCGCGGCACGGCGTACTCCATCTCGAGAAAGCGCACGTCCCGCCGCGCCGTGAAGATCTTGTACGAGGTGTCCACCGACTCCGAGTCCCCGAGCGCCGCCCCGCTGAGCGCGTTGATCCGCGGGATCAGGCCGGGGAAGCGGGCGCCCAGGGCGCAGGCCGCGCCGAAGAGCGTGTTCTCCAGGAAGACGTTGTCCGTCCAGCGCTTGACCGCGCTCGGCGGCCTGGCCGGCCCTGGGGCCCTGTTGTTGGTCTTGACCAGGCAGGCGTCGGTGTGCGGCAGCCAGAAGAAGTCGAGATGCTCGTTCGAGGAGGTCAGCGCGTCGAGGGAGCCGAGTATCTCGCTGAGCGGCAGCTTGCGACGCCGGTTGCGCAGCAGGAACGCGGGTTCCACCCGCAACGTCACGGCCGTCAGCACCCCGAGCGCCCCCAGCCCCACCCTGGCGGCGTCGAACAGGTCCTCGCCCGGCACGGCGGTCGCCACCGAGCCGTCGGCGAGCACCAGCTCCAGCTCGGCGACCTGGTCCGCGAGCCCGCCGCTGTCACGTCCGGTGCCGTGCGTGCCGGTCTGGATCGCGCCCGCGACCGTCTGCTCGGTGATGTCGCCCATGTTCGCCAGGGCCAGGCCGCGCTCGTCGAGCAGCTCGTTCAGCGCCCGCAGCGGCGTGCCCGCCAGCACGGTGACGCGGTCGTCCGCCCACGACCTGATCCCGGTGAGAGCGGAAGGGCCCAGCATGATGCCGTCGGTGAGGGCCACCCCCGTGAAGGAGTGGCCCGTGCCGACCATGCGGACCCGCCGCCCCGAGGCGGCGGCGTCCAGCACGGCGCGTACGACGTCCGCCACGGAGGCGGGGGTACGCATCTCGGCGGGGGTGCTCGACTGGTTGCGCGCCCAGTTCGTGAACGCCATGAGCACCCCTCCAGAGCGTCGTTCGGTTAGCCGTGAACGATACTCAGTTCTCCCATCCCGCGGGACGGGGGAAGACGTCGCCGGGCTCCAGGTTCTCGTCCTTGATGATGTCGGACACCGTCACCAGGTGGTAGCCCTTGTTCTGCAGCGTCTTGATGAGGGCGGGCATGCCGTCGACCGTCTGCTTCACCCAGTCGTGCATGAGGATGATGCCGTTCGGCTTGGCCACCTCCAGCGTCTTCTTCTGGATGGCCTGGACGTTCTTGGAGCTCCAGTCCTCCGAACCGGCGGTCCAAAGGATCATCGGCATGCCGAACTCGGCGGCAATGTCGGAGACCTGCAGGTCGGCCAGCCCGTACGGCGGGCGCAGCAGCTTGGGCTCGACGCCGGCCGCCTTCTTCACCGCGTCCTGGGTCTTCTTGATCTCGTTCCTGATGGTCCCGGCCTCGCTCTTGGTGAAGTCGGGGTGGCTGTAGCTGTGGTTGCCGAGCTCATGGCCCTCGGCGGCCATGCGCTTGACGTAGGCGGGGCGGCTCTTCACGTATTGGCCCTCAAGGAAGAACGTCGCCTTCGCGTGGTACTTCTTGAGCGTGTCGAGGAGGGTTCCCGCGTACTGGCCCGGCCCGTCGTCGAAGGTCAGCGCGATGCACTTGACCTGCTCGCAGTCGACGGGCGTCTTCTTGGGCGCCTGGGCGAACGCGGGTGCCGGGGCGAGGGTTACGCAAACAGCCGCGATCGCTAGAAGTGAACTGATTTGTCGGGACATAAATAGAGCTTCCGGTGTGATGGGTGTTGCGAGGGATGTCCCGACGGTAGCGGATCAGCTCTTCGCGGGTGAAGGAGCTTCGGGAAGTCTCAGCAAACCCGAACCTCCGATTCCCACCACCACGGCGAGGATCGCCGAGCCCAGGGAGAAGGCGTAGGCGTTGGACGCGCCGAACGTCTCGGTGAGCCGGCCGCCCGCCCACGCGCCGATCGCCACGCCGAACCCGATCGAGGTCGAGATCCACGCCATGCCCTCGGTGAGCAGGGACGGAGGCACCAGCCGCTCGGTGAGCGAGAAGCCCGTGATGAGCGTCGGCGAGATGGCGAAACCGGCCAGGAACAGCGCCCCCGCCATGATCCGCGCGTCGCCGATGAACATGATCGGCAGCAGCCCCACCACGAAGACGCCCAGCGCCCGCACGAACCGGCCGCGCAGCGAGATCCTCCAGTGCCTGGACCCGAACCAGAGCCCCGACACCATCGACCCGCCCGCGAACGCGGCCAGCAGGAACCCGGAGGCTCCCTTCACCCCGTGCTCCTCCGCGAACGCCACCGTGATCAGGTCGACGGACCCGAACACCGCGCCCAGCGCGAGGTAGACGCACGACAGCAGGGCGATCCCGGGGATCAGGATGGGCGTGCCGGACGCCGACTTGACGCCCTGGACGGGCGGCTGGGTGCGCCGCTGCGCCGCCAGCGCCAGGCAGCCGAAGAGCATGCAGACCAGGGCCACGACCAGACCCGCGTACGGGTTCACGGCCGTGGCCAGCACCGTGACCAGGGCGGGTCCGGTGACGAAGACCACCTCGTCGACCACCGACTCGAACGCGAACGCGGTGTGCAGCTTGCCCGAGCCGCCGTGGATGACCGACCAGCGGGCCCGCACCAGCGAGCCGATGGACATCGACGTGGCCCCGACGATCAGGCCGGAGGCGTAAAGCGTCCAGTCGGGCAGCCCGAACCCGGCGCACAACATGAGGGAGACCAGCGCGAGGCCGTTGACGACGGCGAAGGGGGCGATGATCCGGCCCTGCCCGAATCTGTCCACGAGCCGCCCGGAAAGGGGAGCCGCGATGGCGAAGGCGACGTTGGTGGTGGCGGCGACGGCACCGGCGGTGGCGTAGGACTCGGTGAGCGCGGAGATCAGCAGCACGACCCCGATGCCCAGCATCGACATCGGCATCCGCCCGACGAACCCCGCCAGCACGAACCCCTTCACGCCGGGCCTGTTGAACAACCCCCGGTAAGGCCCGACCACGCTGTTTCCCCCTTACTTGAGCCAGCTAACCATCGCGTACCGACAATCCGGACGGCAAGTGGTTATCCGCCGCGTGGGTTAACGTGTCCCGAGTGTCCGGTCTTCCCTCGTTCCGCGCGGTCATGCTCATGGTGATCGCCGTGCTCGCGGTCACCGCCGCGGCCGGCGGAGTCGTCGTGTTGCTGGGCGACGACCTGGTCACCACCGCGCAGGAGCCCGTACGCAGGCAGCCCCGCCCGCAGCAACAACCCGAGGCCCGCCTCGACCAGCTCGTGCCCACGGCCGCGCCGATAAAGGAGCCGGTCAAGGACTTCGGCGAAGGAGGTCCTGGGGTCACCTCCACCCCGCCGCGCGTGCTGGCGATCGCCCCGGCGGCCGTGCCCAAGCAGGCCAGGTTCGCGCTCGGCGAGCTGGCACACGTGCAGAAGGTGATCGTGGTGGACGCGGGCGCGGTCAAGGTGTCGGGCACCACCCTGAACCTGCTGGCCGTCGACCCGGCCGACTTCCGCTCGTGGACGCCGCAGCCCGTCGCCGACCAGCCCGCCGTCTGGAGCGCGCTGGCCAGGGGCGAGCTGGTGGCCGACGCGGGCGCGATGCGCAAGTTCGGGATGATCCTGGGCGCCATGTACCAGGTGGACGGCGGTCCCAGGCTGCGCGCCGCGGCCTCGGCCACGCTCGGGCTCAGGGGCGTGGACGGGCTGGTGAGCGCGGACGTGGGCAAAGCGCTGGGGTTCGCGCCGGGGGTCGCGGTGCTGCTGCACGGCCAGTCAGGCAAGATCAGCGAGTCGGCCGTACGCAAGGCGCTCGGCAAGGGCGCCCAGGTCGTCGTGCTGGACGCCGCGGAGCGTACCCCCGAACAGCAGCCGAAACAGCAGCAACAGGTCACCGTGGGCCGGCCGGGCAGCTACCTGGAGCTGTACAAGGCCTCGGCCACCCGCTGCCCGGGGTTGTCGTGGACGGTGCTGGCGGCGATCGGGCAGGTGGAGAGCGGGCACGGGCGCAACAACGGCCCGTCCAGCGCGGGCGCGCAGGGGCCGATGCAGTTCATGCCCGCCACCTGGAAGCACTATGGCGTGGACGGCGACGGCGACGGCAAGTCCGACATCTGGAGCCCGTACGACGCGGTGCCGGGCGCGGCCAACTACCTGTGCGCCAACGGCGCGGGCCAGGGCGGCGAGAAGCTGCGCAAGTCGATCTGGTTCTACAACCACTCGTGGGACTACGTGAACAAGGTCATGGGCATCGCCGAGGCGTACGCCAGAACCTATGCGTGACGACGCGGTGACGGACAGCACGTGAGCGGGCACGGGACGGGCTCGGGCTCGTCCATCAGCTCGCGTACCATCCGCACGAACCGCGGGTGCGTGCCCGCCGTGGCCGCCCGCTCCATGGGCAGTCCCAGGTCCTCGGCCACCTGCCTGGCCTCGGTGTCGAGGTCGTAGACGACCTCCATGTGGTCGGAGACGAACCCGATCGGCACCAGCACGACCGAGCGGGCGTCCGTCTTGCGCAGGAAGTCGCAGACGTCCGGCTCCAGCCACGGCACCTGCGGCGGGCCGCTGCGCGACTGCCACACCAGGTCCCACGGCCCGGTGCGGCCGAGCGCCCGGTTGACCAGCTCGGCGCTCCTGCGCAGCTGCGCCTCGTAGAGGCCGCCGGACGGCCCGGCGGTCTCGGCCATGGAGACCGGGACGCTGTGGGCGGTGAACACGAGCCTGGCGTCGTCGCGGCCGAGCCGCTCCAGGGCCGCGCGCGTGTGGTCGGCCATGGCGGCCACGAACCCGGGGTGGTCGCCGAAGTGCCGTATCTTGACCAGCTCGGGGCCGCCTTCGACGGAGATCCGTTCGATGTCCTCGTAGTACTGCCGGCAGCTCGAATAACCCGCGAACGCCGAGGTGGCGAACACGGCCGCCTTCCCGATCCCGTCGGCCCGCATCTGGCGCACGGTGTCCTCGCCGAACGGGTGCCAGTTGCGGTTGCCCCAGTAGACCGGCACGCCCGCGACCGGGCGCAACGCCTCGACGAGCGCACGATTCTGCTGGTTGATCGGGCTGACTCCGCCGAAGCCCTGGTAGTGCTCGGCCACCGCGAGCAGCCGCTCGCGCGGCACGCCGCGGCCGCGCACGACGTTTTCCAGGAACGGCAGCACGTCGTCGGGACCCTCGGGACCGCCGAACGACAACACCAGCAAGGCGTCGTAAGTTCCCACGTGACAACCCTATGCCGAGATGTCGTTGGTGCCCGTCGCGAGGTAGGTTCGGTCGAGTGAGCGCATTCAACGACATACGTGACTATGTGGCCATCCCCCGGGTTCTCTCACTGCGGCTCTCGCCCGACGGCTCCAGATTGATCTCGGTCGTCCAGTCCCTCAATCCCGACGGCAAGTCGTTCGGCACCGCGCTCTGGGCGATTCCGTTCGACGGTGAGCCGTACCGGCTCACCCGTTCCGCCAAGGGCGAATCCGCCGCGGTCTTCACCGACGCGGGCGACGTGTTGTTCACCTCCGCCCGCCCCGACCCCACCGTCAAGGACTCCACCGACGAGGTGCCCGCGTTGTGGCTGCTGCCCCGCGCGGGCGGCGAGGCCCGCCAGGTGGCCGCCCGCCCCGGCGGCATCGGCGGCGTGCGTACGGCCGGCGACGTCGTCGTGTTCGCCGCCGACGTGCTCGACGGCGAGGAGGCGGCCGAGGAGGAGAAGCGCAAGGCCCGCAAGGACGCCGGGATCAGCGCCGTCCTGCACGAGGGCTACCCGGTCCGCTACTGGGACCACGACCTCGGCCCGGGCCGTACGCGGCTGTTCGCGGCCCGGCTCGGCGACGACCGCCTCGAGGACGTCCGCGACCTGACCCCCGACGCGGGCGAGGCGCTGCGCGAGGCCGGGTTCGAGCTGACCCCCGACGGCGCCACCGTGCTCACCACCTGGCGTACCTACCTGCCGAAGGGCGAGTGGCGCACCGACCTGGTGGCCGTCGACGTGGCCACCGGCGAACGGCGCACGCTGCTCACCGAGGACCGTTACGACTTCACGGGCCCGCTCGCCATCTCCCCCGACGGCACGCGGGTGGCCTGCTCCCGCGACCGGTTCACCGGGCTGGAGGTCTCGGCGCGCAGCGAGTTGTGGATCGCCGACCTGGCCACGGGGGAGGGCCGCGGGTACGCGCCCGACCTGTTCCCCGCGGACGTCGAGTGGGCGCCCGACTCCTCGGCCGTCTACATCGTCGCCGACCACCAGGGCCGCCGCCCGATCTTCCGCGTCCCGCTCGACGGTGACGTGGCCAGGATCACCCAGGACGACGCCGCCTACGCCGGGCTCAACGCGTCAGAGGACGGCGGCTTCGTCTACGCGCTGCGCAGCGGCATCCACCTCGCGCCCGCCCCGGCCAGGATCGACGCCGCCACCGGCGAGATCGTCGACCTGCCCACACCCGTGCGGCGCCCCGAGGTGCCCGGCACGCTCACCGAGATCTCCGCTACCGCCGACGACGGCGCCACGATCCGCGGCTGGCTGGTGCTGCCCGAGGGCGCCTCCGCCGACGACCCCGCGCCGTTCCTGCTGTGGATCCACGGCGGCCCCGTCTCCTCCTGGAACGACTGGGCGTGGCGCTGGCAGCCCTCGATCATGGCCGAGCACGGGTACGCCGTCCTCCTGCCCGACCCGTGCCTGTCCACCGGCTACGGTCAGGAGATGATCGACCGCGGCTGGGGCAACTGGGGCCCGCGCACCCAGGCCGACCTCGACGCGATCGTGGACGTGGCCCTGGCCAGGGACGACATCGACGCCGAGCGCATCGGCGCGATGGGCGGCTCGTACGGCGGCTACATGGCCAACTGGCTCGCCGGCCACACCGACCGCTACAAGGCCATCGTGACCCACGCGTCCCTCTGGAACCTCGACCAGTTCGCCGGCACCACCGACGCCTCCATGTACTGGCAGCGCGAGTTCGGCGAGCCCGGCTCCGAGCGGTACGACCTCCTGTCCCCGCATCACTCCCTCGACAAGATCACCACCCCGCTGCTGGTCATCCATGGCGACAAGGACTACCGGGTGCCGATCGGCGAGGGCCTGAGGCTGTGGTGGGACCTGCGGCGCAGCGAGGTCGAGTCGAAGTTCCTGTACTTCCCCGACGAGAACCACTGGATCCTCAAGCCGGGCAACGCCGTCGCCTGGTACGAGACCGTGCTCGCCTTCCTCGACCAGCACGTCCTCGGTCAGGAGTGGAAGCGCCCGGACTCGGTGGCGTGATGACGGACTTCCCGCGGCTGGCCGAGGACATCGCCCGTGAGGCGGGGGACATGCTGCTCGCCAAGCGGCCCACGATGTCGGAGGAGATCGAGACCAAGTCCAGCCCCACGGACGTCGTCACCGCCCTGGACAAGGCGTCGGAGGAGCTCATCCGCGAGCGCATCCTGGCCGCCAGGCCCGGCGACAGGATCCTCGGCGAGGAGGGCGGCGAGGAGCCCGGCGACTCGGACGTGCGCTGGATCGTCGACCCGATCGACGGCACCGTCAACTTCCTGTACGGCCTGCCGGACTGGGCGGTGTCGATAGCCGTCGAGGTGCGGGGCCAGATCGTCGCCGGAGTCGTCAACGTGCCCGCGCGCGGCGAGCTCTTCACCGCCGCGCTCGGCGAAGGCGCCTGGCTGGGCGGCGAGCGGCTGCGCTGCAACACCGGCGTGCTGCTCGCGCAGGCGCTGGTCGCGACCGGGTTCGGCTATTCGGTGGCCAGGCGCGCCGTCCAGGGCGAGGTGGTCGCGGCGGTGCTGCCGCGGGTGCGCGACATCAGGCGCGGCGGCTCGTGCGCGATCGACATGTGCTCGCTCGCGGCCGGCCGCGTGGACGCCTACTACGAGCGGGGCGTCAACTACTGGGACTTCGCCGCGGCGGGCCTGGTGGCGACCGAGTCGGGCGCCAGGCTCGGCGGGCTGCGCGGCCGGCCGGTCAGCCCCGGGTTCGCGCTGTGCGCGGCGCCGGGCTTGTTCGAGGAGCTGCACGACCTGCTGGTGGGGCTGGACCCCGAACGCGACGCCTGAGGAGATTGACGAAACGGCCGGAGCTGGGCTCCGGCCGTTTCGCGTGGTCAGCGGGGCAACGGTATGCCGTGATCGTCGGCCAGCCTGCGCAGGTCCTCGATCTCGGCGGTGAGTGTGTCGGCGAGGTAGTCGTCGCCGACGCTACGGGCCTCCCGCAAGCCCTTATAAGCCTGGTCGAGGCGTTGTTCGATCGTGGTCGTGAACTCGCCCATCTCACCTACTCTCTGGGGGTTCGTCTCATGCTTGGGGCGAAGCGTCCCCATTGCCAGTTGTTATCCGGGTAATGGGTGTCCCGCAGGCATACCCCACCTGGTCGGCACCCGAAACATGAATTTCTCGAGCTCCGCCTCACCAGGGGGTCACGCACCCCTGAACATGCCTTACCGTGCGCTTATCGAGGCTGTGGGCAGAATGAGTGACCAGAATCGGAGAGAGGTGTTCCAGGCGTGCGAGTGCTGGTGGTAGAGGATGAGCGGGTGCTCGCCGACGCGATCGCGACCGGCCTGCGCCGCGAGGCCATGGCGGTCGACGTCGCCTACGACGGCGGCGGCGCCCTCGAACGGACCTCCTACATCGACTACGACGTGATCGTGCTGGACCGCGACCTGCCCGTCGTGCACGGCGACGAGGTGTGCCGCCGGCTGGTGGAACAGCGGACCGCCTCGCGGATCCTGATGCTGACCGCCTCCGGCGACGTGGACGACAAGGTGGAGGGGCTCGGCCTGGGAGCCGACGACTACCTGGCCAAGCCGTTCGTGTTCATCGAGCTGGTGGCCAGGGTCCGCGCGCTGGGCCGCCGCTCGGCCCCCGCCCTGCCGCCCGTGCTGGAACGGGGCGGGATCCGGCTCGACCCGGGCAAGCGGCTGGTGGAGCGCGACGGCAGGGAGATCGTGCTGACCAAGAAGGAGTTCGCGGTCCTGGAGGAGCTGATGCGGGCCGAAGGCGCCGTGGTCAGCCAGGAGGACCTGCTGGACAAGGCCTGGGACGAGAACATCGACCCGTTCACGAACGTGGTCCGGGTGACCATGATGACGCTGCGTAAGAAGCTGGGCGAGCCTCAGGTGATCGAGACTGTGCCCGGGGTGGGGTACAAGCTGTGAACGAGCGTAGCGAGCGAACCATCAGACACAGCACCATTGTCACAAGGCCGACGGAGGAGGCCTTGTGACGGAAAGACCGGAGCGCGAGGTGGGGCCGACGCATCCGATGATCAGCCCGCACTCGGCCAGGAAAGCGACGCGCGTGCAGGAGGCGCCGCCGCCCAGCGGGCCGCCCGCCTGGGACGGCCCGCCGCCGCTGGGCCAGACGCCGGCCCAGCGCACGACGATGGAGCGGATGAAGGAGCTTCCGGGAAAGGTCAGCATCCGCTGGCGGCTCACGCTCACCTACGGGGCCATGGTGTTCGTGGCGGCGGCCGTGTTGCTGTTCTCCATGTACTACATCATCGGCAACTCGATCGTCACCGTCTGGCCCGAGCTGAGGACGCGGGGCGTCGACGCCATCGATGCGGCGATCATGCAGGCCCAGTGGGCCGACGCCAAGGAAGCGACGATCGTCAAGGCGCGGGACGTGCTCCTGCAGAACGCCTTCCTCGCGCTGCTGGGAGTGGGCATCCTGGCGCTCATCATCGGCTACATCGTGGCCGACCGGGCACTCAAACCGGTCGCGCAGATGACCGGGACGGCGCGCAAGCTGTCGGAGAGCACCCTGGCCCACCAGCGCATCGCCCTGGAGGGCCCCAACGACGAGCTGAAGGAGCTGGCCGACACGTTCGACGCCATGCTCACCCGGCTCAACGTCGCCTTCGACACCCAGCGCAGATTCGTGGCCAACGCCTCCCACGAATTGCGAACTCCTCTGACGATTAACCGGACGGTCCTGGAGATCGCCCTGTCGGATCCCGAGGCGTCCGAGGATCTCAAAGCACTTGGCCGCACCCTCCTCGAAGTCAACGCGCGTAACGAGAAGCTCATCGAGGGACTGCTGTTGCTCGCCAGGAGCGAACGCGAACTCGCGGTACGCAAACCGCTGGACGTTCGGGAAGTCGCTCAGACGGCCGTCGAACAGGTCACGCCGTTCGCCCAGGAACACGGGGTTATCCTAACGACCGAACTGGTCAGCGCGCCTACCATAGGCGACCCCGTGCTCTTGGAGCGCTCCGTGAGCAACCTGCTCGAGAACGCGGTGAAGTACAACATTCCCGAAAACGGAAAAGTTTGGATCAGGACGGGAATGGTAGACGGCGCCTTGGTTGTTCAGGTGGCCAACACGGGACAACACGTCCCGGCGTACGAGGTGAACAGCCTGTTCGAGCCGTTCAGGAGGCTGCACGCGGATCGCGTGGAATCGGCCAAGGGGGCGGGGCTGGGGCTGTCCATCGTCCGTGCGGTGGTGCAGGCGCATGGCGGAAATGTGGCCGCCGTGCCGCGTGATGGTGGAGGACTTGTCGTGACGATTCGGCTGCCGAGGCGCTGACCCGGCGTGTTGGTCCGGCGTGTTGATACGCGTGTCGAGGCACGTGTCGAGGCACGGAGGGCATCTCATTGGGGCCGCACATGTGGTTGGATGTGCCGTCGAACACGGTGGTGCATGACGCCAAGGCTGTGGGTTTCGCCATATTTGGCTAACCAATGCCGACGGCAGCAGGCCCTGACGTGTTGGGAGGTTCGTTGTCCGTTCCCGCGGGGTACCCATGGGAAATCTCCCCGACGGAACGGGCACAAGATGGGCCTCCCGGACGTTAGAAGACGCGCGACGAGCGCGAAGACATATAGATGAGGGGGATGGAGTAAGCACAATGGCTACCGACTACGACAGCCCGCGCAAGACAGACGACGACCTGGGGGAGGACAGCCTCCAGGAACTCCAGGCGCGGCGCACCGACAAGTCGTCGGGCAGCATCGACATCGACGAGACCGATCTTGCCGAGTCGCTGGAGCTGCCCGGTGCCGACCTGTCGAACGAAGAGCTGTCCCTGCGGGTGATCCCTCGTCAGGCCGACGAGTTCACCTGTTCACGCTGCTTCCTGGTGCATCACCGTAGCCAACTGGCCTCCGAGAGGAACGGCCAGCAGGTCTGCCGGGAGTGCGCCGCCTAGGACCCGGAGGCATCGCGTGGCCGTACCAGAGAAGGACCGTCAACCAGGCCGTGAGATCGCCGACCCCGACCGTGAGGTCGGCGAGCTCGTAGGCAGGCTCGCCACGCCTGGTGAGCTCGAGCCGGCCGAGCGGCGCAGGCTGCTCGGCCGTCTAGCTCAAGCCCTGTCCGCCGGGGCGAAGCGGGCACGGGCGAACGGCGCGGGCCGGGGGCGCTGGCTGGCGGACGTCTTCCTCAACATCGCGCCGCGCATCCCGATCAGAGATCTGCACACTCTTTCCGAGCACCATCATGGCCTGACCGGCGAGGAGCTCGCCGACGACCTGGTGCGCACCGCCCAGAAGGCCACGATGACGGTCGGCGCCATCGGCGGAGCGCTCGCGGCGGCCGAGTTCGCCGCACCACCTCTCCTGCTCTCCGCCCCCGCGCAGCTCGTGGCCGAGACCATCGTCGTCTCCGCCATCGAGGTCAAACTCCTGGCCGAGCTGCACGAGGTCTACGGCGTACGCGTCCAGGGCACCGGCACCCAGCGTGCCGTCGCCTTCACCGCGGCCTGGGCCAAGCAGCGCGGCATCGACCCACTCGCCCCCGCCTCCGTCTCGCTCGCGCTCGGTGCGGCCACGAAGACGGCTCTGCGCAACCGTCTCATGCGCACGCTCGGGCGCCACCTGACCACCCTCGGCCCGTTCCTGACCGGCGCGATCGCGGGCGGCGCGCTCAACAGGATGGCGACGAAGAAGCTCGGCCAGATCATCCGGGACGACCTGCGCGGCAAGCGGCCGCTGCCCGCCGGCCCACGCCAGGCGGAGGTCGATCCCCAGTCACGCGACGAGCTGAACCCCTAGTCCAGCGGCGCGGCGCGCAGGCCGTTGAAGGTCATCTTGAGCAGCGCGTCGGCCAGGTCCTCCGGCGAGGCGCCGCGCGCGGGCTGGTACCACTCGGCGATCGAGTTCACGGTCCCGAACAACAGCCGCGTCACCAGCGCGGGATCCACGTCCGGCCGGATGCTCCCGTCCGCCGCCGCATCCTTGACCAGGTGGCCGATGAACCCGTCGAACTCCCGCCGCCGCTCCAGCGCCGCCTGCTCGGTCACGCTGTTGCCGCGCACCCGCAGCAACAGCGTCACGTACGGCAGCCGGTCGATGAGGATCCGCACGCTCTGTCGTACGACCCACTCCAGGCGGTCGATCGCGGGACCCGAGGCGGCGCGCTCGTCGGCCACCATCGCGAACAGCCCGTCGAGCGCCCGGTCGAGCGCCCGCGCGAGCAGCTGCTCCTTGCCCGGCACGTGGTAGTAGATGGCCGACTTGGTCACGCCGAGCGCCCTGGCCAGGTCCTCCATGCTCGTCCCGTCGTAGCCGCGCTCGTTGAAGACGCCCACGGCGATCGACAACACGGACTCCGGGTCGTGCCCGCGTTTCCGGGTGGGGGTCGGGGTGGCCATGTCGTTAATTATCCCGCTTGTCGATGACTCGTTTGAGCTTGCCGACCGAGCGCTCCAGCGTCTCCGGGTCCACGACCTCGACCTCCACGCGTACGCCGACGGTGTCCCTGACCGCCCGGCGCAGCGTCGCGCCCGCCTCTGCCCGCCCGTCGAAGCCGGGGCGCGCCTCGACCCTGACGGTCATCACGTCGAGCCGTTCCGGGCGGGTCAGGTGCAGCTGGAAGTGCGGCGACAGGCCCGGCGTACGCAGGACGAGCTCCTCGATCTGGGTCGGGAACACGTTCACCCCACGCAAGACGATCATGTCGTCGGTGCGGCCGGTCACCTTCTCCATGCGCCGGAACGCGGGCCTGGCGGTGCCGGGCAGCAATCTGGTCAGGTCGCGCGTGCGGTAGCGGATGACCGGCATGGCCTCCTTGGTGAGGCTGGTGAAGACCAGCTCGCCCGCGTCCGCCGGCTCGCCGGTGAGGGGGTCGACCGTCTCCGGGTAGAAGTGGTCCTCCCAGACGTGCAGGCCGTCCTTGCTCTCCACGCACTCGTTCGCCACGCCGGGGCCCATGACCTCCGACAGGCCGTAGATGTCCACGGCGTGCAGGTCGAAGCGCTCCTCGATCTCCGTGCGCATGCGCTCGGTCCAGGGCTCGGCGCCGAAGATCCCGATCCGCAACGACGACGCCCGCGGGTCCAGCCCCTGCGACTCGAACTCGTCCAGCAGGGCCAGCATGTACGACGGCGTCACCATGACGATCCCGGGCCGGAAGTCCGTGATGAGCGCCACCTGGCGGGCGGTCATGCCGCCGGAGACCGGCACCACCGTGCAGCCCAGCCGCTCGGCCCCGTAGTGCGCGCCCAGACCGCCGGTGAACAGGCCGTAGCCGTAGGCCACGTGCACGATGTCCCCGGGCCGCCCGCCGCCCGCGCGGATCGAGCGGGCCATGACGTCCGCCCATACGTCCACGTCGTTGCTGGTGTAGCCCACCACGGTCGGCTTGCCCGTGGTGCCGCTGGAGGCGTGGATCCTGGCCACCCGCTCGCGGGGGACGGCGAACATGCCGAACGGGTAGTGGTCGCGCAGGTCCTGCTTGGTGGTGAAGGGGAAGCCGGCCAGGTCGCGCAGGTCCTTGCAGTCGCTCGGATGCACGCCCGCGCTATCGAATTTATCCCGATAAAACGGGACATGCTGATAGGCGTGGCTGAGTGTCCATTGCAGTCGTTCGAGCTGGAGTGCCATGAGCTCGTCACGGGACACCCGTTCGATCGGGTCGAGCTCCTCCGGCGCGGGGGGATCGCCGAGTCTCATTCGCCTGTCACCCTCATCTCAGTTCCCTGCTGCGGCCGCGGAACTCCGCGACCACCCGGCCGCCCGGCCCGCGTACGGTGATGTCGTAGATGCCGCTGCGGCCGTAGCGGGTCCGCTCGGCGGCCTCGGCCACCAGCACGTCGCCCTCGCGGGCGGGGGAGACGAACGTGATTTCCGCGCCCGCCGCCACCGTCACCGGGCCGTGGCTGTTGCACGCGCACGCGAACGCCGTGTCGGCCAGCAGGAACACGTATCCGCCGTGGCACAGGTCGTGCCCGTTGACCATCTGGCGGGTCACGGCCATGCGACACGCCGCCCGGCCCTCGCCCAGCTCAATCAACTCGATGCCCAGGGCCGCGGAGGCTGTGTCGGCGTCCATCATGCGACGCGCGCTCTCCAACGCAAGTCTCCCTTGTCAACTGACCGAATGTTCGGTAAACACTTCACCGTCTGGCCGATCCCTGTCAAGAGGGTGAACAACATGTTCGAACAACATCGCGTGACTCTGGAGAAAGCCCTTTCCGCGATCGCGTCGCGGGGATACTGGAGCGCCTATCCCGAGTCGCCGAGCCCGCGCGTCTATGGCGAGGGAGCGGCCGAGCGGGGCAAGCAGGCGTTCGAGTCCTACCTCGGCAAACCGTTCCCCCTCGATCAGGGCGGCACCGGGTCCTGGATCGGCGCCGAGCGGTCGCCGTACGGGATCGATCTCGGCGTCACCTACCCGGAGCCGATCGTGGAGGAGCTGGTCGGCGCGGCGAAGGCGGCGCTGCCGGCCTGGCGGGACGCCGGGCCCGAGACCCGCGCGCTGGCCTGCGTCGAGATCGTCAACCGGATCAACCAGCGCAGCTTCGAGCTG
Source organism: Nonomuraea marmarensis (assembly GCF_043197025.1). NCBI lineage: Bacteria > Bacillati > Actinomycetota > Actinomycetes > Streptosporangiales > Streptosporangiaceae > Nonomuraea > Nonomuraea marmarensis. Next base: position 120,313 of record NZ_JBICRM010000024.1, read on the forward strand.
GCCGGCGCGGTGCAGCACACGACCGGCCAGGCGTTCGTGATGGCGTTCCAGGCGGGCGGGCCGCACGCGCAGGACCGCGCGCTGGAGGCCATCGCGTACGGCTACGCCGCCATGACCTCCTCGGCCGCCACCGCCCGCTGGGAGAAGCCGGCCAAGGGCGACCCGCTGGTCATGGACAAGCGCTTCACCGTCGTGCCCAGGGGCGTGGCGCTGGTGATCGGTTGCAACACGTTCCCTACCTGGAACGCGTACCCGGGGCTGTTCGCCTCGCTCGTCACCGGCAACCCGGTGATCGTCAAGCCGCACCCGCGCGCCATCCTGCCGCTCGCGATCACCGTCCAGATCGCCCGCCAGGTGCTGTCCGAGGCCGGCTTCGACCCGGCGCTGGTCTCGCTGGCCGTGGAGGAGGGCAGGGGCCTGGCCAAGGAGCTGGCCACCCATCCCGACATCCGCATCGTGGACTTCACCGGCTCCACCGAGTTCGGCGACTGGCTGGAGCGGAACGCTCCCCAGGCCCTGGTCAACACCGAGAAGGCCGGGGTCAACACGATCGTCGTCGACTCCACCGGCTCCTGGCGCGGCATGCTGGGCAACCTGGCGTTCTCGTTGTCGCTCTACAGCGGCCAGATGTGCACCGCGCCACAGAACATCCTGGTCCCCGCGAGCGGGATCGAGACCGACGAGGGGCACAAGAGCTTCGACGAGGTCGCCGCGGGGCTGGCCGGCGCGGTCGGCAGGCTGCTCGGCGACGACGCCCGCGCGGTCGAGCTGACCGGCGCCATCGTCAACCCCGACGTACTGGCGCGGGTGGAGGCCGCGCCCTCGCTCGGCGACGTGGTGCTGGAGTCGCGGCCGCTCAAGCACCCGTCGTTCCCGGACGCGGTGGTACGGACGCCGGTGATCGTGAAGGTCGATCCGGATAAATCCGATATTTACGGGCACGAGCACTTCGGGCCGATCTCGTTCGTCATCCCGACCGGCTCGACCGAGGAGAGCCTCGACGTGCTGCGGCGCACGATCAAGGCCCGCGGCGCGCTCACCGCCTCGGCCTACTCCACCTCCGACGACGTGCTCGACCAGGCCGAACACGCCGCCATCGACGCGGGCGTCAACCTGTCGTGCAACCTCACCGGCGGCGTCTTCGTCAACCAGTCGGCCGCGTTCAGCGACTATCACGGCTCCGGCGCCAACCCGGCCGCCACGGCCTCGCTGACCGACCCCGGCTACGTGGCGGGCCGCTTCCACGTGGTCCAGTCCAGACGTCCGGCATAGCAGGAGGGGTGATGGCCAAGCCGTTCGCCTCGTCGGCGGATCTCGGCGAGAAGCAGCAGTCGCTGGAGGTGCCGGCCGAGGGCGTCTACGCGCTCACGGCCGAAGGCGACCCGAACGTGGGCGCGATCGAGGGCGAGGACTTCCTCGTCTGCTTCGAGGCCCTGGCCACGCCGGTGGCCGCCCGCGCGTGGCTCGCCCGGCTGCGCGAGCACACCGACAAACCGATCAGGTACCTGGTGTTGTCGCACTACCACGCGGTCAGGGTGCTGGGCGCGTCGGCGTTCGGCGCGGACGTGATCGTGACGCACGAGAAGACCCGCGAGCTGATCGCCGAGCGCGGCGAGCAGGACTGGGCCAGCGAGTACGCCAGGATGCCCCGCCTGTTCAAGGAGCCCGCGTCGATTCCCGGGCTGACGTGGCCGACGGCGACGTTCAGCGACAGGTTCACCATCGACCTCGGCGGCGAGCGCGGTGACCTGGTCCTCGAACACTGCGGCCGCGGCCATACCGAGGGCGACCTGGTGGCCTGGCTGCCGCGGCGGCGGATCATGTTCGCCGGAGACCTGGTCGAGTCCCAGGCCGCCCTCTACACCGGCGACGCCTTCCACCGCGAATGGTCGTCGTCGACGCTCGACCGGGTGGCGTCGTTCGGCGCGGAGACGCTGGTCGGCGGCAGGGGAGCGGTGGCGCGGGGCAAGCGGGGCGTGGACGCGGCGATCGCCCAGACGCGCGAATTCCTCGCCGTGATGCTGCGCGAGGTCGGCGCGGCGGGCACGCTGAAGGAGGCGTTCGACCGCACGCACCGGGCCCTGGCACCGCAATACGGGTCCTGGCCGATCTTCGAGCACTGCCTGCCGTTCAACGTCTCCAGGCTCTGGGACGAGTTGCACGGCATCGAGCGGCCGCGCATCTGGACCGCCGAGCGCGACCGCGAGGTCTGGGACCAACTCCAATCATGAACACCCAGGCGCAGGTCATCGTGGTCGGCGCGGGCCCTGTCGGGCAGACCGCCGCGCTGCTGCTGGCCCGCTGGGGCATCCAGGTCCTGGTGCTCGACCAGCGTCCGGGGCGGGGGACCGTCGGGTCGAAGTCCATCTGCCAGCAGCGCGACGTGCTCGACATCTGGGCCGCCGCCGGTGCGGGAAAGGTGGCCGAGGAGGGCCTGGCCTGGACCACTGCCCGCACCTACTTCCGCGACCGCGAGCTGCTCTCCTGGTCGTTCGAGCGCGAGGGCCCGCTGCCGGCCTGCGTGAACATCTCCCAGACCCGCACCGAGCAGATCCTCGACGAGGCCATCGCCGCCCAGCCGCTCATCGAGGTCCGTTGGAACCACCAGGTCACCGGCCTCACCCAGGACGACTCGGGAACGATTGTCCACTGCGGCCAGCGGCTGCTGCGCGCGCCCTACGTGCTGGCCTGCGCCGGCGCCAGAGCCCAGCCGGTACGCCAGGCGCTCGGCGTCACGTTCGACGGGGAGACGTTCGACGACCAGTTCCTGATCTGCGACATCAAGGCCGACCTGCCCGGCTGGGAGAACGAGCGCCGCTTCTACTTCGACCCCGTGTGGAACCCCGGCCGGCAGGTGCTGATCCATCCCTGCCCGGGAGGCACGTTCAGGATCGACTGGCAGATCGCACCCGACTACATCCCAACAGATACCGATATTTCGCGAAAAATCCGGCAAATCATCGGAGATCGGTCGTACGAGCTGCTCTGGCGCACCACGTACCGCTTCCATTCGCGCATCGCCTCCCGCATGCGCGTCGGCCGGGTGCTGCTGGCGGGCGACTGCGCCCACCTGGTGGCTCCGTTCGGCGCGCGGGGGCTCAACTCCGGCGTGCCCGACGCCGAGAACGCTGCCTGGAAGCTGGCCTTCGCGCTCAACGGCTGGGCCGGGGACGACCTGCTGGAGACGTACCACATCGAGCGGCACGCGGCGGCCAGGGAGAACCTGGAGATCACCGCGGCCACCATGCGCTTCCTCGCGCCGCGGACCGTGGAGGAGCGGATGCGCCGGCGGGCGGTGCTGGAAGGGGGGGTGGTCGAGGAGGTGGACTCGGGCAGGTTCGCGGAGCCGTACTGGTATGTCGACTCGCCGCTCACCACGCCGGAGCCGGGACGGCCGTTCCGGGGTCGGCCGCCCAGGGGGGCGCTGTGCGTGCCCGCGCCGGGGGTGATCCTGCCCGACATGCGGGTTCCCGGGGGCCGGCTGCGCGAGCTCTGCCGTGATGGATTCCTCGTTCTGCTGGGCGATATGTGCGATTCGCGTTTGTTTGCGCAGGTCTTGGGCAAGGTCATTACGGTGCCGCTCGCCGTCCGCGGGCTCGCGGAGGTGGATGGGACTGGCTCGCTCGCTGAGAGGCTCGGCGCGGAGCCGGGTGAGGCATGGCTCATCAGGCCCGATTCCCATATCGCCGCGATCATCCCCCACGCGGGGCCGGAGTTGGTGGTGGACGCCGTGAGCCGCGCGCTTCGCGGTTCTGCTGATACTTGAGCCCTTAGGAGGACTGCGTGACTGGCCGTAGCTCGTTTCTGATCGTCGCGAACCGGTTGCCGGTGGACCGCACGATCGAGCCTGACGGAGCGGCCTCGTGGCGCAGGAGTCCTGGGGGGCTCGTCACCGCCATCGCGCCGGTGATGCAGCGCCGCCACGGCGCCTGGGCCGGCTGGCACGGAGCGCCCGACGAGCGGCTGGAGCCGTTCGAGCAGAACGGCATGAACCTCATCCCCGTCCCCCTGTCGGCCCGTGAGGTGGAGCTCTACTACGAGGGCTTCTCCAACGCCACGCTGTGGCCGCTCTACCACGACGTGGTGGCGCCGCCGGTCTACCACCGGCGGATGTGGGAGGCGTACCGGACCGTCAACGAGCGCTTCGCCAACGCCGCCGCCGCGGCCGCCGAGAAGGGCGCGGTCGTCTGGGTGCAGGACTACCAGCTGCAGCTCGTGCCCGCCATGCTGCGCCGGCTCCGGCCCGACCTGCGGATCGGGTTCTTCCTGCACATCCCGTTCCCGCCGACAGAGCTGTTCTGGCGGTTGCCGTGGCGCAAGGAACTGGTCGAGGGGCTGCTCGGGGCCGACCTGGTGGGCTTCCAGCTGCCCGGCGGCGCCTCGAACTTCCGGCGGTTGTGCCGGCGGCTGCTCGGGCTGCCGTACAAGGGGAACGAGATCTTCCTCGACGACCGGGTCGTGACGACGCAGGCGTTCCCGATCTCCGTGGACTTCGCGCACCTCGACTCGCTGGTGCGCGAGCCGCAGATCCAGGCGCGGGCCAAGGAGATCAGGGTGGAGCTGGGCGACCCCGAGCACGTGCTGCTCGGCGTCGACAGGCTCGACTACACCAAGGGCATCGGGCAGCGGCTGGAGGCGTTCGGCGAGCTGCTCAAGGACGGGCGGCTGGCGCCGAACGAGGCCGTATTCGTGCAGATCGCCACGCCGAGCAGGGAGCGGGTGGACGAGTATCGCCGGCTACGCGACGACATCGAGCTGCAGGTCGGCCGGATCAACGGCGAGCACGCCCAGCTCGGCTACCAGCCGGTGCAGTATTTCCACCAGTCCTACGACCACGACGAGCTGGCCGCGCTCTATCTCGCCGCCGACGTCATGGTCGTGACCCCGCTGCGCGACGGCATGAACCTGGTGGCCAAGGAGTACGTCTCCTGCCACCACGACCTGCACGGCGGGCTGGTGCTCAGCGAGTTCGCCGGGGCCGCCGACGAGCTGCGGCAGGCCTATCTGGTCAATCCGTACGACGTGGAGGACGTCAAGCGGCAGATGCTGGCGGCGATGCGGGCCACGCCGCACGAGCTGGCCCGGCGGATGCGCACCATGCGCCGCCGGGTGGCCACCTACGACGTGGACCGCTGGGCAAATGAGTTTCTCAATGCCCTGGAGTCACCTGCTTCACCGATTTCCACGCGTCGTAGCGCTTCTTGGCGGTCCGGTTGACCACGATCTGCGCCACGGACATGCCAACGCCCATGACCACGGCGTAGCCGATCGCCTCACCCATGCTGACTTCGGGCGAGTCGGTGTCGACCGGCGGCTCCTTGCCGGTCGCCTTCGTCCAGACGAATCCGAGGATCTTCCTCGCCGCCCAGGCGGTCACCAGACCCACCAGGCCCCCGATGACCCGCCAGGCGATATCGGGCTTGTCCTCCGCCATGCCGCTCTCCCTTCCCCTTTGTAACGAACACTAGTCTCTACCGCGTGCCGGGCCGGCGAAGCCGTACCATAAGGAGGCATGACTCAGCAGCGACTACGCCATGCATCCATGCCGGAAAAGCCGACCCTTGATGGCTTGGAGCAGGTATGGGTAGCTCGCTGGGAGGACGAGGGGACCTACCGCTTCGACCGGTCCAAGCCGCGCGAGCAGGTCTACTCCATCGACACGCCGCCGCCGACGGTGTCCGGCTCGTTGCACGTCGGTCACGTCTTCTCCTACACCCACACCGACATCATGGCCCGCTATCAGCGGATGATCGGCAAGTCGGTGTTCTACCCCATCGGCTGGGACGACAACGGCCTGCCCACCGAGCGGCGGGTGCAGAACGTCTACGGCGTGCGCTGCGATCCCTCGCTGCCCTACGACCCCGGCTTCGTTCCACCGGAGAAGCCGGGCAAACGCGAAATCTCCATCTCGCGGCGTAACTTCGTCGAGCTGTGCCACCGGCTGACCGCCCTCGACGAGCGGGCGTTCGAGGAGGTGTGGCGGCGGGTCGGCCTGTCGGTGGACTGGTCGCTGCTCTACACCACGATCGGCGACGTGTCGCGGGCGGTGTCGCAGCGGGCGTTCCTGCGCAACCTGGCGCGCGGTGAGGCCTACCTCGCCGAGGCTCCGACGCTCTGGGACGTCAGCTTCCGCACCGCCGTCGCCCAGGCCGAGCTGGAGGACCGGGAGTGGCCCGGCGCCTTCCACAAGATCTCGTTCTACGGCGAGAAGGGCCCGGTCTGGATCGAGACGACCAGGCCCGAGCTGATCCCGGCGTGCGTGGCGCTGGTCGCGCATCCCGACGACGAGCGCTACCAGGACCTGTTCGGCACGTCGGTGCTGACGCCGCTGTTCGGGGTCGAGGTGCCGGTGCTGGCGCACCGCCTGGCCGAGCCCGGCAAGGGCACGGGCATCGCGATGATCTGCACGTTCGGCGACATCACCGACGTCATCTGGTGGCGGGAGCTGCACCTGCCGACCCGGCCGATCATCGGCTGGGATGGGCGGCTGCTGCCCGAGCCGCCCGACGGCGTGGAGGAGGAGCCGTACAAGGAGCTGGCCGGCAAGACCGTGCACAGCGCCCGCGAGCGGATCGTGGAGCTGCTGCGCGAGTCCGGCGACCTCGACGGCGAGCCCCGGCCCGTCCAGCGCACGGTGAAGTTCTACGAGCGCGGCGACAAGCCGCTGGAGATCGTCACCACCCGCCAGTGGTACATCCGCAACGGCGGCCGCGATGAAGGGCTGCGCGAGCGGCTGCTGGCGCGCGGGCGCGAGCTGGCGTGGCACCCGCCGCACATGCGGGTGCGCTACGACAACTGGGTCGAGGGGCTCAACGGCGACTGGCTGATCTCGCGGCAGCGGTTCTTCGGCGTGCCGTTCCCGGTGTGGTATCCGATCGACGAGTCGGGGCAGCCCGTCCACGACGCGCCGATCGTCCCGTCCGAGGACCTGCTGCCGGTCGACCCGTCCTCCGACGTGCCGCCCGGCTACTCGGAGGACCAGCGCGGCGTGCCCGGCGGGTTCATGGCCGACCCCGACGTCATGGACACCTGGGCCACCTCGTCGCTGACGCCGCAGATCGCGGGCCGCTGGGAGACCGACGACGACCTGTTCCAGCGCGTCTACCCGGCCGACCTGCGCTCGCAGTCGCACGAGATCATCCGCACCTGGTTGTTCTCGACCGTGGTCAGGGCACACTACGAGTTCGGCGGGTCGCCGTGGAGCGACGTGGCGATCTCCGGGTGGATCCTCGACCCCGACCGCAAGAAGATGTCCAAGTCCAAGGGCAACGTGGTCACCCCGCTCGACCTGCTCGAACAACACGGCTCCGACGCCGTGCGCTACTGGGCGGCCAACGGGCGCTACGGCGTGGACACCGCGTTCGACGCCGGGCAGCTCAAGATCGGGCGGCGGCTCGCGATCAAGATCCTCAACGCGTCGAAGTTCGTGCTGGGGCTGGCCGAGAGCGACGGGGAGGTCACCGAGCCGCTCGACCTCGCGATGCTCGCGGCCCTGTCGGACGTCGTGCGCGAGGCGGGGGAGGCGTTCGGCGCCTACGACCACACCAGGGCGCTGGAGGCCGTGGAGCGCTTCTTCTGGGCGTTCTGCGACGACTACCTGGAGCTGGTCAAGGCTCGTGCGTACGAGTCCGGTCCGCTGGCCGCCTCCGCCCACGCCGCCCTGCGGCAGGCGCTCGACGTGCTGTTGCGGCTGTTCGCGCCGTTCCTGCCCTTCGTGACCGAAGAGGTGTGGTCATGGTGGCGCGAGGGGTCGGTCCACCGCGCGTCGTGGCCCTCGGTGCAGCGCGGGGCGGGGGATCCGGCGGTGCTGGCGGTGGCGTCCGAGCTGCTCGGGCAGGTGCGCAAGGCCAAGTCGGAGTCCAAGCTGTCGATGCGGGCCGAGGTGTCCAGGCTGATCGTCTCGGGGCCGGAGATCGAGCTCGTCCGGCAGGCGCAGGACGACATTTGCGCGGCCGGGCATGTGGAGGAGTTCGTTCTGCAGTACGGTGAGGCACTGAAGGTCGAGGTCTTCCTCGACTGACTGGTCTTCCCGGGCTGACGTCCGGACGCCGGGCACCCCCTTCGCGGGGTGCCCGGCGTTTTTCACTTGTCGCGGGTGACGTCGCGGTGCAGGGCCATGAACAGCGAATATGCCTCCCCGTCCGGTGGCGGCCGCCTGTCGCGGAAGTCGTCGAACACCTCCTGCAACCGCCGGCGCAGCTCGTCTCGCCCCTCGGCGGTGAGCCTGAGGCCGAGCCTGGTGAAGTCGGCCTCCTCGAGGTCGACGAGCCTGACCTCCTCCAGGAAGGCGTCGAGCATCGCCGTGCGGCCCCCGCTCACGCCGCTCTCGCGGACGTCCATCTCCCACGACTTGCCGGTGGCCCGGTAGGGGATCTCGGTGGAGCCGCGCGGGCCGGGACGGCTGGGCTCGGCGGCCAGGAAGCCGGTGTCGACCAGCTTGCGCACGTGGTGCAGCGTGGTCGCCGGGTTCGCGCCGAGGCGGCCGGCGATCTCCTTGTTGGTGAGCGCCTGGTCCAGGCAGAGTCGCAGGATGCGCAGCCGTACGGCGGAGGCCAGGGCGCGGGCCTCGGCCTCGGTGGCGGGGCGGCGTTTGGTGCCCATGGAACGCCACCCTATAGCCGATTGACTTTTCCCAATCGGTTATAGGACTCTCTTGGGGTGAGCCGATTCGGACTGCTGCGCGAGCACGACTTCCGCGGACTGTTCCTCGCCGACACCGCCAGCCAGGCGGGCACCCAGATCCTCATGCTGGCGCTGCCCCTGGTCGCGGTGACGGCGTTGCGAGCCTCGGAGTTCGAGGTAGGCCTGCTGGCCGCGTGCCAGACGCTGGCGTTCGTGATGATCGGGCTGCCTGCGGGCGCGATCGTGGACCGGTTACGCAAGCGCGCCGTGATGATCGTCAGTGACTGGGCGCGGGCTGCGGCGCTCGTGTCCGTGCCGCTGGCGTGGTGGCTGGACGTGTTGTCGATCTACCAGCTGTACGCGGTGGCGCTCGTGCTCGGCGTGTTCACCGTGTTCTTCGACGTCGCGTACCAGAGTTACCTGCCGCACCTGGTCGAGCGCGAGCGGCTCGTCGAAGGCAACTCGGCGCTGGAGGTCGTCCGCACGGTGGCGCAGCTCGGCGGCCCGAGCGCCGGCGGCTACCTGATCCAGTTCCTCAGCGCGCCCTTCGCGCTGGTCGCCACGGTGGCCGGGTTCGCCTGGTCGGCGCTGTGCCTGGGGACGATACGCAAGCGGGAGACGCTGTCCCGGGAGCGCCGGGCGCACCTGGGCAAGGAGATCGCCGAAGGCGTCAGGTTCGTGTTCGGGCAGCGGCTGCTGCGCCGGATCGCGGGCTGCACCGCCACCTCGAACCTCTTCGGGGCCATGGCCCAGCCGATGATCGTGCTGCTGCTGGCCAGGGAGCTGGGACTGGGCGCGGGCGCGATCGGGCTGCTCATGGCCGCGGGCGGGCTCGGCGGGGTCATCGGCGCGCTGCTCAACGCGCGGCTGTCCCGCCTTGTAGGGCAGGGGCCGACGATGTGGCTGGCCATCGCGGTGCCCGCGCCGCTGATGTTCATGTTGCCGTGGGTGGAGGCCGACTGGCGGCTGGGGTTGTTCGCGTTGTTCGAGTTCGTCGGCGGGGCTGGGGTGGTCGTCTACAACGTCACCCAGCTCAGCTTCCGGCAGTCGATCACGCCCGAGCCGCTGCTCGGCCGGATGAACGCCACCATGCGCTTCCTCGTCTGGGGGACCCTGCCGCTGGGCGGGCTGCTCGGGGGCGTGCTGGGCGAGGTGATCGGGGTTCGGAACACGCTGCTGGTCGCGGCGGGTGGCGCTTGCCTGGCGTTCCTGTGGGTGTTCACCTCGCCCATGCGTACGATGCGGGAGCTGCCGGTGCTGGAGGACAGCCGGTAGCCGCCTTCGGAGGCTCCTTCCGCGTCAGTAGTCGCAGACTCCCGTGGGGTAGATCTGCTTCAGCCTCGCCCGCTCCTCCTGAGTCGGCTTCCAGGCCCCGTACAGGCCCTTCGCGATGGCCCTGTCGACCGGCTGCAGCGGGCACTTGTACACGCCTCCCTCCAGCGGGCCGCCCGCCACGATGCGGGTGGTGGAGTACAGCGGGAAGCGTTGCGTGCAGGTGCCGGGGGCGCGGCGGTCGAGGATGCCGTCCCAGACGTGCGGGCCCGCGGCGATCTGCGTGCCGTCGGTGGTGAAGCAGCGGTCCACGGCTTGGGGCGGCTTGTTGGCTGTGACGCCGCGCGTCGGATATTTCCGGATATTGGCCATCCAGGCGTCGATCACCTGCAGCGCCTCGGGCGTCTGGTCGAACCTCGGCCCGCCGGGCCGGGCGTCCGTGAACCAGATGACCTGGTTGCCCGCCTGGCCGTCGTAGTCGAGCATGCGCTGCCTGGAGGCGAACGACTGGTGCGAGTTGTGCATGTCGAGCTGGTCCTCCAGGTAGTGGCGCCAGTCGATCACCGGGATGTCGATGTCGCCCCTGAACACCAGGCCGCTGCGCTGCACGTTCCTGATCGCGATCGGGTCTCCGGCGCGCCTGGGGGCCGGGTCGCCCAGGTCGGCGTTGCGGGCGCTCCACGGGTCGAAGTCGGCGGGACACGCGGACTGCACGAACGGGCAGCCCTCCTGGACCATGTCGGCCGACTCCTTCCACGAGCCCGCCTTGGCGTTGACGTCGAGGAACTCGGCCGGTGTGAGCACGCCGCCGGTGAGCGCCTTGAGGCCGTACTGGACGCCTACGTTGTCCCAGGTCGAGCGGGCGTACCCGTTCTGGTCCGTGCCGTAGATGTTGCGGAGGTCGTCCCAATGGGTCCACTGCACGGTGTCCTTGACGCCCGGCGGGTCCATGCGCTGCCATTCGGGGTCGTTGTTGGAGGTCCATAACGGGTTCATGGTCAGCGGGGTCAGGCCGCGCCAGCCGTTGACGCACTCGTCGGAGCCCGGTTTGCCGGTGTACGGGTTGGCCACGGTGTCGCTGGCGTTCATGCCGATCAGGGCCGTCCTGTCGTCCCATCGGGCCCAGCGGGGGTTGTGGTCCATGTAGCGTTCGAGCAGCTCGCAGTCGCCCACGTGGATGGTCTGGGTGACCATGTCCGGATAGGAATATTGCGGGATCGCGGCGTCGATCACCCGATCCCCGTAGTTCTGGCCGTAGATGTACTGCTGGATGGCGCCGCCCGAGCCGCCCACGCCCACCGTGTAGAGCGGGACTCCGTACTGCTCGATGAAGCGCTCCTTGACCATGAGGGCCGTCTCGCCGCCCAGGATCAGGTTGTAGTGGGTGGAGGTGCGGGTGCCCGACGAGTGCAGGATGGCGTAGCCCTTGCCCAGGCCGTACGGGTCCAGGGCGGCGCCGCCGAGCGTGCCCTGGTCGTGGCCGATCGCCACGCCGCCGTCGAACCGGTAGATCGCCCGGCCGTTCCAGCCGTTCTCGATCATGGCGATGGAGTAGAGGAAGCGGTTGATCACCCCGCGTTCCCTCTGGATCACGAAGTCGACCGTACGGCCGTCCAGCAGCGTGGTCGTGGCCATGTCGGCGGGGCGTTCGGCGGGCATGGGCTTGTACGTGCCGTCCGTCGATCTGTACAGCCGGTCCTTGACCGTCGGGGCGAAGCAGTCTCTGCTCCAGCCGCCGGTGACGCGCATGCCCTGGCCGTCCTGGTTGTCCACGGCGGGCGGGCCGAGGCCGCTGCGCTCGGTCTTGCACAGGAACGGGTACTGATGCGGGCCCGAGAAGACCGGGCCCCCGATCGGGTGGTTGCGGAGCTTCAGGGTCTGTCTGTGCGGCCAGGCCACGGCGGTGAGCGTGTTGTCCCCTTCGGCCAGGCCGGTGACCAGGCCCGTCAGCCCGTCCTCGGTTCGTTCGAAGTCGTTCGTGATGTCCTGGCCGTTGCGCAGGATCTTGGGGTCGGCGCCTTTGCGATGGCGGACCATGACGAGGGCGTCGCCGCCGGTGACCTGGTCGGGGCGGCTGGAGAGCACGTCCAGGGCGAGGTCGGCGCGGGAGGCGTACGCGGGGGCGGGGGAGCCGATGAGGGACGCGAGCACGATCAGGACCACCACAGCCTTCATGACCATGACGGTGACACGCGATCCACCCGTTGCACAGGCCCGATCTTCGGGTGGTGAGGCGGCCTCGGGGTAGTGTTCTCGGACCGCGAAGTGGCCTGTCACCAGGCACGATCGATTAACGGCGCGCATCCGCGGGCCGGACGTGCCAGTCTTGAAGACGTGCTACCCGACCGCCCAACCAAGCTCGTGCCGCCCGTGCTGGCCAAGATGGCCGCATGGTGCGTGTGCCTGATCCTCGTCGGCGTGGTCGTCTACTTCTTCGTCCAGATCATCGCCAGACTCACGTTCGTGGCGCTGCCCGTGGCGATCGCGTTGCTGCTGACCGCGCTGCTGTTCCCGCTGACCAAGAGCCTGCGCAACGCGGGCATGCGGCCCATCTACGCCACCTGGATCACCATGCTGGTGGCCCTGACCGTGCTGGCCGGCACGGGGTGGCTGGTGGGGGCGCGGGCCAGCGAGGAGTTCCCCAACCTGGTCCAGCAGGTGCAGGCGACCGCCAGATCCGTGCAAAACTGGCTGATCATCGGCCCGCTGCACCTCAAGGAAGCGCAGATCACGGGCTACGTCGACGAGATCGCCGCCATGGTCAACGCGCAACGCACGGCCATCACCGGCACCGTCCTGTCCGCGGGCGCGGTCGCCTTCGAGGTGCTGGCGTCCATCGTGCTCCTGCTGTTCGTGACGTTCTTCCTGCTCAAAGACGGCGACCGGATCTGGGCGTGGTTCCTGAGAGGGTTCGGCACGATCGCGCCGCGCGTGGACCGGGCCGGGCGGGCCGCGTGGGCCACGCTCTCCCACTACGTCCAGGGCACCGTCGCCGTGGCCGCGGTGCACGGGCTGGTCATGGGCATCGTGCTGGCCGGGATGGGGGTGCCGCTGTGGGCGCCGCTGGCCGTGCTGATCTTCTTCGCCAGCTTCATCCCCATCGTCGGCATCTTCTTCGCCGGCACCGTCGCCACCCTCGTCACGCTGGGCGCCAAGGGGCTCGTCTACGCGCTGATCTTCCTGGGGATCCTGATCGTGGAGCAGCAGCTGGAAAACCACGTGCTCCAGCCGCTGATCGTGGGGCGGGCGCTCAACTTCCATCCACTGGCGATCATCCTGGTGCTGGCCATCGGGGGCATACTGGCGGGGATCGCGGGGGCCGCGGTGGCCGTACCGGTGGCTGCGGTGATCTATCGGGCCTTGCCGGAGCTGAGACACAAACCACCTGCCCTGCCGCCACCGACCCAGGAAGAGATGTCCACCGACGGCCCACCACCCGGCGACGACGGTGGACCGCCTGGAGAGGGCGCCGGGCCTGGTGTCGACGACACCGGGGGACACGGGAAGGACGCCGGGCCGCATGTGCCCGGTGAGAACCCTGGGCACATTGGTGCCGGTGACGACGACCAGCTTTCCCTGGCGGGGAGAGCGAGGACTGAGGACAGTCGGCGGGCGGACACACAGTAGCCTCGTGACCTGTGACCGTTCCTCCCTCACGACCCCGTTGCTCGCGGCGCGTCCTGGCACGCCGCCGCCGGGGGCGGCCTCTCCCCGTTCCCGTGGGCACGACACACCACCTGTGCGCCTGGTGCAACGGCATCGCGCGCAGGAAGGCGTACCTTGAGGCTGAGGGACGCATCGGCGCCCCCTACGGACCGGTCGCCGTCCGCGCGGCAGTGCTGTTCATCGAGGTGAACATGGGACACTTCGCCAAGCACGGCGGCCCGGCCGCCACCGCCGCAGACTACGAGGTGACACCTTGAGCAAAGTAGAGGTCCTCATCCAGCGGCTCGATGCCGAGCTGCCGATGCCGTCCTACGCCCACCCGGGGGACGCGGGCGCCGACCTCTACGCGGCCGAGGACGTCGAGTTGCTGCCGGGAGAGCGGGCCGTCATCGGCACGGGAGTGGCGATCGCCCTGCCCGATGGTTACGCCGCGTTCGTGCACCCGCGATCGGGGCTGGCGGCCCGGCACGGCGTCACGCTGGTCAACGCCCCTGGCACGGTCGACGCCGGATACCGGGGTGAGATCAGGGTGACGCTGATCAACACCGATGCCAAGGAGCCGTTCCGCCTCCAGCGGGGCGACCGGGTGGCGCAGCTCGTGGTCCAGCGGGTCGAGCGCGCGGCCTTCTACGAGGTCGAACGCCTGCCGGGTTCGGTGCGGGGCGACAACGGGTTCGGATCGACGGGCCGCTGACCGGCGGTCCGGTGATCGAGTGAGCAATCGAGCAGGGCCACCACGGGCGGTCCTATGAGCAGGGAGAGTGAGGAACGTGTTCCGACGTCGTCGTCGTGAGCAGCCGGAGCAGGTGGTCGAGCAGGAGCCTGCCGCCCCCACGCGAGAGTCCGGCCCGTGGGACGCCGACGAGCCCCACCCCGAGACCGACAGGATCGACCTCGGCGGCCTGCGGTTGCCGCACAACCCTGACTTCGACGTACGGCTGGCCTCGGTAGGAGACCAGCACGTCGGCGTCGTTGTCATCTACGAGGAGAGCTCGCTGCAGCTCCAGGCGCTGGCCGCGCCGCGCAGCTCGGGCCTCTGGGACGAGGTCAAGACCAAGATCCGGGCGCAGGCGAAGGACCTGGCGGAGCGGGAAGGCCCGTTCGGCAGCGAGCTGAGCGGCGAGGTCAAGTCCGACGGCAACCCCAGACCGGCCAGGTACATTGGAATCGACGGCCCACGCTGGTTCCTGCTCGCGGTGATCTCCGGCCAGGGCGCGAACGACGAGACGGTCTCAGAGGCGTTCATCGACTTCGTGAAGGACGTCGTGGTCGTACGCGGCGACGAGCCGATGGCCCGTGAGGAGCCGATCCCGCTGCGGCGCCCCAACGAGCAAACAGGCGAGACGACGGACGAGGGGCCGGGTTTCAGCCCGTTCAAACGAGGACCTGAAATCAGTGAGATTCGCTGAGAGCTGATATCACATAGGCTGATTCATCATGAGTACGGCAGAGCCTCCGAAACGCGGAGGATTGCGCGGGTTCTTCAGTCGGCTGGCATCACCCCAGTCCGAAATCGAGGCCCAGGAGCTACGAGAAGACGCCGATGAGGTCGGCGCGACGCCGATCGCGTCGTGTGGCGGCCGACGGCGCTTCTGCGTAGCAGGTACGCTACGTACGGTGACACTGCGTCCAAGGGGCGGTGCCCCCGCTCTTGAGGCCGAGCTCTACGACGGGTCCGACGTGATCGACCTGGTCTGGCTCGGCCGCCGCAAGATCGCGGGCATCGAGCCCGGCCGCACGGTCAAGGCCGAGGGCCTGGTCAGCATGCAGGACGGGCGCAAGGTGATGTTCAATCCACGCTACGAGCTGCGCCCAGGGAGCTGACAGTGAGTGCTGAGGCGGAAGAGGTCGCCCACGACACCGTTGAGGCGGCGGTGCGAGCCCAGCTCACCAAGGCCTTCGGCGGTGTGCGCGGCATCATCGAGGCGGCGGTGCCGACGATCGCGTTCACGCTGTCCTGGATCTTCACCGAAGATCTGAAGACGTCGCTGATCGTCAGCATCACGCTGGCGGTCCTGCTGCTGGTGGTCAGGATCGTGCAGCGGTCCACGCCGCAGTTCGTGATCAACAGCTTGATCGGCATCGCGATCGGCGCGTTCTTCGCCAGCCGCAGCGGTGATGCGAAGGACTACTTCCTGCCCGGCATCCTGTGGAACGCCGGATACATGGTGGCGATGTTGCTGTCCATCGTCACCCGGTGGCCGGTCGTCGGCTTCCTGATCGGCTCGGTCACCGGCGACCCGACCGCCTGGCACAAGGACCCGGGCATCGTGAAGCTGTGCACGCGGCTGACCTGGCTGCTCATGCTGCCGTGCGCGGTGCGGGTGGCCGTCCAGGGGCCCGTCTACCTGTTCGGGGGCGGGGATCAGGCTGTCGCCGCGCTCGGGGTCGCCAAGATTGCGATGGGCTGGCCGCTCCAGGTGGCCGCCCTGGGCGCGATGCTCTGGCTCCTCGGCCGCGGCCGCACCCCGATCAAACCCCCGGTCGCCCCGGCCTGAACCTCGCCGCTCCTCAGGTAGCCGTATGTGGCCGCTCGGCGTCATGGCGGGACGGATCCGATTCCGGGCACCACATCCACCGGCATCAGCCCGACCTGGTGCTGCCGGTGATCCTCGACCGGGTCCAGCGCGCCCGCTCGACGGGGTAAAGATCTCCGGATCAAACCCTTAGGAACTTGATCCACTCCCCCGGGTACGAAGGCTGGCGAACGAGCACTTCACACCACATCGGGGGGATCACCCATGTACAGACGCACCATCACCGCCGTAACCACCACCACCGCCGCCCTGCTCCTGGCAGCCGGACCCGCGCTGGCCGACGACGACCTCAGCGGCCCGTTGGACGCCGTATGCGCGCAGGGCCCGAGCTTCCTGGAAATGTTCGTTCCCATGATGGCCCAGGAGAGGACGGCCACCTGCGCCGACACCAACGACACGAGCAGGGCCTACCTGGGTGAGGAGGGCGTGAACGAGTTCGAGCATGCTCCGGGGATCCCAGTCGTGCCCGGTGGGGAGGGCGTGAAGGAGTTCGAGCATGCTCCGGGGATCCCAGTCGTGCCCGACGGGGAGGGCGTGAAGGAGCTCGAGAATGCTCCGGGGACCCCAGTCGTGCCCGACGGGGAGGGCGTGAACGAGTTCGAGCGCGCTCCGGGTAACCCAGTCGCTCCAGGCAAGTAGTTGACGGGCGTTCAAGGCGGCGGCACTCCCGCCGCCTTCCGCCCAACTCTATGGAGCAAGGTGATGGAGCCGTGAAGGTAGGCGTGATCGGTGTCGGCGCGGTCGGGGCCGCCACCGTGCTGTCATTGATCGAACGCGGCGGGATGTGCCGCGAGATCGTGCTGGTGGACATCGACTCCGCGCGTGCGACCGCGGTCGCGGACGACGTACGCTCCGCAACCCCGCTGTTTCCGGCGGTGGAGGTACGCGCGGGCGGCTACGACGCGCTGTCCGGCGCCGCCATCGTCGTGATCACGGCCGGCACGAACGAGAAGAAGGGCGGCGCCACCGACCGGTCCGATCCGCATGGCCGTCTGCGGCTGCTCGACACCAACGCCAGGGTCTACGCCGACATCGTGCCGCAAATCGTGGCCGTCGCGCCGCACGCGGTGCTGATGGTGGTCACCGACCCGCCGGACCCGCTCGCGGACCTCACCCGCCACCTGGCCCACCACGACCGCGTGTTCTCCACCGGAACCCTGATCGACAGCCTGCGCTTCCGCGTGCACCTGGCCGACCGCCTCCGCGTGCGTCCCCGAGACGTACACGCCATGGTGGTCGGCGAACACGGCACGTCCGAGGTGCCGCTGTGGTCGTCGGCGTCGGTGGCCGGCCTGCCCGTCCTGGAACTGCTCGCCCGCGACGGCGAGCCCGCCGACAAGGTGCGGCAGGAGATCGAGAACGACATCCGGTACGCCAACATCACCATCATCGAGGGAACCGGCGCCAGCCAGTACGGCATCGGCGCCGTCTGCGCGAGGCTCGTCGAAATAGTGTTGCGCGACGAGCGCGCCGTCTTGCCGGTCGCCGCCTACCATGCCCCTTACGACGTCACATTGTCATTGATCAGCGTGCTCGGCGCCGGCGGCGTGCAGCGGATGCGCGAACCCACTATGACCGAGGCCGAACGGACCGCCCTCGACGAGAGCGCCGCGGCCCTGCGCGAGGCCGCGTCCCGCGCACTGGCCATCGCCGCCGGCTGATCCCGCATTTCTTCTCGCCGGGAGACGTCGAGACTCCGCCCCCGGCTCCGACCACTGACCGAAGGCACCCACCCCGGGTGCCACGAATGTGAGGAGCTGCCATGAGGTACCTGCTGATGATCTACACCAACGCACAGAGCTGGGGGCACCCCACCTTCCTGCGCACGCCCGAAGCGCTGGCCATGCCGGAAGAAGCGCGCGACGAGATGAGCGCGCAGTTCGGCGCGCTGATGCGGGAGATCGCCGAGTCCGGCGAGCTGATCGGCGGGGAAGCACTGGCCGACCCGGTGAACGTCAAGACCGTCCGGGTACGCGGCGGCGCCCCGGTGGCCACGGACGGCCCGTACGTCGAGGCGAAGGAGCACCTCGCGGGCTACTTCGTCCTCGACTGCGAGAGCGCCGAACGGGCGATGGAGATCGCGGCCCGCTTCCCTGACGCCCGTTTCGGGCCGGTGGAAGTGCGTCCCATCATGAGCTCCGCCGGCGAGGAAATGTGAGCTCTTCACCGCGGTGACGGCCGAACCATCCCGGCGCGTGCCGACCTCGACGCGCTCATCGAACAGGCCACCGTTGACGCCTATGACGAGCACGAGCAGCTCGCCTTCCGTCAGTTGGGGCGCGTGAGGAGTGAGCGAGTACGACGGGATCGTCGCGTTCTCGGAACGGCTCACGAGCCTGCGCACCCGGCATCTCCGCAAGCCGAGCCTCATCCAGCGGTTCGACCACGCCGGGCTCATGCCGAACTGACCAAGGGTGCCTCAGCGGCAAGCGGCGCCGGCGTACCTGAATTCAGCTCGTCGTCATGGCTGGAGCTCGGAGTGCCGGCGGCTGTACGCGAAGTAGATGATCAGCCCGAGCGCGAGCCAGACGGCGAACCGGAGCCAGGTCAGCGGTGCCAGGAAGGTGATCAGCCAGAGGGAGAAGACCACCCCGATCGCCGGTACCACGGGCATCCCCGGTGTCCGGAACGCCCTGGGCAGCTCGGGATGCCGGTAGCGCAGTACGATCACCGCGACGCAGACCACCACGAAGGCCAGCAGGATCCCGATGTTCGTCAGCTCGGCCGCCTGCCTGATGGGCAGGAACCCGGCGATCAGCGCTGAGGCGACGCCCACGATGCAGGTGATGCGCGTGGGCACTCGCCGTACGGGATGCAGCTTGGCGAACCAGTGCGGCAACAGCCCGTCCCGGCTCATGGAGAACCAGACCCGGGTGACACCCAGCATGAACGTGAACATGACGGTCAGGATGCCGACGATGGCCCCCACGGCGATCACGCTGGCCAGACCCGGCAACCCCACCGAGGCGAACGCCGAGGAGAACCCGCTTTCCGGGTCGATGTCCCGGTAGTTCTGCATGCCGGTGAGCACGAGCGTGGCCAGCACATACAGCATCATGGAGATGGCCAGCGAGTAGATGATCGCCTTGGGCATGTGCCGCTGGGCGTCCCTGGACTCCTCGGCGGCGGTGCTCATCGCGTCGTAGCCGAAGACGGCGAAGAACACCGTGGCCGCGCCCGTGATCGCCCCGCCGACGCCGAACGGGAAGAACGGCGTGTAGTTGGCGGTGTTCACGGAGAAGAAGCCGACCACGATCACCAGCAGCACCACGATGACCTTGAGGGCGACCACGAACGTCTCGAACCTGACCGCGGTCCGGATGCCGAGGTTCAGCAGGAAGGCGATCAGCAGGCACAGCGCCACCGCGAACAGGTCGACCACGCGCCCCTTGCCGGTGCCCGGCGCGCCCAGCATCCAGGCGGGCAGCTCGAGGCCCAGCTCCTGGATGAGGAAGCCGAAGTAGCCGGAGATGCCGATGGCCACGACCGCGACGATGGCGGTGTATTCCAGCAGGAGGTCCCAGCCGATGAACCAGCCCACGATCTCGCCCAGGACCGCGTAGCCGTATGTGTAGGCCGACCCGGCCTTCGGGATCATTCCGGCGAACTCGGCATACGACAAGGCCGCCGCCGCGCTGGCGACCCCGGCGATCAGGAACGACACGAGTACGGCGGGACCCGCCGTCTGGTTGGCGACCGCGCCCGCGAGGGCGAAGATCCCCGCGCCGATGATGCCACCGACGCCGATCGCGGTGAGCTGCCACAGACCGAGCGACCGGGACAGCTCGCCCTCGTGCTCGACGGCGATCCGCTCCACCGGCTTACGGCGGAAGACGCTCCGCGAAGAGACCATGACGCCACTCCTGCGCTGGCACTACACCGGCCCTTCCCGCCTGCGCCGGTCTCATGCAGGTGCCCTGCGCGAGGGTCTATGCGGTGCGCGAGGCGCCGTTCTTCGCGGCCGGTTCCGCGGCGGACCGTTCGAAGGAAGGCGCCGGCGGGGCCAGCTCGGGTGTGGCGGGGTCCGTCACGGCCGGCTGCTCTTCGGGCTGCCGCTCCTCCGAGGGTCTGGCGGCCTGCTCCGCGGCCGGGGCACTCCTCGTGGAGCTGCCCCGCTCGAAGAAGCGCAGCAGCTCCACGGGCAGCGGCATGACCAGCGTGGAGGTCTTCTCGGCCGCCACCTCCACCACGGTCTGCAGCAGGCGCAGCTGAAGCGCGCCAGGGGTCTCGGTCATGACGGCCGAGGCGTCGGCGAGCTTTCGCGCGGCCTGGAACTCTCCGTCCGCGGTGATCACCCGGGCCCTGCGTTCCCGCTCGGCCTCGGCCTGGCGGGCGATGGATCGCTTCATGCTCTCGGGAAGATGGACATCCTTGATCTCCACGCGGTCGATGTGGATGCCCCAGCCGAGTGCAGGGCTGTCGATCATCAGCGCCAGGCCCTTGTTCAGCTCCTCGCGGTTGGAGAGCAGGTCGTCCAGATCGCTCTTGCCGATAATCGAGCGCAGCGACGTCTGCGCCACCTGCTCGATCGCGAACAGGTAGTTCTGCACCGCGATGGCCGCCCGCAGCGGCTCCTCGACCCGGAAGTAGGCGACGGCGTCGACCTCGACGGAGACGTTGTCGCGGGTGATGCACTCCTGCGTGGGCACCGGCATCGTGGCGATCTGTACGTTCACCTTCTTCATCCGGTCCACGACCGGGATGAGCAAGGTGAGCCCAGGCTGGCGGACCTCCCGCTGGGCCCTGCCGAAGCGGAAGACCACGCCGCGCTCGATCTGATTGACGACCCTGATGCCGCCGACCGCCAGGCAGACCATTACCACGATGATCAGCACGAGCACGAAATTGGTGATCATGGTTTGTCCCCTCCCTTCAAGGCTAGATCCGGGGAGGGGGCTGTGTCGGCAAGGAAGTCGTCAAGTCCTGGTCAGCGACGTCGGAGCGGCCGGCCCCGGGCAAGGACGTGCGCCACTGGTCGATGACGACGCCCCCGTATGAGGTCGTGATGAACCCCGACGGCACGTCCCCAGACCCTGCTCGACGCCCGAGGCACAGCTACGTGGTCGTCAGGGAGTCGCAGCGGCAGGTGATCGAGAAGGTGCCGGGGGTGACGTGCCTGCCGTTCTCGACCGCGCAGCCCGCGGCGGCACACCGGATCATCCTGCGGAAGATGGTCGTGGAGCCGAGGCCGTCGGCCTCGCACTAACGGCGCTGTCCGTCCGTTTCGTCGAACAGGTCGTCGAGGGTCTGGGCGGTGGCCGCGCGGGTGACCCAGGTTTCGAGCTGGTCAAGGTCGGTGCAGGCGGTGATCCGGACACGGGTGTCGTCTGGGACGTCAAGGCCGCGGGCGGCCAGCACCAGCAGCACCGACCTGGCCTCGCCTTTGGCCTCGCCTTTGGTTTGGCCTTCTTCGAGGCCGCGGCCGTAGTGTTCGCGGGCGAAGGGGCTGTAGACCGGCCAGTCGGTGGACGTCATGATCTCCTCCATGAGGTGCCGTATGTCGGGCGCGGACATAATGCCGTCCGGTCCCAGCACCCGAGCCTGCAGACGGTAGCCGGTCAGCCCTGAATCGATCGGCCGTGCGTAGTGGGCGGCGACCCTGCGGTCGGGGCAGATGACCAGGACCGTGACGTCGCAGCCCAGCAATAGCCACAGTGCGGCGGCGTAGCGGGCGAGTTGCCGGGGTGCCTTGGATGTGTCCTGCTGGATCTCCACGATGATGGCGTGTGCGGGGGTTTGCGGTGGTCCCAGGGTGATGACCAGGTCGGCCTCGATGTCGTCGGAGGGGCGGGTGTTGAAGGTGCTTTTCTCCATCTGGGCCAGCGGGGTGGCGGGCAGGTCCACTCCCATGAGGTCACGCAGGATCTCCACCGTCAGCTGGGGGCGGCCGGTGAACAGTTTGACGAGGGCGTCATGTCGGGGGGATGGCATGCCGCTCATTGTTACACGACGGGCACGTAAAGTGACGGTGAACTCGTGTTCGACCATCGGGTGTTCCTGGGCACCCCCGTCTGGCTCAAGCCGTTCAAGCGTTGGCGGAGGTCAACGGGTACGACTGGCAGGCGATCGAGAAGACGGCAGAAGCCAAGCGCCAGGAACACGGCGCCTTTCGCGACCGTCTCTACCTGGCCTGACACATCTGTGAATGCCAGCACGCGCATCTTGGCCACCCCCGAGTGCACACCCAGGTCCAGCCCTGGCCGATGCGACCACGAGACGGTCACCGGCGAGATGGCGTCACCTCCCATACCGGCTGCGCACACCTGCGCCCTCCTCCTGGCCGGCCCGAAGTAGGGTCAGATCCGCCCTGATCCACCTCACCCTTGCGGGGTGCGATGCCGGCCATCCTCATGGCGTTCGCCACGTGCTACGGCGTGCTCCAACTCGCCGTCCTGGGCTGGGGAACGCGCACCGTACGGCTTGGCACGCTCGCGCTGGCGATCGGGGCAGGGATGTACGGCTGCGCCATGATCACCGTGCTCCTGCAGCTGGTCTACACCCGCACCCTGTCTGCGCTCACCGGCGACAACCTCCGCGACGTCGTGACGATCGCCGGACACACGGTCGATCCGATACTCGAGGAAATCTTCAAGATCGCACCGCTGCTGATCATCGGCTGCCGACGCCGCGCCAGAGCGCAGTGGCGCCTCACTGACCACCTGCTTGCCGGTGCCGCGCTCGGCGCCGGGTTCGGGCTGATGGAGGCGCTGCTCTACAACAGCAGCAGAGCCGGGAAGGCGCTCCGCTTCCCCGATGGCTGGGTGATCCCGACCAGCCTCAAGCCTCCCTACATTCCGGGAATCGAACAGACTCTGACCTCATGGCTGCCCGCGCCGTACTCCATGTCCGAGCTCACGCCCGTCGGCCCCGACACCGGTTTCCACCTCGCCTGGTCAGCGGTCGCGGGCCTCGGTGTGGGGATCCTGCTGCGCTGGCGCGGCCCCGTACGGCTTCTCGGACTGCTCCCACTGGTGCTGGTCTCGGCCGCCCACGCGGCGCACAACTACGACGTGCTGCTCACCGAGCGTGACACCGTGGGCGCCGTGCTCGCGCAGCCGTTCGTCACGATGGAGCCGCTGCTGGGCCTCTGGCCGCTGCTCGCGCTCGCCGTCGCGGTCTGGTCCGACGGCAGGGCGTTGCGGCGGGGCAAGGCGGCCGCCCCTGGACTGCTGCTGGCGGGGGAGCGTCCCACCGTGCTGTCGGGCCTGGCGGCGCTCGGGCGGTACGCCACGATCCGCCCGCCGTACACCACGATGGTCGCCCACCGGTACGCGCTCCTGCGCCGTATCGCCTGGTACGCAGGCGGCACGGCGGAGGGCGACATGGCGTGGGCGGCGCGTACCAAGATGGAGGCGAGCCCTGCCTTCATGTCGTGGCGCGGCGTCAGTCTGCGCGCCGGCCTGGCACAGCGCCTCTCCGGCCGACGGCCCTGGATGCTGCTGATCTGGGCGGTCCTCACCCTCCCCGTGCTGGCGTATTTCCTGCTGGGCACCACGCCAGGACTGGGCGGCGCACAGAAGGCGTTGGCGGGGCCGGTGGCGTTCCCGCTGCTGCTGGCCCTGTCCGGGATCGGGCTGGCACTGGCGGCCTGGCACCTTCTGATCGCCGCGCGCTCCCTTGCCCCGGCCTGGCGCGAACCACTGACCGAGCGCGCCACCAGGGTGCAGTTACGCCTGCTCACCGGAACGGGAACGCTGCTGCTCGGCGCCGTCACCCTCACCGCCTGGGCCACGGGCACTCGCCCCGACCAGCACGTCATCTCCAACGCACATGTGCTCAACGCCCTGGACAACCTCCTGCTGTACGGCGGGCTCGCGCTGTTACTGGCCGGGTTCGTCCTCTTTCCACCGGCGGGCGTGCTGGCCCTGGCGGGCGGCGGGCTGGCCGTGGTACCCACCATCACCGCCGGCTTCGTCGCCCTGGAGGCACTCGGCCTCACCGGCATCCTGCTCTCCCAGGCCACTCCTGAGAACGGCGGTGACAGCGGCGACTCTGGTGGCTCGCCCAGCGCCGAGGAGGCGCGCCTGCGCGAGCTCGGCCAGGACTCGGCGACCGGACAGTTCCGGCAAGCCGAGATGGAGACCGCGCAACGGCTCGAGCAGCAGCTCGGCACCAGGCTCACGCGATCCAAGCACGTCGGGGCCGATTGGGTGGACAGTAAGGGCACCACCTACGACGCGGTGGGCAACTTCCCCAGCCAGTACTTCGACCAGCAGTGGCCGCGTCTGCAACAAGCGATCAGGGACCATCTCTATAAGGCGGACTATGTTCCGGTGGACGTGAGTAAGTTCACGCCTGAGCAGGTGGTGAAGGTGCGACAGTTCATCCAAAATCTCGGCCCACGGGTCTTCTTGGTAGGTGAATGATGGCCGGAGCGATCGGTTTGTCCCCGGACAAGATCTGGACATCAGCCGGCTGGCTCTTCGACTGGACCATACGCTTCATCGCGCGCGAGGTGGGCGATCCGCAGTTGACGGCGACTGTGGAGGAGATCCTCCGGGAGAATCTCGGCCTGCTGGACCTCGATCGACTGCCTGCGGGCCTGCGGGAGACGGTTCTTCGCAAGCTACGCGACGACCTCGTCCCGGTGGCGGCGGCCACGCTCCCTAACAGTGTGCCCGAGCGACAAGAGGTGCTGGACTACCTCGGGGGGCTGGCCCAGCTCGCCCGGGAGCTGTCCGAATCCTGAATGCGAGACCAGAGCAGAGGCGTAGGTTGGCGGCGGATGCTGAGAGTGCGAAGCCGCTGCTGAATGCCGTACGCGCCTGCCACTTCCTCCCTGAGGCACTCGCATTAGGAGAGCGTGGGTGGAGACGCCTATCTGCATGGAATGACCTGCTGAAATGCTGTGACGGACACGTGCGGCTCGCTTGATCATCCCCTGCATGTCCCCGGGACGGCGAACCGCGGCCACTGTGTCATCAAGAGGCATGATCCCTTCGCAAAGTAGGGTGTAGAGGCCATTGCCGGCGGTGCCGAGCAGTGGCAAGCGCCGCGGCAATCTGTTAACCCTCTTTTGGCACGCTTACTGTTTCGGTGGGGACCCGATGTAGGTTGCGCCTGGCCATCTCCCTGCAGGTTACGGGCATAACGATGAGCTTAGCGAGATGCGTCGGCCACGAGACCTAGCTGATGTGGGTTGAGCACTGCGAGTGCTCACGGCGCGAAGGTTCCGTCCTCTCCCCTACTGTTGCGCTCATGGCACAGAGGAGAAAGGTTGGAGCGGAGCCGAGGAGCGCCCGACGGCTGATCACCCGAACAGAAATCGCGGAGTGGGCCAAGGTGGCTCGTCCGGCTGTCACGAACTGGGAGAGGCGGCACGTAGACTTCCCCCAGCCCGTGTCGGCAGGAGAAGCGGAATACTTTCAGCTCCAGAGCGTGCTCACCTGGCTGGATGCGCGCCGCATCCCAACCAACAGATTGATTGACAACGAGCCCTCCGGTACCACTTACGGCGACCGGGTTCGGCGCCGGATGCCCGACAACGAGCCACCTATTGCGGTTGGGGATTTGCCCAGCGGAGGGCACAGACGGCACCTGCACGAACTGCTGGCACTCGCGGACGCTGTCAGGGGCTCCGCCGCCATGGCAGACTACCTGGCTCTGCTGCTCACACTGAACTTCCTGTGCGTGGCCGAGCGGGACCGGTGGGTGAGCCTGCACGAACTGGCTATGCGCATCGGCGTAGCGAAGCAGGCCAAGGATCTGCTCCGGCACATCGGGCATGCGGGGGACGAGGCACTACGTCGACGTGGCGTGCCGCCAGGGTTGCAGAACTCCCTGGTGCGGTTGACCCCAAGCGCCGTTGAAGACCTCAGGCAGGTCGTCCGCCTCTCCGCCGGCCTCGGACGCGAGACATACAAGCAACTCCTCGGGCGGTACGAGGAGCAGGTCGCGCTGCGCAGCGGCGAGTTCTTCACACCTTCTGCGCTGACCAGGCTCATATCCGACCTTGTCGTTTCTGGCGCCGCCGGGATCAGGCGCATCTATGACCCTTACGCTCGCGGGGGCGAACTGCTGGTCGCCGCCGCCGGTGCCGCTGGCCCAGAGGCGGAGGTGCGCGGCGAGAGTCCGAGCATGGAGACGCTCAGGTACGCCACGATGAACCTGGCCGTGCACGGCGCTAACGCGAGCCTGGAAGTCCGCACGGTCAAGCCGTGGCAGACAAGTCCGAACCGTCCGGTAGTCCGGGCGGATCTGATCGTCACGAACCCGCCGTTCAACATGGGATCCACTGTTGGCGAGAGGCCTCCAGCGACCTGGCCGTACGGCGAGCCGCCGGCGGGCAACGACAACTTCGCCTGGCTGCAGCACGTCCTACAGAAGTTGGAGGACGGTGGCCGGGCCGCGATGGTTATGCCGCAGAGCGCTGGGAAATCCGACAACCCGGCAGAGCGGGATATCCGCCGAAAGCTGGTGTCCGATGGTGTGGTCGAGTGCGTGATCGCCTTGCCTGGCGGGCTGTTCGCCGCCACGGACGTGCCCGTGTCCGTATGGTTGCTGCGCAAGCAGATCCTTCCTGACGCGCCGGTGCTCTTCGTCGACGCGCGAGAGCAGGGAACGAAGGTCCGCGGACAGCGGCTCCTAACGTCCGACGACCTGGACGCCATCGTGACTGTGTATAGGCGATGGCATGACGGCGACGTACCAGGCGGCGGGCATGAGCCGGGCGCAGGCCTGGGGGTACAGGCTTCGTTCGCCGACATCCGCGCCCACGACTTCTCACTCAACCCCGCCGATTATCTGGCGGACGACCTGCCGGACGGGGCGGCCGAAGGGCTAAGCCCCATCACCGAAGCATTCGAGCGGCTCGCCGAGACCCAGGCGCGGGCGAACGAAGTGGCCCGGGCGGTCGACGCGTACGTGGCGGTGTTGGCTCCGGGGACCGGCGGCTCGTCCCCGCCGCTCCCGGGCGGCTGGACGCGCACGATGCTGGCAGAGGTGTGCGACATCCAGGCGGGTCCCTCGTACTCGCATCTGCGTGACGAACGGCGCTCACCGGACGGCGCCGTCCCCGTGGTGCGGCCCAGACACCTCAGGGACGGCCACATAGCCGGCTCCGACGAGGAGAAGGTCTCTGTCGAATTCGCCGCGTCGCACAAGCGGTACCTGCTCGCACCGGGCGACATCCTCTGCATCCGGTCCGGCGCGCTGGTCCCTCCTGCACTCGTACGCGACGGGCAGGACGGCTGGCTGCCACACCATAATCTGTTCCGCCTGCGTGCCCGCCGAGCGGACATCTTGGATCCGCTCTACCTGCTGGGCTTTCTATCACAGCCGTACGCACTCGACTGGGTGCGCAACCGGTCCGTCTCGACGGGAGTGCCGTTCATCAGCGCACGCTCGTTCGGAGAACTACCAGTGGTGCTGCCCCCGATATCTGTACAGCGGCGCGTCGCCGCACTGCTGCATGACCTCGACCTGCAGATTTCACTCCATCGGAGGCTGGTCACAGCTGCCACGGAGGCCCGCGCCCTGCTGACCAAGGGGCTCATGACCGGGGCGCTCACCTTCGACACGGCCTGAGCCCATCTCTAAGGAAGGAAACTTCGCATGGACACTCCACCTCCCGCTGGCCCTAGCGCTGACCGGTCCCTGTGGTTGGCAGTCGCTGGGCTGTTCTCCCTGATGATCGCGCTGGTCGCGGGCATACTGAAGAGTCAGACTGGAGCGGGGCTTGCCGAATCGGTGCTGGTGAGCGGCGGCGCGTTCGCCGCGGCGATGGCCCTGTGCCTGGCGGTGTTGGCCGCGGCCCAGGGATCGCGAT
Source organism: Nonomuraea marmarensis (assembly GCF_043197025.1). Lineage (NCBI taxonomy): Bacteria > Bacillati > Actinomycetota > Actinomycetes > Streptosporangiales > Streptosporangiaceae > Nonomuraea > Nonomuraea marmarensis. Next base: position 148,177 of record NZ_JBICRM010000024.1, read on the forward strand.
GACGTGAGTCCCGAAGTGAGTGATCGTCACTGATTCAGCTAGCCAATCTCCGCAGTAGGAGAGCGAGGGCAGACCCTGGGTTCCGCAGATATCCGGTGACATAGAGTCACAACCATGAGGTTGACCTGGGCAAACGGCTGCCTGGCTAGAGATCGAGCGTGTCTCTAGGCTTCGGTGTTTTCGCTGGTCAGAGGCTTGATGCTGTTGACTTGCGCCCGTGGCGCATCCGCACTCTCATGATCGTAGCGACTCGGCCTACGGCTCCAAAAGTAGATCTTTGGGAGTGAAAAGGTTGAGCTACCTGCCCGATCGTCATCGACTGTCTGGTTTCTTCGGCTGGGATTCACCGTCCTGTCGGGATGCCCAAGTACCCGTTGACCTGGCCGAATGCCGACGCCTAGAGACACGCCAAGGACGCCCGTCTGGAGATGTATCGCCAGGTCAGCGACACATTCGTGCCTCTATGCGCCACGAACTACACGGAACGCAGGCAGACGTCTGCTTGCAAAAGGTGACGATGGTAGGCAGGGCCGATGGGCCACGCCCTGACAACCGGAACCGTACGCCTTGAACCGGGGCGGGGGATGTGTCGGTGACCTCCAGTATCCTCGCGCCATGGTTCCCCCTCGGATGACAAGGGTCATGGCCGAGCCCAATGGCGCCGACCCTGTGTGGCAGACCGATGAGCAGCGTCGGTTACATGCCCTGCTGATGGGTTGTGCGGAGGCATTCGCCGCTGGTTGCCGTGCCGAGCCGGATCGCAAGTATCGCCATAGCGACCCTGTGCGTCGGCCTGCGTTGCTTTACGGCGTGGGCCTGGGGGAGGACGAATCCCGCGCCTTCCTGCGCACCATGCAAGCCGGCCTGGTCGAGGTGGGACCGGATGGACGGTTCTTCGTCACCGGTGCGCGCGCCTGCTCGCCGAACTTGCACCTGGTCGGCCGCAACGGCGATCATGTCAAGTTACACACTGAGGTTCTGATCCACGTTGGCGCCTATGCTGAACTCGTTCTGGACCACGGCTGGGCGCCCGAGAGACTCATTTTCGACCCGTTCTTCAGCGGCGCCGCTCTGGACCTTTGGGGGTATGACGGGCCACCGGGCGCTCGTGATCCGCAGGCTGGGGATGTCGTATTCGCCGCCGAGGCAAAGGCCCGCCAGGATGGCGGCGACGGACTGACCGCCTTGCTACGTTCTCTGCAATCGCTGGCCGTTGATCCAACCCACCTGCCCTTGCATAAGGGCCATCTCCCCAAATGGCGCGAACTGGTGCGGCTGACCGCGCATCACCCCATCGAACTGCTGCTCGTCGCTAACGGAGCCCGCTGGTGGTTCACCGTGCAGGCGGCCGACGGCACCGTCGAGCTGATTCCCCGGTAGCTGCCGCGCGAGCTTGATGTCCATACCTCAACCTTGTGATACGTAGTGAGATCAGGACCGTCCACATCCGCCCACGACCTTCGTCATGCTGGCTCGTCTCTCGCTCCGGGAAGCTTCCACTTCCGCGAGTACCCGAAATCGTCCATGCGTGTTGTTAACATGGGCGTTAGCAAGATCATGCTGTACGTCTCACGGTTCGCTCCAACCCGCGCGCCTGCGCGCGGGGCCGGCAAAGCCGCCTTACCTGAGCTGTCGGCCCTGTGGCGCTTTACTGGCCCGACTACCCTCCCTTCGGCCGCCGGCCATAGTGGGCAGATGCCAAGGCCCTGGCCAACCAGGAGCTTCGTAGAGATGTTCACCCCAGGCTGGCGGCTGTGGTGCTGTACAGCCCACAGAGAGTGATCAGGCCATGCCTCCGACGCCACCCGCCCAGACGCTGACTTCCGACGACGACCAGCGGCCCGTCCGCCTATCCCCCGAGCCCGTGCGTGAGCATGAACTTCTGCCACGGGTCGAGCACCAGCCCGGCCTCCGCGGCGAGGTCGATCACCTCGGGAGCGGGCCGTGCTCACGTAGTCGGTGTCCCGATTCCAATCGGATAGCCTCCTAGCGGCAGCGCAAGTCCCCCTCTTTGTCACTCATTTGTCTCGCCTGCATCTTTCATTTTCTGTGTGGAAGGCTCCCGGCGCAGGACTGCCGCCCCGTCCTGATCTTCTGCCCCTCGCCATCCCGGCGGCCACACATGCAGCGCAGACGGCCGAGCGACATGCGCCTCCTCCAAGTCAATATGCTCCGCTCCGCGAGCCAGCTCGAAATGGGCGTTGCCGGTGAAGGTTGCCTCGAACCAGGCGTTGCGGGTGAAGGCGGCCTGGTTGAACGAGGCGTTGCCAGTGAAGGTCGCTCCGTCGAACTGGACGTCCTTAGTGAAGGCGGCCTTGTCGAATTGGGCATCTCCAGTAAAGGTGGTGTTGGCGAACCAGGCGTGGCTGCTGAATGTTGCCTCCTTGAACCAGGCGTTGGCGGCGAAGACGGCTTCTTCGAACCAAGCGTCGCCGGTGATGGTGACCTGGTCGAACTGGGCAATGCGAGTGAAGGTGACCTGGTTAAACCAGACGTGGTGGGCGAAGGTGGCCTCGCCGAACCGCGCGTCGCCGTAGAAGGTGGCCTGGTTGAACCAGGCGTCGCCGGCGAAGGTCGCCTCGCCGAACCGCGCGTCGCCGTAGAAGGTGGCTTTGTTGAAGGTGGCGCTCATGACATGGCAGTGGCGGAAGTCGAAGTCGAGGAGGAGAGCGCCGGTCAGATCGAGCCGAATCTCACACCAATGACGATCGTCAGGTGTGCTGTGCTGCCACCAGCGACGTTTCTCAGGCGCGCGGTAGCGCAAGTGATCAGCAAGGATGCGCTGGGCTGTGAGCCGGACTTCGCGCTCCTCCTGCGGATCCTTAGCGACGCCGAGGTTGCCGGATCCGACCAGCGCGCTGGTCGAGGGTACGTCCTGTTCAGGATCAACCTCCTCCTGCCGGTCCTGCTCTCGGGGTGGCGAGTAGGGCATACGCAGGTAGGCACAGATCACGTCCACGATCGTCTGTCGCAAAGAGACCGTGTTCTCGCCGAGCTGGGCCAACGCGTACAGACCAGCTAGCCGGACCGGGGCCTGAGCGTGGCCGAGCTGCTCGGCGGCCTCTCCGTATCGGTCGGTGATCTGGCCCCGTTCGCCAAGCTGGAAGGTGCGCCGGGCAGTGTCAGCGTTTCGTGCAGTGTAGAAAACCGCGATCAGCGCGGCCAAGCCGGTGCCGACGGCCAGCACGCGACCACGAATCGCATCGAGTGCCGCCGCCAGATCTTTGCCCCGTAGCCCGGTCGCGCCGTCGATGTGTTCCAACACCCACGTAGCACCCGGGCCCAAAATCCAGACAATTACCGCAGCCAGCGCCACGCTGATCACGACTACCGCGATGGAGAGGAGCCTCACTCAATGAAGATGACCCGGATCTCGACTCGCGACTAGCCCAGCCAAGGATATGAGTCTCCACGATCGTGGCCTGGACCGCCTCCTTCAACCAGCGACACTCAGGGCGATTGCGGTTAGTTTGAGCTCGTTGGAGAGCGAGGTTCGGGCGGCGTGGAGCATTGCTCGAGATGATCGCTGGCGGCTCCTCGCCGTCACGAGCTACTGGATGTCAATCGACACTGGGCTCGGAGCGCACCAGACTGCGGGTGCTTCGGAAGCCTTTCAACGCGCACGGCCGAGGTCTGTACAGGGAAGAAGGCGGTGGGCGGCGACTCTCGTACCGACTCTGACGCGAGGAACGGTGTCTATCAGCCCAGTGAGGTATCCGCTGTAGGAGAGCGTGGGCGAAGTCGATTGCTTGCCCGGGCTGACCTGCGTAAAGACCCTGTATGGGTCACGGCATCCGCTTGATCATCCCGCGCATGTCTCGCGGTCGCCGCATGGTGGTAGTTCTGATTGGGGTGAGCCTCACTAGTCATCACACCGCACACAGATGACAAAATGCCATAAATTACCCAAATGAGCTTTGCTGCCACTCACGTCAAGCGATTGGTAAGCATTCAGCAGATCAAGATCATGATGGCGTGAGTGGTGTCCCTGCAATGGGATGATCTTCGTGTGTCGAAGACCCCGGATCGCCGCCCGTCATATGACGAGCTCGCGGCGCTGGTGGTCCGA
>NZ_JBICRM010000025.1:0-149387 GCF_043197025.1 Nonomuraea marmarensis
GATCCTGACGCCCGCTTCGACGATCTCGGCCCTGACTTCTACGACCTGCACATCGACCCTCAACGCAGAACCCGCAGCCTCATCCGCGAACTCGAACGCCTCGGACACAAGGTCACCGTGGAACCGAACCAGAGCACCTGACTCATATCGCACCCCATAAGCCCGACCATGATCACCAGGTCGAGGTTCGCTGCCGCCTGCCCAGTGACCGACCGATCTTCGAGTCAGTCCCGGGATCCCCGACGGGTGGCTGTACGCCGTCGGGGACGTCAACGGGCGTAACCTGCTCACGCACATGGGCAAATACCAGGCCCGTATCTGCGGCGACGTGATCGCGGCCCGCGCCAAGGGCCTGCCGGGCGACGGGCCGGCGCATCGCGACACCGCCAATGATCGGGGCGCACCTCAGGTCATCTTCACCGACCCGCAGGTCTGCGCGGTCGGGCGCACCGAGGCCCAGGCCCGCGCCGACGGCTTCGCAGTACGCGCAGTGGAGTACGACCTGGGCGCCGTGATCGGTGCAAAGCTCCAAGCCGAGGGCTACACCGGCTGGGCGAAACTGGTCGTCGACGAGGACCGCCGGGTGCTCCTGGGCGCCACCTTCGTCGGCCCGGCAGTGGTCGATCTCCTCCACTCGGCCACCATTGCGGTGACCTCCGAGGTACCCCTGGACGAACTCTGGCACGCCGTCCCCGTCTTCCCCACCACCAGCGAGATCTGGCTCAGCCTCCTCCTGGAATACGGCCTGTAGCTTGGCACGGCCGTAGGTAGGTCAGGGAAATGCAAGGAGGTCCCGCAGAATCGCGGCGCTTATCGCGGCCATAAATTCCTTCAATAGATCAATGGGAAGTCTCAAACCCGTGGACGGCTTTACATCCCTGTGCGGTCGGAACACGTCCGTCCGAGCCGCGATTTCGCGGAACAGAGATTCAAGGTGCAGAAAATGATGAAACTGCAGGAAAAGTCGGCACTGGTGACCGGTGGCACCAGCGGCATCGGGCGGGCGGCCGCCATCGCGCTCGCCGAGCTCGGTGCGCACGTGGTGATCTCCGGCCGTGACACGGTGCGCGGTGAGCGAGTGGTCCAGGAGATCCGTTCGGCCGGGGGGCAGGCGGACTTCGTGGCCGCCGACCTGCGCGACGAGTCCTCCGCCCGATCCCTGGCCGCACAGGCCAGAGACCTGGTCGGACACGTCGACGTCCTGGTCAACAACGCGGGCATCTACCCGTTCGGCCCCACCCACGAGACCAGCGAGCAGGACTTCGACGCGGTCTTCGCGCTCAATGTGAAGGCGCCGTACTTCCTGGTCGCCGAGCTCGCGCCGGACATGGCCAAGCGCGGCCATGGCGCGATCATCAACCTGAGCACGATGGCCGCCGAGTTCGGGGTCGCCGGGATGAGCCTGTACGGCGCGAGCAAGGCCGCGCTGGTGTTGATGACCAAGTCCTGGGCCGCCGAGTACGGGCCGTACGGGGTCCGCGTCAACGTGGTCAGCCCCGGCCCTACGCGTACCGAAGGAACCTCCGGGATGGGCGACGACCTCGACCAGTTGGCCGCTCAGGCGCCGGCCGGACGGCCTGCCACCGCTGAGGAGATCGCCGACGCGATCGCCTTCTTGGCCACCGACAGCTCCAGCTTCGTGCATGGCGCGGTCCTGCCGGTGGACGGCGGACGCACCGCCGTCTGAACGTGCCTGAGGCCGCTTGACGGTTCAAGGGCGGCGAAGAAGCAGGTGAAAGGTGCGGCGCCGCCCCGTATCTGACCAGTTTTAGCTGATCAGACACGGGGAGGACCATTCCAGCCACCGCGCCCGGGCATGAGGCATTGGACATGTTGCTGGATCTGGACTTCCATCCCGATGAGGACCAGGTGCGCGTCTTTTCCATCCCGCACGCCGGGGTGCTGCGCGCCGACGCCGACGCGCTGGTCTACCAGGTCCGCTACGGGATGGTCGTGCTGCGGCACTACGCCTTCGCCGACCACTGGTTCAAGATCAACCTCACCGTTGATGCCGGAGGCGCTCTGATCGAGAGTCCCAGCCCAGGGCCGGGTCGGCCGCCGTTCGCGGTCAACTGCGACATCGCCACCCCGCTGCGCTGGCACCAGGGCGCCGCCGTTGCGGCCGATCTGTTCCTGGATGTGCTCATCGGCGCCGACACCACCACCCATGTGGTGTGTGACCAGGAGGAGTTCGTCCGCGCCCATGCCGACGGGCTGATCTCGACGGGTGCACGCGTGGGAGGAGGGCGAACTGCCCCGCAGGCTGTGGCGCGTCACCCAGCGCCGCCCGGCCTCCACCGGAGAGAGGGCCTGGTAGGGGTGGTCAGGGGCGGACGGCGGTGCCGCGGGTGTGGAAGGAGAGCGGGGTGCGCACCCCAGGGAACAGGTAACGCTCCAGCGCGACGATGGTGAACCCGGCTCGCTCGATCGCCGCAGGCGTGTCGCGGCCGGTATGGCAGCCGCCCATCAGCCGCGGCCAGATGGTGGCGTCCAGAAGCCGCTGCACGCGCACCATGCCGGCCGAGTCGGCGCGGCCGTGTTCCAGGAAGCGCAGCCGCCCGCCGGGCTTGAGCACCCGCAACGCCTCGGCGAGCGCGGCGTCGACGTCGGGTAGAGAGCACAGCACCAGGCAGAACACCGCGGCGTCCATGCTCGCGTCGGCTGCGGGCAGGTGTTCGGCCGTCCCGGCGCTGACCTCGACGGGCACCGGCGCGGCGGCCGCCGCGGCACTCGCGCGCTCGCGCAGCCGGGGTTCGGGTTCCACCGCCAGCACACGGGTGACCGCGGGCGGGTAGTGCGCGAAGTTGACGCCGTCCCCCGCGCCGATCTCGACGACCTGCCCGCTCAGATCGGCCAGCAGCGCCTGGCGGTGCTCGTCCATGCCAGCGCGCTCCAGGGCCCGGCTCATCCAGGGCCAGGTGCGGGCGAAGATCGGATGTTTCACTTCGCGGGTAACAGTCATTGGCATGTCGATCACCACATCACCGGGAGCTCGGCCGGCCCGCCGGTCAGCGTAGCGGTGTTGAACCGCAGCTCCTCGATGGGCCCGGCCAGGCGCAGCGCCGGGAAACGCGCGATGAGCTGGGAGAACACCGTCTTCAGTTCGATTCGCGCCAACGGCGCACCTACACAGTAACGCGCGCCGTACCCGAAGGTCAGATGCGCCACGGCGGAACGGGCGATGTCGAAGCGGTCCGGATCGGGGAACACCGCGGCGTCGTGGTTGCCCGCCCCGGTGTCCAGCAGCACCAGCTCACCAACGCGCACGGTGACACCGGCGATGTCCAGGTCGACGCGGGCGTAGCGGGGGATGCCGCCCCCGCCCAGGCTGGGCGCGCGCAGGATCTCCTCCACCGCCGCGTCGATCCGCGACGGGTCGGCCACCAGCGCCTGCCACTGCTCCGGATGGGCCAGCAGCCACAGCACGCCCATGCCGATCGCCACCACCGTCGTCTCGTGCCCGGCGAACAGCAGGAACATCCCCGTCGCCGCGGCCTCGTCGTCGCTGACCCCCTCGGTGGCGGCCAGCCGGGAGATCACATCAGCGTCCGCATCGCCGTCGGCCCGCTTGCGCGCCACCAGCTGCTGACCGTAGCCGAACAGCTCGGCCAGCCCCTGCTCGGAGCGTGCCCGATCGGTGATGTCGGCGGCAGCCTGCGTCCAGGCGCGAAACTGCGCCCGGTCCTCGTACGGTACGCCGAGCAGCTCGCAGATGACCGCGATCGGCAGCGGCAGCGCCAGCGCGGCGTGCAGGTCGGCGGGCGGCCCGGCGGCGACCAGCTCGTCCAGGAGGTTCGCGGTGAGGATTTCGACGCGACCGCGCAGGGCGCGCATCCGCTTCGGGGAGAAGTGCGGCTGCAGCAGCGCACGCATCCGCCGGTGGTCGGCCTGCTCGGTGTCGAAGTCGCCCAACGGCCCACCGAACATCGCCGACTTCCCCGTGCGCGAGGCGCGTTCGGGTTCGCGGTGCGCGCGGCCGAGCCGGTCGTCGTCCAGCAGCCGGCGGACCTGCTCGTATCCGGTCACCAGCCAGGCGGGGTCGCCGACCGCGGTGCGGATGGCATGGATGGGGCCTCGCAGCTGCAGCTCGCGTAGCAGCGGCGCGGGCTGCAGCGGGCCGGCCTGCTCGAACGGCAGCTGGACGGGAACGGACATGATCCCTCCCAAAGTAAGACGCGTAGTTGTATACTCTGATGTATATAAAACTACTTGTATACTTCAAGTTCTACAAGTGGAGGGTTGCGGGCATGAAGCACACCGAGCCGGATGCCCCTGCGTCACGCGCCGCCGTCACGGGTGCGCCGGCGCCGGTGCGCCGGCTACGCCGGGCCGAGCGACGCGAACAGATCCTGGACGCCGCCACCCGCGCCTTCGCCGGCGCCGGCTATGCCGCCACCAGCCTGGACGACGTCGCCGCAGAGGCCGGGTTGACCCGCGCCATGCTGTACCGGCACTTCGACTCCAAAGCCGACCTGTACCGCGCCGTGCTCGATACCGCCTGCGCCCGGCTGGCCGAAGCCACCGGCACCGACGACTTCGACGACAATGCCATCCCCGCCCTGACCCGCGCCGCCGCAGCCGACCCCGACGGCTTCCGGCTGCTGTTCCGCTACGCCGCCCGCGAGCCAGAGTTCCGCGACCTGATCGACACCATCACCACCGCCTCGCACGAGATCGCCCACCGCAACCTGGCCAGGACCATCCCCACAGGCCCCTGGCTGGACTGGGCCGCCCGCCTGATTCCCACCCTCACCATCGAAGCCGTCATCGCCTGGCTGGATGCCGGCCAACCCGACCCCGACCAGGTCGCCGAACGCGTGGGCCAGGCCGTCCACGGCGTCATGGCCGCTGCCCAGCCGACCAGCCCCTGACCTGCCTTTCCGCCCGCACCCCGAGGCCAGGGAGGCCGCCCCAGCGCCGCATCGTCACGACGGTCGCACAGCGAACGGGTCAGGCGCATCACAGGCCGACGTAGGAGTGCAGCGAGGTGAACAGGAGGTTGACGCCGGTCTTCCGGCGACTGCTGGCCATCGGCTACACCGACGCGGCGGCGGCCACCGGGCAGGGCCTGGCGCCTACCTGGCGACGGGCCGGGGACTTCCGCCGCTGGTGGCCATCGACCACGTGCTCACCGACGCTCGTGCCGGGGTGGTCGCCGTGCAGGTGCATGACGTTCCCGAGTCCGATCATCGGGCGCTCTTCGCCTACTTGCGGGTCAGGTCATAGCCGAAGCCTGACAGCCAGTCGCGTTTGCGGAAGGCCAGGTAGAAGCCTGCCGAGGGTGGTGGTGGCGGAGGTCCCGAAGCCGACCGGCTGTGGGGAGCCCGAATAGGGAACAGTCTGCCCACCAAGGGAGAACGGCTGTGCGATATCTTGAGCGTGTTCTTCCGGGTTCGCCGGGGAGACCTATCGTCATCGCGGCCGGCTGGCTGACGTCGTCACGCCCCACGTCCATGCCACTCGTTCGCCACCGACCTCATCCGCACACCGGCACCGACATCGTCACTGTCGCCGAGCTGCTCGGCCATGCCTCGCTGGACTCCACCCGGATATTTGGCCGAAAGCTTCGGATGGGCCTTCTCGGTGTGGTCGGTCAAGGCAGGATCTCGACGTACCCGTCGGTTCCGTGCACGCGGATCCGCTGCCCGTCCCGGATCAGCCGGGTGGCCTGCTCCACGCCCACGACGGCCGGCAAGCCGTATTCCCGGGCGATCACTGCGCCGTGGGTCATCAGGCCGCCCACCTCCGTCACCAGGCCCGTGATCGCGACGAACAGGGGCGACCAGCTGGGGTCTGTGTAGGCCGTGACCAGGATGTCGCCCGCCTCAAGATCTGCCTCCGCCATGTCAAGGATGACGCGGGCCCTCCCCTCGATGGTCCCGGCGGAGACCGGCAAGCCGATCAGGGCACCAGCCGGCACGTCGTCGCGCCGGTACGCCCCGGCGATGGCCTCGCCATCCGACGTGAGCACCCGCGGTGGCGTGAGCGCCCGGTACGACCGGAACGCGTCCTTGCGCTGCTGGATGAGCTGGTCATCCACCTGGTTGGTGCGCACGACGTCGTGGAGCTCCTGGAACGTAAGGTAGAAGATGTCTTCCTTCTCAGGAAGCACGTTGGCCTGCACGAGGCGCTCGGCCTCCTCCAGCAAGGCCTGCTTGTAGACGAAGTAGCGGCTGACGATGCTGTACTTCGGGTACTCCCGGTACCCGATGAAGGTCCGGACCCGGTCGATCATCCGCTTGGTCTCGTCGGCTTTCTGCTCCCCGTCCGGCAGGGCCCGCAAGCGTGACAGCACGTCCTGTTCCTTCCTCTGCGCCTCCTGCCGCCCTTGCTCGAAGCGCCGCTCGGCGGCACCCGGCTCGAAGAGCTTGATGTTGTCGAGGATCACGGGCACGAGCGTGGTGGGCCGCTCGCGCCAACGCGGCCTCGTGATGTCGATCTCGCCGACGCAGCGCATGCCGTACCGGTCGAGATAGGCCTCGATGGCGTCGCGTGCTTCGGTCCCGCCCGCGAGCTTCGGCAGCTCGTCCAGGAAGCCCTCGTCCTCGACGTCCTGCAGAAACGCCACCACCTGCGGACGCGGACGGATCACGTCCGCGACATCGAGCAGCGCCAGCCCCATCTCCGACGTGACGTTGTCGGGGGCGGACAGCGTGAGCGTGTCGGCCGCGTTCTTCTCGCCCAGCCACTCCCGCAGCTTGTCGTTGAGCCACCACGTGGCCTCCATCCCCGCCATGATCGCCTGCATGCTCAGCGGATCACTGAGGACGCGCTTGTGCTCCTGGAAGGCCTCCAGCAGGAAGTCGAACAGCGCCGGCCCGGTCTTCGTCCGGATGTCGCGCCGCAGGGCGGCGATGGACGCCTGGCTGCGCTCGATCAGCCCGGTGACGATAGCCGGATCGGTCTCGATCGGGGCGGACGCGCCGCCGACCGGCGGCCCGCCGGGACCCCCGTCCGGGAGCGACGGGACGAAGTCGCCGCGGTCGAGGACCGTCTCCAGCGCGTCCCTGATCAGCGGATCGGACCTCCCCGCCATCTCCAGGAGGCCGGCGCGGCTCGCGGGCGAGGCCAGGAGCCGGGTGGCGTCGACGAACAGCCGCCCGCCGGCCTCGTGCATCGGCGCCATGGCCGTCAGCTGCCACACAGAAACGCCCAGCGGCTTCATGGGGTCGGTCATCATCTGCTGATGACCGACCGAGAGGTAGACGTGATTCTCCTGGTCGCCGATCTCGGGGATGGGGAACAGCGTGGTGATCTGCCGGCTCTGGACGATCTGGAAGCCATCATCGGCCAGGCACCATTCGATGTCCTGCGGGCGGCCGAAGTGCGCTTCGATCCGCCGGCCGAGCTGCACGAGCCGCACGACCTGCGCATCCGTCAGCGCCGGCAGCTCCTGCCGCTGCGGGTCGATCGGCAGTACCTGCGTCCCGCCAGCCGGCGAAGCGTGGATGGCACGCTTCTTGGCGGCAACCGCCTTGGTGACGATCTCGCCGTCTCGCACCTTGTAGACGTCCGGGTTCACCAGGCCGGAGGCCAGGGCCTCGCCGAGGCCGAAGCTGGCGTCCACGGTGGCGACCTTCCGGTTGCCCGTGACGGGGTCGGCCGTGAACACGATGCCGGCCGCATGCGGGAAGACCATCTGCTGCACGACCACGGCCATGCGGACCTTCCGGTGGTCGAAGCCGTTCCGCAGGCGGTAGGTCACGGCCCGCTCGGTGAACAGCGACGCCCAGCACCGGCCGACGTGCTGGAGGATCGCCGCCGGACCCACGACGTTCAGGTAGGTGTCCTGCTGGCCGGCGAAGGATGCCGTCGGCAGGTCCTCTGCCGTCGCGCTGGATCGCACGGCGTAGGCGGCGTGCTCGCCGAGCTGCGCGAGCGCGCGGGTGATCGCCGCCGCGAGATCGTCAGGGATGGCGATCCCTTCGATGGTTTGGCGGATCTCCGCGCTGAGCGTGCGGATCACCTCCCGGTCATCCGGGTTCAGGCGCGACAGCTGATCGAGCCGATCGTCGATTGACGGCGCTTCCGCCATGATCCGCCGGAAGGCGTACGTCGTCACGCAAAAGCCAGCCGGCACCCGGATGCCTTCGATCCGCGACAACTCCCCCAGGTGCGCGCCCTTGCCGCCAACGACCGCGACCTGCATCTCGTCAACCTCTTGAAGATCCAACACGTGCTGCTCGATCATTGCGACACCTCCGAGGCAGCCGTACTCCGTCGCACTGCACCGGCCGATCGAATCACCGGCGCCTCACGCTCTGTCGAACCTCTTGTTGGGCACGTCCCCGCCTGCCGGTGAAGGTCCACTTCCGCGCCACGAGGCTACGATGCCAGACCGGGAACACTTCCACCCACCGGCGACGGTGGAGCAGCCGCGACAAACGCCGCAAGCCAGAGCCGGTCGGCGTGACCCCATCGCGGCCATCCACCGAGCTGACGGCGGAGCACCTGATTCTCATGACGAAGCACCAGCAGCTCAATGTCCTTCGACAGATCAGAACGGACCAGCACCGCCAGCAAGCCGCACCAGCCCCTCACCAACCGGTAGACAAACGACAACAACACCCCGCAATGGTCGCAGCCACCGCCCTGATCATGCCGCAAAACCCCAGCTCACAGCACGAAATCGTGTTTCCGAGCGGGACAGGGTGGCGTACACGTGGCGGGCGAGGTCGAAGCGGCCGTCCTGCCCGCCGCCGGCGTGGATGTTGTACGTGGCCACCCGGAGCCGCACCTCCCGGCCGTCCGCGTCCGACAGCGCGGGCGGCGCGGTCAGCATGGTCCCGAGTGCGGCGGCCACCAGCGCGGCGTTGATCGTGGATCGTCTCATCGGCTGCCGCCCCTGTTCGTGATCTCCGCATTCACCAGCGGACAGCTTCAACGACCAGGTCACTCGTGCTCGCCGGCGTTGTCCGCCCGGGCCGGTAGGAGCAGTGCGGTGACGACCACAGCCACGGACAGCACCGCGCCGATGATGAAGGCCAGCCGCATGCCGTCGAGGTTGGCGAGCGCCTCGGTGGCTCCCGCGGATTTCAGGGCATCGGCTCGCGCGCTCATCACGGTGATCACGAGCGCGGTGCCGAAAGCCGCGGCGACCTGCTGCAGCGTGCTCAGGATCGAGCTGCCGTGGGAGTAGAGGTGCGAGGGAACCGCTCCGAGCCCGAGGGTGAATACCGGGGTGAAGGTGGCGGCCAGACCGACCATCAGCAGCGCGTGCAGACCGAGGAGCTGCCAGAACGGCGTGGTCATCGTGACCTGGGTGAAGCCGGCAAGCGCGAGCATGATCCCGATCGCACCGGGGATGACCAGAACCCGGCCGCCGAACTGGTCGAACAGGCGGCCGACGGTCGGACCGAGGAGCCCCATCGCGAGGCCGCCCGGCATCACGAGGAGTCCGGCCTGCAGGGCGCTGAGTTCGCGGACGTTCTGCAGGTACAGCGGCAGCAAGATCATCGAGCCGAGCATCGCCATGAAGGCCACCGACATCAGGATCAGCGCGACCGTGAAGGTGCGGTGGCGCAGGGTACGCAGGTCCATCAGCGGCACGCCGCGCTTCTGCAACGACAGCTGGCGGACGACGAAGACGGCGATGGTGACCAGGCCGGCCGCCACGATCGCGGCGGCAACGCGGACGTCACCGCCCTGGAACCGGCTGAGCCCGTAGACCAGGCCGCCGAAGCCGGCAGCGGCGGTTGCCACGCTGAACCAGTCGATGGTGCTGAACTGGGGCTCGCCGATGTTCTCGAGCCGCTTCAGGCCGCGCCAAGTGATCACGGCGGCGATGGGGAGCACCACGACGAACAGCAGGCGCCATGACCCGAATTGGAGGATCACCCCCGAGATCGCCGGGCCCATCGCGGGCGCGACCGAGATGGCCAGGGTGACGTTGCCCATCACCCGGCCCCGGTCCGCCTCAGGCACCACCTGCATCAGCGTGGTCATCAGCAGTGGCATCATCACGGCCGTCCCGCACGCCTGGATGATGCGGGCGCCCAGCAGCACCTCGAATGTCGGCGCGACGGTGGCCAACGCCGTGCCGAGCAGGAACAAACCCATCGCGGTGGCGTACGCGCTGCGGGTGGACACCCGCTGCAGGAACCACCCGCTGATCGGGATGACAGCGGCCATGGTCAGCATGAAGGCGGTCGAGAGCCACTGCGCGGTCTGCTCGGTGATGTGCAGCGCGCCCATCAGCCGCGGGATCGCATTGATCATGATCGTCTCGTTGAGGATGACCACGAACGTGGCGAGCACCAGCAACCGGACCACGGCCGGGGTGCGACCTGAAACGGCGGTCGCGGATTTGGCAGGCGAGTTGAGCTGTGGGCTGGACACGGCACCTCGATCGGGGTCGCCAGACATGACGTGGTCATGGCTGGCGTCCCAGCCTGCGGTCTCAGAAGAAGTTGTCATCATGCGAAGACTGACCTGCACCACCGACAAAACTCATCGACCGCGCCCAACATTCCGGCAATTGATGCGAAGTCTCCCTTCATGACGTGTGCCCCGGGCTGACCCTGACACCCGGCACAACGAGCGGCATGAAACGGGAAGCTATGGCAGCGGAGTTCGCAATCGGCGAGTACATCCTGGTGCAGGACGGCAGGACCTTCGAAATCTTCCATCGCCTGACGGATCCCAGGCGATATCATGTGGCGTTCCTCGGAGTGGACGCGAAACCACACGGCGACGGCTTCAGGGTGACGATCGGCACCAGGTACAACGACCGAATCGCCAACGGCGTGCCGCTGAAGATGGATCAGCAGCAGTTCGCGCGTTTTCAGGAATTCATGGACCCGGTGATCGAGGCGCGCGATGGCACGAACGCCCAGTAGCCGCACGGGATAGCTCTCGGATCCTCCACAACCACGGCACTCCCGTTTCGTCAGTGTGCCGCCGAGGGTGACAGGCCTCGATCGGATCGGCCGAAGCGGCGCTCGTTCACGCGGGCGTGCGATCGTGCGCCCGCACCGGATCGTCACTGGAGGTTCGTCCTGCACCTGGTCGGCGCTGCCGCGAGGGCCAGCGAGCTTGCTGCCCGTCACCGGAGACGAGCTCTGGTACGCCATCGTCACCACCACCGGGCCGCTGCGCCTGCATTGGGCCGACGTATGGACGTGGGTGCGAGCGCCTCGCTCAATGTTCGAATCCGAAACCGGGAAGTGACGCGTGTCTGACAGCCTTCTCCATCACCCAGAAAGAAAGGGTCGTCCTGCTCAGTGTGGTGGACGCATTGCCCCGATGAGGGTGGTGACCGGCACACGAGCGAATCCGATGCGAGTGTCGCTCGCCCCGTAGGGCAGCCACACGGCGTCGTCATGCAGCAGGCCGCCGCAGGAATACACGACGTTGGGCACGTAGCCTTCACGTTCGGTGTCACCGGCGGTGAGAAGCGCGCCCGGGAGTTCGGCGATGACGCGGTGCGGCTCGTGGGAGTCGAGCAGCAGGGCGCCCATGGCGTAGTCGCGCATGGGGCCGACGCCATGTATCAGGACGAGCCAGCCGAACCTTGTCTCGATGGGGGATCCGCAGTTGCCTACCTGGATCAGTTCCCAGCCGCGGCGGGGGGTGTGCAGCGGTACCGGCCGTTGCCATCTGTTGTGCCCGTCGAGGGTCGTGAGACCGATGGTCTCGCCGTCGGAGCGGCACAGCGCCAGGCTGCGTCCCCCGACCGATCGCGGGAACAGCGCCATGCCCTTGTTGACGGCGGCGGGGCCGCGCATGGGGGCGATCTCGAAATGCCGCAGATCGTCGCTTTCGATCAAGTGGGAACGGATGTGCCGCCCGTCGTAGGCGGTGTAGGTCGCGCGATACGACGGCCGGCCGTCCTCGTCGACGACCTGTACGAACCGAGCGTCCTCCATGCCGTTGCTCTCGGCCGCGGTCCCCGGCCAGAGCACCCGCCGGTGAAGGGGGAGATCGGCGGGGAAGGCCACGGCGTAGTCGGAGCGCGTCGCGCGGCGCATCTCTTCCACGGTTCGCTGCGTGGTGGTGCGGGTGAGCAGGTCGGCGGGCAACTGGCCGATCGCCTGCTCGAAGTCGTCGTCGTCGAAGCGTTCCGGCAGGGACTCCAACATGGTGGCCGTCACCTCGTTGTCCCAGGCGTCGTCGGAGAGCCCCGCGGCGAGCAGGTCGCGCCGATGGTGGGTCCGGTGCCGGCGTCCGACGGACAGGGCCCCGGAGCGATCGGGGATGACCAGGTCGGAGTGGGGGCCGAGCAGCGCCGTGGTGAAGCCGATGGAGGACAGGTGTCCCTCGCCGATCTGCCGCAGGCTGATCGCCGCGCGGAGCTGTCCAGGGCCCAGACCGGACTGGTCGGGATGGGGGACCATCGAGGGGTTGCACACCGCCGCAGCCTCCACGGCGTACTCGTGGCTGAAGTAGGCGCCCACGAGGAGGCGGGCCGGCAGGGACAGGTCGACGTCGCGCGGGATGCGATGGCGGACCAGGTCGTGGTGATGGGCGAAGGTCGCTTCGAGGTCGTGGTGCCGGCCGCCGAATCGCTGCAGCGTCTCCTGGAGCATTTCGGTCGTCTCGTCGTCGTCAAGGAGCATGATGCGGTCGATCAGCGCAGCGGCCCTAGTACGGGTGAGCGCGGCGTCCTCGCCGGGCACGAAGAGCTTGATGATCACTCTTCGCGGGTCGGGAGTGAGCGTCGGGCCGAGTCGCGTGGCCAGATCCCCGCTGGTCATGGGAGCCGCCTGGCGTGCTGCATGGTGGAGATCAGCGCGATGGTCGACTCCGCGCCCTGGTTGAGGTTCGGACCGTGCTCGGTCAGGCCGTCGTAGCCTCCGCCGGTCGCCGGGTCCCACATCAGAGCATCAGCGTCGTTGGCGCCCTGGAACCACGCCACCGACTGCCGTACCTTCTCCTGCCACGCTTGGTCGCCGGTCACGCGGGCGGCGGTGGCGCAGGCGTCGGCGAGTGCGGCCACCTCGATCGGCTGCTGGTCGTAGCGGGATCGCGGCGCGTCCAAGCGCCAGCCGGCGGCGGGCACGACCGCGAGCCGGCCGTCCCTCGTCTGGATGCCACACAGCCAGGCGAGCATGCGCAGACCGGTGGCGAGCAGTTGCCGGTCATCGCTCAGCTCCCCGGCGGCGATGACCACCTCGGCAAGAGCGGCGTTGGCGTAGGTCAGGTGCGGTTGCGGCCACGGCCAGGAGGGGTTCTCCGAAGGAGCGCCGATCGCCTCCGCGGCGTCCATCAGCAGGCTGGCGGCCACGGTGCTGTCCGGGCTGGCGCGTAGGACCTCCGCCGCGCCGAGCCCGGCGAAGACCATGGCGCGCGGATGCGGGGAGCGCTGTTCGGCGCCGAGAGCGAAGGCGAGCAGCGCTTCGTCCCGGATCCACGGAGCGGAGTTGCGGGCCGCCGCGGTGCCCAGGCCCCACATCGCCCGTCCCCACCAGTCGCCGACGCCTGGCTGGTCGCTCCAGCGCCGGTCGAAGGAGAGCCGGTTGCGGAACGCGCCGGAACGATCCTGAGCGTGCGTGAGAAAGGCCAGGTAGCACTCCGCCAGCCGGGTCAGCCGGTGGGCAGGGCGCGGTTCGCGGGTGGCGACGACGAGCCCGCGGGCGACGTCGTCGGTGCAGTAACCGTGATGGCGGCGGACGAGGGCGTGCCGGGCATGCTCGAACAGGCCGGTGTCGTCGCTCAGCCGGAGCAGGTGCTTGAAGCCGGGAGTGGCGGTGCTCATGGCAGCACTGCGGCCGCTGCGGCCGGCCGCTCGGCGACGAGCGAGCGGACGAGGCCGTCGTATCGGGCCGCGACCGCGGGCCACAGCAGGGTCGGGATCAGGGCGCGGGTACGCCCGGTGAGATCGTCGGACAGCCCGGGTTGTGTGAGGACACGGCGTACGGCGGAGGCGAGCGCGACGGGGTCGCCGTGGGGAACGAGCAGTCCTGGACCGCAGGTGAGCAGCTCCACGGCGTGCGGGAAGGAGGTGGCGACGACCGGCACGCCTGCGGCCACGGCCTCGATGAGGACACCGGAGGTGACCTGCTCCGCAGAGTCATAGGGCAGGACGACGACGTCTGCCGAGCGGACCAGCCGGCTCAGCGAGTCCTGATCCCGGTAAACAGGGTCGTGTCGGACGGCCGTGGACACCCCGAGCCGGGCAGCGAGATCGTACAGGCCGTCACGATAGGCCTCGCCCTGGAGCTCCAGCACTTTGGGGTGGGTCTTTCCGGCGATCGTGTAGATCGGTGAGGGGTCGAGGCCACCCAGGAGCGCCAGCGCGCGCAACGCCCACTCGATGCCTTTGCCCGGTCCGAGCAGTCCCCAGGTGAGCAGGTGCGGACGGGAGCGGCGCCGAGCCGGGACCCGCATGTGGTCGGCGGCCCCGTGCGGAATGACGAACACCTTGCCGGCATCCACCCGGTAGCCGGCCATCAACCGGTCACGAGCGGTGCCGGTCATGGTCACGATCGCGTCGGCGGCGGCCCCGATCTCCTCGAGCAGGGCTTTCTGCTGGAGAGTGGGCCTGGCCAGGACGGTGTGCAGGACCACGATGCTCGGCACGGTGAGGCAACGTAGCAGCGGTAGGACGTCCTGTCCGTCCAAACCGGGGTAGATACCGTACTCGTGCTGCACGATGGCCACATCGAAGTCCTCCAGAGCGGAGGCCGCGGCCTTCCAGCCGCCGAGCCCGCCGGGAGTCCAGGTGTGCACGACCCCGGGCTGCGGCCGTTCGTCGTCGCCTTCCGCGGTGACACGGACGATGCCGCCGAACACGCCGCCCCTGGTGAGATGGGCGGCCAGGGCGGAGTTGAAGGTCGCGAGCCCGCATTGCGTGGGCGGATGCGTGCTGAGAAAGCCGTATGTGAGGGCCAACTGCCATGCCTTTCGGTCATTCGGCCGCACCAGAATGGATGCCGATGCGGCTCGTTCGGTGAAGACGGCCAACCCCGTCTGCCTGTGCGGTGGAACCCGGAGCCTTCACCGGGGGCCCGCCCTCATACGGGGGCCCGGCTGTCGCGACCCTCAGCCAATGGCGTGGTCTACGTCCACCTGACACTATCAGTCGCTAACTTTGTCCTAACATTTCGCGGTAGATGCGCAAGTAACTCGCCACCATCCGATCTGCACTGAACCTGCGTTCGGCCTGCGCGCGGCAGCCCGCGCGATCGACCGTCGTGATGCGCGCCAGCGCGGTGACAGCCTCGTCGAGGGAGTCCACCAGGAAACCCGTCACGCCCTGGTCCACGACTTCGGCCATGGATCCACGCCGGTAGGCGACGACAGGCGTGCCGCAGGCCATCGACTCGACCACCGACAGGCCGAAGGGCTCGTCGAACGCGATGGGATGCAGCAGGGCGGCGGCGGCGCCGAGGATCTCGCCACGCCGCCCGGGCCCCACCGACCCGAGGAACCGGACCTGCTCTCCGTCGACCTTCGGAGCGACCTCCTCCTCGAAGTACCGCTCGTCCTGGACGATCCCGCAGATGGTCAGCGGCATCCCGGCCCGCCGAGCGATCTCGATGGCCGTGTGCGTTCCCTTGTCGGGATGAATGCGGCCGAACGCGATCAGCCGCCGGCCGCCCACCGCGTCGAAGGGAAACGCGTCGAGATCTATGCCGTGGTGCACCGTGGCGACGTAGTCCAGCTCCGGGGCACGGTCCGCGTCCGAGATGGACACGTAGGCGGACCGGGCATGGGTGTAGGCAGGCAGGATTCCCATTCCGGAGAATCCGTGAACCGTGGTGAGCAACGGGGCCCGGCAATGATCGGCGAAGGCCAATGGCAGCCAGTCGAGATGGTTGTGGACGAGATCGAACTCACCCGAACGGCTCAACGCGTGCGCGACATGCATCGCCTCCCACACCCGCCCGTCGAGCGATGGATCGTCGGCGTACCCGCGCGGGCACACTCCGTCCAGCGATCCGGAAGTGACGGAGTCCAGCGTGGCGAACAGCGTCACATCGATACCGGCAGCGGTGAGTCCCTCGGCGAGCAGGCTCGTGACCTGCTCCCACGGGCCGTAATGGCGCGGAGGCGTACGCCAGGCGACCGGTCCCAGCAGCGCCACCCTCACGAAACGGAGGTTGCGGTCTGCCGTACAGGAACATGACCGTCGTCTGGCATCGGCGCCATCACTCCTTTGGGTTACGTTCCGTCGGAAGGCTTCGCGAGGATGGCGGTCCGCCGTCGACGCCGTCCTGGCGGCTGCGGGAAGTTGACCGGTTCCCTCGCGGCCGGGTGCGCTGCAACAGGGCGAGCAGGACGGTAAGGGCGCCGCCGAGTATCAGGATGACACCCATGACCTGCAGGTCGAAGCCACCAGGCGGGCGGGTCGTCAGGACGAAGGTGAGGATGGCCCCGACGGCGATGGCAGCCAGACCATAGCCGATGAATCCCATGCTCCACCTCCTCACGCTCGTTCATCCCGAGCCAACGCCACGGCGGGCCGGACGGAAACAGCCGATTTCGCAAGGAGCCATCACCACAACTGATCACCAGGGAGTATGACCGCCTCCTCCGCAACAGGAAGATCGCGGCGCCGAGTGCGACGAACGGCAGCACCACGATCGCCGCTGTCAGCCCCACCTGAACTCTGCGGACCGGAGCGTGCTCCTTTGCCCCGGGGAATGGCGATGCGCCGTCGTAGTCCTGCCGGCTTTCTCCTGTTGTTCGGAGATGGTCATGAAGTATCTTTCGGCTCGCTCATAGGGTCCGCCGGTGCACGTAGCACCATCGCCAGGTCGAGCGTGGTTCCAGGGCGGTGACGACCGGGTGGTCGGTTTCCTGGTGGTGGGCGCGGGCGTGGCCGCCGTGCGAATCGTCGGAGCAGGCTGCCCATCCGCAGGCCAGGTACATCAGCACCCGCGTCCAGGCACGCCGGCGACCACACATCGCTGGCATTGGGGGTTGCTCCGCTCGATCGCGAGCTGTCAGTGGTCCCCGGCGGCCCGCACCTAACGGCTTCCGCGTACCGCCCACGCGGGCCTGCGACTGTTTGGGATCCTGCTGTGGTCCTGCCACCCGCTCCAACCTCTTCCAACGGATGATCAAACTACCCGCCAGGACACGAAGGAGGCCTCGTCGAGCCCACTCTTCAGGCGATCGGTACAAGCCTGGCCGATCCCCGTGGCGGCGCCTATCGCCTGTCTCCGCCGGTTCTTCTGGCGTGTCTCGCGGTGTGCCGCTCAGCCCAGTGGACGACGTGGTCGGCGACTCGCTCCCACCGGGGAGCGCCGAGGGCGAAGTGCGGCGTGGAGTTGGCGGAGCCCCATCAGCGCGCAGGCGTCGGCGGCACATGGAGTGCCGTCGGCGTGAGAGCGCCGTGAAAACGCATCGGGCCCGCCCTGCCCGGCACCGCCCGCGATCATCGGCGGACGGCCCTGAAACGGCTGGTGAGCCGGCCGGATCGGCCTCGGGGCAGTCTCCGGTCACAGCGCCGGTGAGAGACTGCGCGCGCATCCCGGTCACGCTGCCATCGGCAGGCTGCGGTCCAGGCCGGTGACGCGTAGCAGCCTGGACACGTGCGGGCGCGGTGCCGTGAGGGCGAGGGTGATCCCCATCGCTTCGGCGCCGCGCGGTCACGCGATCTGTGACCCCTCGTTCTCCCAACCGAGTCGACCTCTTCATCGGGGGTGCTGCCGCCTGGTGCGGTGGCGGGGAGAAGGTCGATCAGACCGAGGCGGATCGCGCCCTCGGCAGCGAATGCGAGCGCGGCCTCAGCGGAGTCGCCGGTCGTATCCGGCGGAATGATCAGCCCACCCTGATCTGACGGCCAGGGGCTGGGATGCGGCGCGGGATATGGTCTCAAGCGTCCCGGTACAGGCCGATGCGGAGCGTGGTCCGGCCGAGCCGTTGGTCGACGGCGGCGACGAGGCCGGGCAACGCGACTGCGGCGCCACGGGAGTGAGGCCACCACGCCCGGTCCACTGTGCCTCGCCGGTCGAGTCCGGGACTCACGCTTAACCTGATCGCGGAGCCGGTTGTGGAAACCGCGCCGGCAGCGGTGCTCAGCGGCGCGGAGCCGGCAAGGAGGATTGGCATCATGTCGCCTGACCAGGCCCTCGAAAAGGGGCCCAAATCGTCGATCGCCGCAGGCGACGTCAACCTCAATGCCAACGCTCGAAATATCCTCGGTGTTTTTACTATAGCTCATCCCACGGATCAAGGGCCTGATCAGGCCGACGCGATATGCTCGGTCGCTGTTATGGCCGCTCAATCGATCAACGGTGATAAACCGGTCCAGTGATTGCTTCTTTCCGTGGTACGGCCAAAGTGGATTCAGGCCGGTTCGCGATCCGGATATGCGTCGGCATGGGTGCCTCAGGAGGCGGATTGGCGGCTATCGAGGCGGCTTGATATCCGTGATCTGGCGGGCAGAGCCGAGATCTGCATGCTGTAGCTGTCTCCGGCCTTGATATGTGGGCCGCTGTTCTGCGGGCAGACCGACGGAGCATCGCCGCCCTGCACCACGACCCTGCGCTCGGCAACCAGGCCGAACTGCTCGCCGCGGTCGCCATTACGCTGGAGACCGGTCGGCGGCTGGCGGAACTACGGGCCAACGTCGACGAACTGCGCGCATCGCGTGCACGGGTCATCGAGGCCGGCCAGAAGGAGCGCCAGCGACTGGAGCGCGACTTCCACGACGGAGCGCAACAGCGACTCGTCGCCCTGTCCCTCAGCTTGGGCCTCCCGCAAGCCACGCTCAGCGATGACGCCAGCGCCGAGGCGATGCTCGCTCAGGCGAGAGACGAGATCTCCATCTCCTGGTGGGGCTGCGTGACGTCGCGGCCACGGCGGACAGACTCGGCAGCTCACCCGCCGTGATTCCGCCTCGGGACCACGCCGGAGGGTATGGCGAGACGGGCAGCGTACCTCCGAAATTGGGTAATTCCTGAAGTGCGTTTCGAATGAGGTAGCCTCAAATCACCGAGGACATTTCGTGCGTTGACAGTCAGGTCGGCGTCGCCCACGGAGATACACCTCTTTCGCCCCTCGTGGGCCCGGGCAGGCCAGGCAGCCATGACGCCGACCATTCTTTCCCACCTCAAGCCGCTGCGCGGTCCCTTCGCATGGGCACCAGGTCAGAGTCGGCTGGTTCCGCTATGCCGACCCTCGCGTGATCGCCTTGACCTTCGCCGGCGGCGAGCCGATCGTCATGCTCATCATCGAGCCGGGCACCGCCAGCGGTCCTGCTGAGGCCGCGCTCAAGATCGCCGCCCAGGACACGGCCGGCTTCAGCTCCGCTGAAATCCTCGCCATCGCGCACCTTCCCGCCGCCCCCCCAGCCCGCCCGGCAGGCGCCGACGGCTCGGTCGGCTCGGAGGAGTAGGGCGGGCCCATCACCGATCACGCTGGCCGCCCCAGCCGCCGTGTCAGGGTGACCACGCGCTGCCTGCCGGTCGGATTGAGCGGTGCCGATACCGCCTTCTAGCGGCGGACCGATCTCCGGCCGGCAGGCGTCTCAATTCCTTCTCTTCTCCGATCGGAGAACCGCATGAACGTCATCGACGCCGCCCCGCTCGCCAGGGCCGGCCCATCGGCTCCCACCATCGTCCACCTATCCGGCGAGATCGACATCTTCACCAGCAAGGCGCTGCGCCAGCAGTTGCTTGACACGCTGAGCCGCAGCACGCCCTTGCTCATCCTCAACCTGTCGCGGGTGTCGTTCTGCGATGCCTCCGGCCTGGCCGTTCTGGTCGGCATTCAGCACCGCGCGCGAGCCCAAGGCATCACCCTTGCCCTGGCGGCGCCCCGTCCGGACATGTCCCGCAACCTGTACATGACCGGCCTGGATCGTGGCTTGCCGATGGTGGCATGAGCGGATGCGCACTCAAAGACACGCCCAGGCATACGACGGACGATCACCGTTCCCGCACGCCACGCAACAGCCCACCGTCCATCCCGGGCAGGCGGCGCTCACGACCGCGATCGTGGTGGCGCCGTTTCTTGTGCTGGGAGCCGGCATCTGGCTCGCGTGGGGAACCGGGATCTCCCTCACCGACCTGCTGCTGGCCGCGATCTTCTACATCCTGACCGGGTTCGGGGTGACAGTCGGCTTCCACCGCCTGCTCACTCACCGGTCCTTCACCGCCCGGCCGTGGCTGCGCACCCTACTGGCCATCGCGGGGTCGATGAGTTTTCAGGGCAACCTCATCGACTGGGTGGCCATCCACCGCCGCCACCACGCCTTCACCGACCGCCCTGGCGATCCGCACTCTCCCTACCGCCACGGCGCCCAGCTCGGCGGGCAACTGCGCGGCCTGGGACACGCGCACCTGGGCTGGCTGTTCATCGATGAGCGCACTCCCGCCTCCCGCTACGCCCCCGACCTGCTCGCCGATCCGACGATGGTGCGCATCGCGCGCGCCTTTCCCGCCCTGTGCGCCGCCTCCCTACTGCTGCCGTTCACGGTGGGGTGGGCGATCAGCGGCAGCCTGTACGGCGCCATGACGGCCTTCCTATGGGCCGGCCTGGTCCGCATCGCCCTGCTGCAGCACGTCACCTGGAGCGTCAACTCCCTGTGCCACATGATCGGCAACCGGCCACACCCCACCCGCCAGCACGACCGCTCCACCAACCTGTGGCCGCTGGCTGTCCTCTCCTTCGGAGAGAGCTGGCACAACGGCCACCACAGCCGGCCCGGCTGCGCCCGGCACGGCCATGGTCCCCGCCGGCCCGATCCCTCAGCCGCGCTCATCCGTCTGTTCGAACGCCTGCACTGGGCTACCGACGTGCACTGGCATGTCGCGGACGCCCTCCAGCATCGTCGCGCCGTAGCCAGCAAGCGCACCCTGCGCACTAAAGCGATCTCGGCTGGCACCGCCGTTGGTACGGTGGATCATCCACGGGGCACTTCCAACGGCGACCGGCGCCGGCCCTCTCGTGGGCCCCGGCCGTAGACCCGGACTACTTCGTAGTTCTGAGCCTGGACGCCGTACAACGCCCGCAGGCAGATGCGCCGTTCGGCCCGCTATCACCGCTGGTGATGGGGCTTGCTGGTATTGGATGCTTCCGTTGGCCAGCCGATCGCGTTGACTCATGAGAAAGCCGATCTGACGGACCGTGACGGCGTGCTCCGCCAGACCATCATCGCCACTGAACAGGACTACCACACGCCATCCCCGGAGACACGCCATGAAGGCAATTACCCAAGACAGATACGGTTCCACTGCCGTCCTGAAATTCATGGACATCGACCGTCCGGTGACCGGGGATGACGACGTCCTCGTACACGTACACGCGGCCGGCCTGGACCAGGGCGCCATTCACCTCATGACCGGCATGCCGTACCTTATGCGGCTGGGCTCCGGGTTCCGCGCGCCCAAGCGCCGCGTTCGAGGTCGCGAACTTGCCGGGCGGGTCGAAGCGGTCGGCAAGAACGTGACCCGCTTCAAACCGGGCGACGAGGTGTTCGGCATCGGCGAGGGCTCCTGCGCCGAATACGCGTGCGCCCGCCAGAGCAAACTCGCTCCCAAGCCGGCGAGCCTCACCTTCGAGCAGACGGCGGCCGTCGCCGTCTCCGCTCTCACCGCCCTCCAAGCCCTACGTGATGCGGGCAAGGTCCGAGCCGGGCAGAAGGTGCTCATCATCGGCGCGGGAGGAGGCGTCGGAACGTTCGCAGTGCAATTGGCCAAGGCCTTCGGAGCCGACGTCACCGGGGTGTGCAGCACCACGAAGACCGACCTGGTCCGATCCATCGGTGCGGACGACGTCATCGACTACACAAGCGAGGACTTCGCGGACGGCAAACACCGCTACGACCTCATCCTCGACATCGCCGGGAACCGCTCGCTGTCGCATCTGCGACGTGCCCTCACTCCCCGCGGAACCCTCGTCCTGTGTGGTGGTGAAGGCGGCGGACGGTGGCTCGGCGGTATGGACCGCAGCCTCCGCGCGATCATGCTGTCACCGTTGGTGAGCCAGCACCTTCGCATGCTGCTGGCGAACGAACGCGAGCAGGACATCCAACACTTGAGCGAGCTCATCGAGACCGGCAAGATCACGCCAGTCATCGACAGAACGTATCCACTGAGCGAGACCTCTGCGGCCATGCGGCATCTGGCCGACGGCCACGCATCGCGGGAAGGTGGTCATCGTTGTTTAGGTGCGGGCCGGGCACACTTTTCCTGCCCGCAACGCAGACTCTGCCTGCCTCCTCCACGCCATCCACGCCCTGTCACGCGCGGGTCGGCTCAGCAGACCTGATCACCGATACCAGCACGGACGCCATACCCCATCCGGCCAGGGAACTCGCGCCCATGCTTGTTAACGCCGTCCTGTGGCACGTCCCAAACGCACCCACACCATGACACCGGCCCACGGCGCCTGCAACCAGGCCACATCGGGATGGCGCCGCGCGATCCTAGCTACCCCGGTCGTCATGCTGATCGCCGTCATCCTGGCCATCGTCGGCATCGCCAGCTTGCTGCATTGGGTCGGCCCCGATTGATCAAGCGCCAATGCGGCGTGCGGAGCCGAGCCCCAAGGACGGAGACCTCGCCTCTTAAGATCCACCGATCTTCGACGGTCGACCGGCCGACGCTTGCACAAGACGCTCTTGCACGGATGCCTGCTCAGCACGCCGACTCTTGGCTTGCGCGCGGCGGTTCCATGGCCCACCCACTCGTGCCCACACGGAACCCCACCCGATAGCCGCCAAGCTCTCCAAGCACCTGCCAGCCTGTCTACACGGCGGAGCCGGGGCGTCCCCGCCGATCATCAATCTGAACGATCGCCGGATCTAGGATCGCCGGTTTCCGACCATCCTGGGAAGTTGTTGGCTGATAAGTAGCCGAACTCCACGCAAGGAGACGAGGCATTTCGATGTCGCACGCAATTGGCGGCAAGCGCTGTCAATGCCCGCAAAGCGTCTGCCCAACGTGGTTCGAAGGCGGCTGTTGTCCGGTTGACGACATCGGATGATCAGTTCGGGGGCAGGGTGCCGACGCCCCGGTCATCGGGCGCCTCAGACACCACGCGATGGCCGGAGAGGGATCGGCCATTACGACGACACGCAGTAAAGGTGATCAACGTGGCCATTCTCATCGGCGCGGCGCGCGCCCAGGCCGACCCGCTGAGCGAGGCGTACTTCGTGAGAGCCGCCGGTGCCCTCGACACACACTGCGCAGGACCCTGGCACGTCTGCATCTCCTGCGCCGCAACCTGGCCGTGCGAGCCGGCACTGGCCGCCGCGTTCATGCTCGAACTGCACGCTGACTGAAACTCGGGGAACTACGAAACGGCCCGCTCAGCAGAAACAACATCAGGGCCACGATCGCCATGGCGTAGACGAGGACGTCCGCCGCGCCCATCCCGTCGCCGCGCTCGCCGACCCTTCGGAGAAGGCGGATCTGATCGTCGTGGCTTCCCAGCACCGAGGGGCGATCGGCGCCGTGATACTCGGATCGATCAGCCTCGGTGTTCTGCGTCACGCGGGCAACCGCGTCGCGGTGGTCCGGTCATAGGGGAGCCGTGAGCGTCCTGTTCGCTCTGGCCGGACAGACGCGATCACCAGCGTGTCATGCCTTCGTCAGCCGTGGGGGCTGTCGCGCCGGTTCCCCGGCAACTTGCCCGCGTCCATGCAGGCTAACCGGTCTTTCGAGACCGGCCGGTACGGCCGCGGCAGTCAGCCAGGGCTTGCCGTGCCCAGCCGAGGGCAGCCGGTTCCATCCTGGTAGGGGCGCGGTCGGCGGGGTGGTAACTGAGCCACTGGTCGATCAGGCGCCCCAGTCGCTCAGGAACGCCTGGGAGGAGGTGGTCGGTGCGCTTCGGCCGTGTCTCGGCTTCCATCAGGGCGAGGATCTCCAGCATGTCGCCGGCGGCGTCGGTGCCGATCTCTCGCTGGAGTGGTGTCATGCCGGTCAGCAGCCAGTAGGCAGGGCGGCCACGCCATACAGGTCGGAGAGGCTGCTGGGTGCGATGGTGGTGTAGCCGAGTTGTTCCGGGCTGGCGAACCATTTGGTTCCGCCGGGGAACACCGGGAGACGCTCATGCCAGCCTGGTGCAGTTGTGACATCCCCCAGTCGATGATCCTTATGTTGCTGGGGCCGTCCAGGACGATGTTCTGTGGCTTGATGTCGAGGTGGATGATGTTGCTCATGGCGGCGGCGCGGGCCTGGAGGAGGATCGCGGCGGCGTGGATCCGGGCGTCGTGCAGCACTTGGCGGCGCAGCCTGCCCAGCTCGGCTGCTGTCGCGTCGGGATGGCCGAGTGGGGTGTCATCTGCCGCTGCGTTGCCGGCTGAGAGGGGAGACATCTGCACGAGGGGTCAGCGCGGTGCCGCGGTGCCGGACGCGGCCCTGCCTGTGGGCGTCGGGGTGGTGCCGTACACCGGGAAGACGAGGTCCAGGCCGGTGGCGCACAACACCTTGGCCACGTGTGGGCGGGGCGCGGCCAGGCCAAGGGTGATGTTCAGGGATCGGGCCTGGCGTTGTGCGTCGACCATGACGCCCAGCCCGGCGGCGGCGCAGATCGACACCCCGGAAAGGTCGAGGATGAGCAGGGCGGTGCTGTGCCGCAACGCGCGCAGCAGGCGTTCGCGGAGCGGGCGGCCGGTGGCGAGGTCCAGTTCGCCACTGAGGCGAACGACGGTGGCCGTGGCAGGGACGAGCCACAGACCTGCCTCAGAGCGGGAATCGAGGGTCGTCATGAGTTGCTCCGATCGGGCGTTCGTCTTGATCCGTGCGCGTCGTGGCGGTGATGAGGTCGGTCAGAGTGTTTCGGAGGTGCCCGGCGATGCCGCGCGTACACCATGCCAGGCCCACTGATACGGCGCGTTCACTGATCGCAGGAAGGCATCCATTGGTCGGTGATTCATGGGCTCGGTCGGGGTGGGTCAGGCGACGCGTGCGACGGCGTATGCAGACGAAGGCCGGCCGTCTCGTGCCAGACGGTGAGCTCGGGCAGGCGTCGTACCTGCGGAGAGGACGACCGCAAGGTAAGGACGTGGCCGCCGCGGAACTCAGCGGCGGCGGTGACCAGGGCGCGTAGCCCGCCGATGTCGCAGAACACCAGGCCGCTCCGGTCGACGTGGAAGCTGCCACGGCGCTGCCGAATACCTCGTCCGTGCAGTTCAAGCGGCATGTGAGTATTCGTGCAGGACGCCGCCGAGCCGGTCTCGTCGGCGTACGTTCAGGTTGACGATTGTGGCCGGATCGGTGAGCGGATCCGGGACGGGACGTAGCGGAGCCGCCTGAGCCAAGGCTTGATGGGCTCGGTGCTCGTTGTAGAACTCCTCGTAGTCGTGCAGGGCATGCCGTAGGTGGCATTCGTTCCAGGAGTTCGCGGCAGGACTGCACCCACCGCTCCATGACCGCGTTCATCCGCGGCATCCGGACACCGGTGAGCACGGTCTCCGGACACCAGTCCCGGACGCTACCGGCCGCCCGACACCCTGCTCACGTTCCTCAACAACCTCTAGCTACCACCAGGACCGACCGGGTTATGCCGATCCAGGAACGGCGAACCGCTTGCCGACCAGGGCAACCGCCGACCGGGTCGGCATAACCCGGACCTCGGCATAATGCGACGATTTCCTGCTGGGGTTCGCCGGACCCAAACGCGAGGCCGAGCAGATCAAGCAGCGGATCGGTGACTTCCTGCGCCAGGACCTGGCACTGGAGCTGTCGCCGGACAAGACGCTGATCACGCACGCCCGGACCGGGCGGGCGCGGTTCCTTGGCTATGACCTGCTGGCCCAGCACTCTGACACCAAGATCACCCGGCGTCGCCGGATGGCCAACGGTGTCATCGGGCTGCGTGTGCCCAAAGATGTCATCGACGCCAAGTGCGCCTGTACTGCAAGGGCGGAGAACCCGCCTCCCGGCACCCGATGATCCGAGACGACGACTTCACCATCGTCGCGAAGTTCGGGGCCGAGTATCGGGGGATACATCCAGTACTACCTGCTGGCCGGGAACCTGTTCCGGCTCCAGCGGCTGCGTTGGGTCATGGAGACCTCCATGCTCAAGACGCTGGCCAACAAGCACCCTTCCACGGTCTCCAAGATGGCGGCCCGTTATAAGGCCACCATCTCCACACCCCGTGGACCGCGTACGTGCTTTCAGGTCACCGTCAACCGCAGCGGCGGCAGGAATCCACTGATCGCACGGTTCGGCGACATCTGGCTCGTCCGTCAGCGCCACCCCGTCCTCAACGATCAAGCGCCGATCCTGGCCACCACCCGAGGTAACGAGCTGATCCACCGACACCTGGCCGATGGGTGCGAGATGTGCGGGGCCCGCTCGAACGTGGAAGTCCACCACGTCCGGCACCTCGCCGACCTCAACAAGCCCGGACGACGCGGTGCGGGACACTAAGTGTCTGTCAGGGCATGTCGGGGTAGCCCGCCGCTACAGATACTGGCCCGCCTCGGCGCTGTCCGTCTTCGACACCCGCACCGACACCACGTTGGCCAGGTTGATGACCACGCCATTCACGTCGGCCTCACGGTCATATCTCGCCCGGGTCAACACCAGGCTGCGCCGCTCGTCCACGGCACGAGCGATCGCCACCAACGCCTCCGGCTCCCCGTCGAAGTCCCCGCTCATCACGGAGACGTCTTCACCGCCCACCGGGTGGAATCGAATGATCAGTGCGACATTGTCAGGCACGGCCGGCTCCTTTCGCCAGAATCCGCCCAGGATCCGCCCAGGATCCGCCCAGGATCCGCAAGGAGTACCTGCCCAGCATCGAACGCTGTAGGCAGTTGCCCTCCGCATCCGCCTGCCGCACCATGGATGCGGCCTCCGGGTCAAGCCGAGATACGGGAGTAAGAGTCGCGTCACCCACCGCCCGGGTGTGTCCAGCCGTCCCAGTAGCGACCCCATCGTGATCTGCCGGCTACCGATGGTAGCCGGGCCGGGGCGCCACACCGCAAACGTCCTCGATGCAGGCACCCAAGCGCCGAGCACGAAGACGGCCAGGGCGGCGTCAGAATGCGTCCGCAGGAGGCGGGTTTTCCGGAGGTGGGTCTTGTGCGTAGGGGTGCACGCGCCGGTGTTGGTTGAAGGGGATGAACCAGGAGGCGAATCCCATGGGGGGCGATGCGCAGGGAGGCTGTCTCCGGGGCTTGGTCGATGCCGTCCAGCTCGGGGTTGTAGAGCATTTCATGATCGACGTCGTCGAAGGCGCTGTCGGTGAAGATGTCATAGATCGCGTTAGCTTCGCCCATGTCCATCAGGACGTGAAGGTCGGCCGATCCCGATGTCCAGCCGTCCGTCGGCCAGCTGCTGGTACTGCTCGGGGTGCCCGCCTCGACCTGATGGATGGTGAGGTCCGGATGGTGAAGCTGAACGTGGCGCAGGATCTGTGGCATGGAGTCGTAGCCGGCGTCGATGATGCCGACGCGCAGCGTGGGCGACGATGTGGCGCTGTTGCGTGCGGCGTGCTTGGCCCGGCTGACGTGGTCGAGGATCTGGCGGGCGTCGGTGAGGAAGGCAGCGCCTGCCTGGGTGAGTTGACGTGGTGGGTGCTGCGATCCAGCAGCCGCACTCCCAACTCGCGCTCCAACCGCTGGATCTGCTGGCTCAGTGCGGACTGCACGATGTGCTCACGGGCCGCCGCCCGGCCGAAATGCAGCTCCTCGGCCAACGTAACGA
The DNA here is from genome assembly GCF_043197025.1 of Nonomuraea marmarensis. NCBI lineage: Bacteria > Bacillati > Actinomycetota > Actinomycetes > Streptosporangiales > Streptosporangiaceae > Nonomuraea > Nonomuraea marmarensis. The sequence goes on from NZ_JBICRM010000025.1 coordinate 27,558, forward strand.
AATAACGAAGCTGACGTGACTCCATGTCCGCCACCCCTTCCAAACCGGGCGGCGCTGATGCGAACCGTCTTCCTCTACTCTAGGTCGTAAGGAGTCGGGAGCCTGTCGGCCGGCTGCCCGGGCTTCACCGGCCACTTGATCCACCGCACCGGCTCGAGCCCGTGCCGGTCGACGCCGCGCTTGGTGTCCCGGTTCGCGTGACGGCCCCATGACAGCTCGCAACCAGCACAACCCAATTACCGGGGCATCGCCGCGTCGCCGGGCACGGCGGCTCCCCATTGGGGATCATTGCCGGTAGCCGACTGGCCCGCCGCTGTCTCCTGTTGGCAGCGGTACTACAGCGGGAGGAACGGCGTGGTCCGGAATACGGCCGGTGGCCAGGACCCACGGTGGGCGACGCAGCCAGAGTTCTGGCGGGAGGTGTTCGACCACCTGGGTGCCGGCCTGGCCGTGCTGGACTCCACCGGCCGGATCATCGCGGTCAACCCCGCTGCTGAAGAACTGCTGGGCCGCACTGCGTCAGCGATGACGGGGGAGGACTTTCACGGCCTGCTGCACCGCCACGCCGACGGCGCAACCGTTCTGGATGAGCGGTGCCGGCTGCTCATGGCTCTCACTCACCGCATTGCGGCCCGCGGCGAGAAAGACAGCTTCCTGAACGCCGACGGACGTCTCATCCCGGTCACCTGGTTCAGCGCTCCCCTGACCAGGAACGGCCACGTGCTCGGCATGACCGTGCTGTTCGCCGGCGAGGCGACCGACCGGGAAACAGCGGAGGGCCTGGCAGCGCATGTGATCGCCCTGGAAGACCTCGCGGGCCGGCTGGCCTTGGCCACGGAGATCGCCACAGCCCTGGCCCAGACCCTGGACACCGAGGAGGCCGTCGCTCGGCTTGGTCGCTTGCTGGTGCCCCGCCTGGCCGACTGGGCCGCCATCGACCTACGTACGGACGAGGGCGTCCGAAGAGTGGCGGTGGTCGGACCCGAAGGCCGTGACGTCGATCAGGAAGCGTGGCGGGGTCCCCTCCCCGCGGTGGACGAACACTCCCGTTCCTCTCTGATACAGGTGTTGCATGGCGGCGAGCCGGTCCTGCTGGGGCCAACGGAAATCGCCACCCCGCCCGATTCGCCCCTGGCCGCCGTCCAAACAGGCTTCCTCCAGGCACTGGGTGCCGCCTCCGCGGTCATCGTGCCGTTGGGTACCGCCCGGCGGGTCACGGGCGCCCTCACTCTGGTCCGTACCGACGCCGCCCGTCCCTTCGACGCCACGGAGGTGTCCCTGATCGGCGACATCGGCCGGCGCGTCGGCCTGGCCATCGACAACACCCTGCGGTTCGGTCGCCAACGCGAGATCGCCGAGGCCATGCAGCGCAACCTGCTCATCGCCCTGCCTCAACCCGGCCGACTGCGCCTGGCCGCCCGTTACCAGCCCGCCCCCGCAGGCTCCCAGGTAGGCGGCGACTGGTACGACGCCTTCCTCCTGCGTGACGGCGCCACCGCGCTGGTCATCGGCGACGTCATCGGCCACGACTTGGCCGCCGCCGCAGGCATGGCCCAACTGCACGGCATGCTGCGTGCCCTGGCCTGGGATCGGACGGAACCGCCCAGCGCCATCATCGACCGCCTCGACGAGGCCGTCCCCGCCATCACCAACGTCCCTCTGGCCACGGTGCTCCTCGCCCGCGTTGAGGGTCCAGCAAACGGTCCCTGGCAACTCCGATGGACCAACGCCGGCCACCCTCCGCCCCTCCTGGTCACCCCCGACGGACGCGCTGAATACCTCGAACAGGGACAGAGCCTGCTATTGGGCACCGGCCTGGCGGACGTCAGCCGACCGGACGCCACGGTACCCCTGCCTCCCGGCTCCACCCTTCTGCTCTACACCGACGGCCTGATCGAAGTCCCCGGCACCGATCTGGACACCGGCCTGGCCCGTCTCCGCCGCCACGCCGCCGCCCTGGCCTGCCATCCCCTGGACGACTTCTGCAACCAGATCCTCGCCCGCATGCCTCCTGGCAACACCGACGACATCGCCCTCTTGGCCCTGCGCATCCCGACCACCCCGAGTCCTGCCCACCCGAACACGCGTACGGAGCTGGAGCAGAACCCCTCCGTCTCGGAAGTCTCCGCAGGATAGGACGGCAGCACGCCGTGGCGGGTGGTATAGGGGGCATGCCGCAGTTCTCGGGATGGATGCGGCCACCTACAGGCTCAGCGCGTCCACGGCGCGGGGTCGCCATCGGGGGGTCAGCAGTCGCCGCCTCACCCATGCTCCTCTGCGCCGGGGAACGGCGATGAGCCGTTGTAGCGGAAACGTCCATTCCCAGCAAGCCCCATCACCAGCAGCGATAGCGAGCCTGATGGCGCGTTGCCGACGCGCCGTATCCGGCTCGATCCCACGTCTGCACAGCCCTACACCAAGCGATGGACCAGGATCCCAGTGCACTTCGTGGGCTCCCTCGGTCTCGCGGTGAGTGAGTGCCGATCAGCTGGTGACCGTGGCCAGGGCCGAGCGCGGATATCCCGGTACGCCTGTAGATCGCGTCATCGTTCCGCAGATCGTGGTCCTACTCCCTTGCCGCGACGTATGCCACCGCCGCTGTCACTCTCCCGCGACCGCGGAACGCGGTGACCTGTTCGGAGCGGTACTCAGCCGACAACGAGCTCGTAGCCGTCCCCTCGCAGTGCCTCCAGCGCTTCGTCGCAATGCTCCGGACCTCTCGATTCGAGTTGCAACTGCACCTCGACCTCGTCCACGTGCAGTCTCGATCCGAATCGCTCGTGCACGATGTCCAGCACGTTCACCCGGAGGGCGGCAAGATCCGCCAGCAACCCCGCCAACGCCCCTGGACGGTCCGGCAGCCGCACCCGCAAGGCCAGGTAGCGCTCCGCGGCCGCCAGGCCGTGACGGAGCACCCGTGCCAGCAGCATGGGGTCGATGTTGCCGCCAGACAGCACCACGACCACCGGCGGTTCGAACGCCTGCGGATGGGCCGCCAGCGCGGCGACTCCCACGGCTCCAGCCGGCTCGACGACCTGCTTGGCGCGTTCGAGGCACAGCACAAGCGCCCGGGAGATCTCCTCCTCGGTCACCGTGACCACCCGGTCGAGTAGGTAGTGGATCAACTCGAAGGGCTGCTCCCCCGGACGGCCCACCGCGATGCCGTCGGCCATCGTCGTAGACGGCTCGACCATCACCGGACGCCCCGCAGCCAAAGAGGCGGGATAGGCCGCAGCCCGCTCGGCCTGAACGCCCACGATCCTGACTCCCGGCCGCAGCGTCTTGGCCGCCAGGGCGAGCCCGGCTGCCAGCCCACCACCACCTATCGGCACCACGATCGTGGCGGTGGCCGGGAGCTGTTCCAGGATCTCCAGTCCGATCGTGCCCTGCCCGGCGATCACATCCGGATGGTCGAAAGGATGGATGATCATCGCACCGGTCTGCTCCGCATGCTCCCTCGCCGCGGCCAGCGCCTGGTCCACGGTACGCCCGGCGAAGATCACCTCCGCGCCGTAACCGAGGGTAGCCTCCACCTTGGGTAGCGCCGCGCCCTCAGGCATGTAGACCGTCGCCTTGGCTCCGACCAGCCGCGCGCTCAGCGCCACCCCCTGAGCTTGATTGCCGGCGCTGGCCGCCACTACCCCCCTTTCCCGCTCCTCCTCGGCCAGGCGGGCGATCCTGACGTAGGCCCCGCAAACCTTGAACGACCCGGACCTCTGCAGGTTCTCGCATTTGAGGTGGACCGGCCCGCCTGTCACGTCAGAAAGCACCCGCGAGTCCAGCATGGGCGTGCGGACCACCACGTCGGCGAGGAGTTCTCGTGCGGCGATGACATCGTCGTAGGTCACCTGAGGGCTCATCGCAGAAGTCTCCCACTCCGGCACCCAGCGAGCCGGAGCACGTCGCCCGATCGAGCGGTGATCGGCCGCGACGATGAGCCTTGCTCGGATCGCCCATAACCCTCCGCCCACGGAGGGCGTTGACTGGAGAGCATCCGGCCGCCTGCCTTCGGCGGGTGTGTCGATACGTCCGGGGCCACGTGGCCGTTCACAGCACCCTCAGCCACGTGCCTCCGGACCCCAGCGGACACCATGGCGAGCAATGGGCGCCGCTGGCCGACGGCGGCCGGCACGAGCGCAAGGCCGTCTACGGCTGCGAGCTGCAGCCCGGCCACCCGGGCGCCCATGCGGCGCACGTCCGGCTGCTGCCCGGGCCCGACCGGTTCATCTGGATCCGCTGGGACATCCGCGCCCGCGAACTCGGCACGCTGCCGCCGTGCCCGGCCGAACGCGCCGACCCCGACCCGCGCTCCCCCTACGGCGACGAGCCGGCGCCGTGCCTGCTGTTCGAGGGGCACGTCGGACCTCACCGCTACTAGCCCAGATTGAGCCGATGCACGAAGCGGCCATAGCCCCCGGTTTCCAACCTCGGTCGGTAGCTGCGCGGCATGTGAGTACTCGTGGAGGACTCCGCCGACCCGGCATCGCCGACGCTCGAGGAAGCAACCGCGACAGGGCGGCCGGCCCGACGCGATCCCGGCAACGGCGATCTCGCCACTTAACTTGACGACGCAGCACGGCATCGTGATGTCGAAGACCAGGAACTGATAGACATGCCCATAGGATCAGGTAGAGCGAAGAGCACCGCACCACCAGCAGGATGCCTGAGACCAGACGATGTGCTCGAGTCGTGAACCTACAGGTCACCCCCTACGACCGAAGCGCCGCACCCCACAGGATGACGAGTTCGTTGATCCAGGGCCGGGCTGGTGCCGGGAGCGGGAAGCGGTTGGGGCGGAACGGTGCGCGGGGGTGAGCCGCGCCTTTCGTACCGATGTCAGTCCGTGGGCCCCAGCCCGGCGATGCGTTGCTCGCGCACGTCCTGCAGGGCCCGCAGGTAGCCGATCTCCAAGGCACGACAGATCAGGTTGTTCATCTCGGCAGAGCCGTCGAGTCGTCCCCAGCTGGAGAACTCGTTGGACACGGCCTCATCGGCCAACCGCTCGTCGCCGGCATCACCAGGACGTGGCCCGTCGTAACGGACCCGGCCGATGAACTCGCTCCATTCCTCCAACTCGGCACGCGCGCCTTCATCGTTGCTCATATTGGCCATCAGTGACCCGTGATCGCTATCTTCGTGAGCCCATCCGACATGCTCGGCAATGAAGCACCCTCTTCGGGGAGGCAGTGGCCGAGAGGATCGAACAGCGTCTCGCCCGGCCCCTTCGTGAGGATCTCAAGCTGGAGCTGTCGGTTTTGATCGCTGGCTTCCGGGTTCGAGCCCAGACGCCCTACCGTGTCCGACCAGGCACGATGTCTTGCCGCAGGAGCGACCCGATCATCGCGAGTTGGTCCTGAGAACAAATGAGCCACAGCCAGCGACCCCCCGCCGCCGAAGCCGCGTCTACACCATCGCCGGGAAATCGCTGCCTTTGTGGCGCTCAGTCACCCGCTCCCTCATCGGGCTGCCTACCACCCACGCTGGTGTCGAGGAGATAGGCCCCGGCATCGTGCAGGGTGATGCCATAGCCCGGCGTCTGGCCAGGAGGCGACCACTCGTTTGTCCCGCTGATCGCCTTGAAGCGGGTGTCGCGGGTCGGGCCGTCGCCGACGAGGTGGCCGCGCAGATGGCCGGCACGGTCGTACACGGCCCACCGACCGGCGCCCACCTGCGGCATGGCGACCGGGTTGTCCTTGAGCCACTGCGCGTTGGCCGCGTGGTCGGGCCCCTCGTCGGCCCCATTCGGCTGGAAGGGGCCCCCTGTGGCATGATCTTCGGTTTTGCGAGGACTACTCATGTCGCGTCTCGCTCTCTGATTGTGGCTGTCGCCCCCGAGACATCGGAGAAGCACTCTCAGCCTAGGAGCACAAGGTATGGCACAGATCGCACGGAGCCCGACACCGTTGGGATGCGCCTCCAGGAGGTTGATCCGACTCGAGCTGCCCATCGAGGGCATCAGATGCGAGGTCAGTGCCGGACAGGAGCTGGGACGCACCGCCGATCCGATGTTCGGTCGGCCTGCCCGCCGCGAGCGACGAACACGTCGCCTGCCCACCGCCGGCTGCGCGGACCTGGCGGGTCCGCGCTCGCGGCGGCGGTACTGGGCGATGATCACGAGGTGCACGGCCATCGTGGCCAGGCCCCAGGGCGGTGGCCCTGCCGATGCCTGCGGTGCCACCGGTGATCAGCACTGTCCTGCCGGTCATCGGCCCGTTGTGGATCCGCTCCATGTTCTGCTCCCTCAGCGTACGCTGGCGCCAGTTGAGTCGCTGAGGGGGTCATCACCGCGTGACGCCGGGCAGACCCGCGCCGGTAAGCGGGCACTCCCCCGCGATCTCCTGCGCGATCCAGAAGTGATCAGCCGCTGTCAGCGCCGGAGCGGACGGCAGGTCCTCTGCTCGGGGCGGCGGCGCCGCCGGGGTCGTCTCCGCCGAGATCGAGGCGGAAGGGCGGGTATCGGTCGGTCATCAGGGCTGCGTAGCCGGCGACCCGCAGCCCCCAGCGGTTCAGGCCGAGGATGAAGTCGAACAGTGGTCGGGGGTACTGCCCGGTGACGGCGAGCACGATACCGGCGACCAGGACGAGCAGTGCGACCAGACCGCCGCCGCCCCAGCTCCATACCTCGCCACCGGCCTGCCAACTGAACCAGGCGCTGCCGCTGAACAGGATCCCGATGATCAGGAGGTGCGGGATGGCCAGGAGCCACTTCACCAGGACGAGAGCGCGGTGCAGCCGCGCTGGGTACTCGACGTTCAGTCCGGCCGGGTAGTCGGGAATCTCCCGCAGCGCGAACGGCGGGTAGCGGTCGGTGCCGAGCGCGTTGTAGGCGTAGTAGCCCACTCGCCAGCTCCATCGGAGCACGCCGACGTTGAAGTCGAAGATCGACCGCGGGTACCGGCCGGTGATCACGATCGCGACCAGCGCGACGATGCTGAGCAGGCAGAAGGCGATCCACAACGGGATCAGTATCAGCACGTGTGGCACGATCAGCAGCCATTTCACCAGCCACAGCCAGCGTGACAGGGAGCCGTCCTGCTGGGCCTGCACCTGGATCGGGTACGGCCGGACCTCGGGTGAGGGGGCGCGCGTGCTGAACGGGGTTGTCGAGCTCATGGTCGTTTCCTCTCTTGTCAGAGTCGGAAGGGGGCGGAGGTCGCACGACCTCTGCCCTGGCGCGCCACATGGTGCTGGCGCCTTTCCGGCATGGCCTTTTTACGTGTGCGGGGATGGCTGCGGAGCCGGGACCCGGCCAGACGAGCAGACCTGCTCGTTCTCCGAGCGGAGGAGCGCGCCCGGCGACGGGCGCCCCGGATCCGCGCCGAGAGATCGGGCCGTGTCCGTCTTCATTGGAAGTCGGTGACCGCCGGGAACGGCGCTCAGCGCGGGGGTCAGGTGGCGGCGGGCCGTGCGGGCACGAGATCGGTGACGCGGCCGCCCTCGTTCTCCCAGGAGGCTGAGCCGTCCCGGCCGGGTATGCCCTCGTCCGGGCCCGCGGGGTGGAGGATGTCAGCAGGACGGACGCCGACCGTGCCTGTGGCGGCGAGCGTGAGAGCTGCCGTGGCCGGGCCGTTCGCCGTGCCGGGGGGAATGACCAGCAGAGTTATGGGCGCGGTTCCCGCGATGCTCAGGGTGATCAGGTGTGGCTCGGCGCTGCGGAACCAGCCCACTCTGACCTGGCGACCGGGGGCCGGGATGCGGCGCGGAATGTGATCCCATGCGTCCAGATACAGACCGACACGCAGAACGGCCCTGCCGAGTCGCTGGTCGACGGCCGAGATGAGGGCGGGCAGTTCGGCGGCGGCGTCGCGGGTGCGGGGCCACCACGCCCCGTCAACGGTGCCTCTCCGGTCCAGCAGCGGATTCAGGCTGAGCCTGAACGCGGAATGCGCCGTGGCGGCAGCGGTAACGGGGCTTGACGGTGTGGACGGAGAAAGGAGTGCTGTCATCATCGTTGCCTGGCCTGTCAGGCCCTCACCATGGGCCGGAAGTGGTCTACCGCCGCGGGCGACGCCAACCCGTATGCCAACGCACGAAATGTCCTCGGTATTTTTATTGTACCTCGTTTCGCGAGGCAAGGAGTGACATTAAGTCGCCATCGGCGAAATCGGTGCTGTTATCGCTTGCGGTGATAACCAGGTCGGCGATTCCTTGTTTCCTGTTCTCGGTCCAGATGAGCACCCTTGGGCCAGGTCGCGTTGCGACCGTATACGCCGGCCGGGCATGGTGCCCCGGCGACGGCGGATCCACGGTTCTCCGGGATGGGCGCCCGAGAACCGCTGAAGGGAAACGCTGTGAGTCTGACAAGGAAGATCAAGTCCAAGACGCGGGCCATCCAGGGTTGGATCATGCTCTACTTCGGTCGCGCCACCGGAAACCAGCACCTGGAGTCGAAAGGCCAGTCCAGCAGGGCTGGAAATAATCCGAGGCAGCGCAGCGCGAAAATCAGAGGGATTTTCAAGCGCTAACCACAGCCGCCGTCAACGGCATCGACGGCAAAACGCTCCAATTACCGACCCCATGGGCCGGAATTTCCGGGCTCGGGCAATGAGCTAATAGCTGATAGAAATCTGGAGGAGCCATGAATCCTGTCGTTGTTGTGGGCACTGACGGTTCGGCCGCTGCGACCGCGGCCGTCGAGTGGGCGGCCGACGACGCCGCGCGCTTGGCCGCCCCACTCCGCATCGTCCATGCCGTGGACCGTTCACCGTACGAGATCGCGAAGTTCTCCAACCCGGGCCCGGGTGATGCCGTCGCCCTCAGCGCGGAGAGCGTTCTGGCCGACGCCGAGGTGGTCGCGCGCAAGCGACAACCTGACATCGATGTCACCAGCGAACTGTTGCAGGGCGCTGCCGCGGCGGTGCTCCGCGGCCAAGTCGGCAACGCCGCCGAGGTCGTGATCGGCGGCAGAGGCCTTGGCGGCTTCTCGGGGGCCGTGCTGGGTTCGGTGAGCACCCAAGTAGCCGGACACGCGCACGGCCCGGTGGTCGTCGTCCGCTCCGACCCCGACACCGCCTACGGTGAGATCGTCGTCGGGCTCGACGACTATCACGCCGGCGAACCCGCCCTCGCCTACGCTTTCGAGCAGGCGATGCTTCGCGCGAGCACGCTGCGCGCCGTCTACGCGTGGCAACCACCGGCGCACGCGCACATCCCCGAGAGCGCCCATGACCTGGACGAGATCCACGCCGCCCAGTGCAAGATCGCGGCCGGCGTCCTCCCGGGATGGCGGCAGCAATATCCGCAGGTTCAGGTGATCGAGGACGTCCGGCGCGCCCACCCTGTCGACGCCCTCGCCAGCGTTTCCGCCAAGGCGGATCTGGTCGTCGTCGGCTCCCAGGGCCGAGGGGCGATCGGCACCGTGATGCTTGGATCCGTCACCCTCGGCGTTCTGTATCACGCGCGCTGCTCCGTCGCGGTGGTGCGGCCATAGAGGACGTCCTGCTCGCCCTGGCCGGAGCTGCGAAAGCAAGCCGGGTGACCCTGCAGTCGGAAGGATCGCTCTTGAGCAGCGGCTCGGACGGCACCGACGGTGCGGGGAACTGCGACCGGGCCGAAAACGAGCTTGTCTGACGGCGGTGACAGCGGGACCTTGCCGTCGTTGTGGTGCTTCAGAACGGTCTCAGGCCAGAGCGGCGGCAGGTCGGCGGTTTCGTCGAGGCGTTCGTCGTCGTTGTGCATGTTCATGTCGCGTCGACTTTTCGCGAGCCGTCCCGGGAGTCTCCCTAGGAGGTCGGCTGGTCGTCGCGGGTGCGGTCGGCGGGCTGACGGTGGTGGTGTTCGTCAGTGTTATCGAGGAGTTCCTGGAACAGAACGTGGTAGTGCACCATGGCCTGCCGCAGGTCCTCGGTGGAGGCCTTGCCTTGGGCGGCGTACTCGCTGATCTCGTGGGCCTGGTGGTAGCGGTGCAGCGTGCGGCCGTGCACCACCGGCAATTCCGGTTGCCGCTGCTCGAAGTCTTCGGTGGGATATCCCCGCTCGGCCATGGCGGCCGTGGCCAGCCGATCGGCCGCACTTACCGCGAGGCCCGGCGCGATGGCGAACTGCTTCTGGATCGCTGTCCAGCGTTCGGCGTAGGCTTGCTGCGACTTGGGGGTTAGCGGCTTGATGCCGAGGCTGGCGACCCACCCTTGCCGGGCACGCGGTACCTGATCGGCCCCGCCGCGGTTGTCTCCTTCGTTCGAGGCGGCTTGTTTTCGGCGGCCGGCGTGCCGGTGAATGCTTTCCCAGCGCTGCTGCACCATGACGAAGCCGATGGCCGCGACCAGGATCGCCACCACAGCGACGGCGACGATTGTGGTCATAGCGGGCATGTCTGCCTCCAGGAGTAGCTTCTGCCCTCACCGCCTTGCCAAAGTCTGGAAGGTGAGAGCAGCGGGTTGGCTCGGGTCGGCCCTTCGCTGACAGGCCGAGGGATGTCAGCTCCCGCGTACGGGCGACAGCGGCGCGCCCAGCCTTGCGTGAGGAACGGTGTGACGGTCGCAGCCGTTCAGCCGTCCCGCCTTGGCTGACCGTCCGGCGGTGGTCAGGGTCGGCGGTCGCGGGGAGGTCGGTTGCGGGGAGGTCTGCGCCCGCGGCGTTGCCTGGTGTCATGGCCGGGCGGATCTGCCGGGCTGGGCGGTGGCCGGTCGTCGATGGCGTCCTGGCGGCTGCGGGCGGTTGACTGGTTCCAGCGTGACCTGGTGCGCAGCAGCGGCAGCAGGAGCCCGAGGGCACCGCCGAGCATCAGGATGACGCCCGCGATGCGCAGGTCGAATCCGCCCACCGACCCGTCGGCCAGGGCGAAGCTGAGGATGGCGCCGAAGGCGACGACCGCGATGGCTCCGGCGATGGCCATCACACCACCCCGGCGACCGGTCCGAGGATGATCCAAGCGATGATGCCCATGGTCGAACTCCTTTGGCGGCGCATCGATGTCTGCACGGGAGCGGTCTTCCGGACCGGTCGAAGCAGCGGGCCGGCCGCCGCATGAGTGCCGGCGCCGACGGTCGAACTCGTTCGCCTTGAGCCGACACCCACGCGTGCCGTACCGAAACAGGCGATCCGGAAAGGATCCATCTCCAGAACCGATCACCAGGCTTTCGTGGTGCACCCGGCGTTCAGAGCCTGCGCATCAGACAGTCTCATCGCTGTGGCTGGTGGTACTCGGAGCACCTTCGCCGGGCGCTGGTCCGGTGGCCGGGGCGACGGGCTCCAGCCAGCCGAGCCGCTCGGCGAGTCGTCGGGCGCTGTCGATGACGGTGGCGATGTGGGGCGAGGGGTTGGCGTCGTGCCACAGCAGTGACCAGGGGTAGTGCGTAGCAGGTTCGGTCAGGGGCCGCCAGGTGGTGCCGGGGCGGTTGGAGGTGCGGAAGGAGGAGGGCACCCAGTGCACGCAGCGGTGCTGGAGTACGAGGTCGGCGGCGGCGCGGGAGCTCTCGACAGTGCCCTCGTAGATGGTGGGCGCGAATCCGGCCGCGCGGCACAGCGCGATGACGAACCGGTTGAGCTCCGGAGTCTGTGCTTCTTCGCCGAGTAGCAGGGGTTCGTCGGCGAGGGCGGCGACGGGTACGTCGTCGAGGGCGGCGAGGCGGTGGTCGTCGGGCACCAGTACGCCGAGCGGATCGAGTCTGATGAGCTTGGAGCTCACCTCGGCCGGGGCCTGGGAGGCGTGTCCGATGGCGATGTCCAGGCGGCCGTCGGCCAGCTGCCGATACTGCTCGGGGGTGCCCGCTTCGACCTGGTGGATCGTAATATCGGGATGGCTGCGTTGAAGTTCACGCAGGATCTGCGGCATCGAGTCGTAACCGGCATCGATGATGCCGGCACGCAGGGTGGGCGCCGAGGCGACGGCGTTGCGTGCGGCCTGCCCGGCTCGGCCCACGTGGTCGAGAATCTGACGCGCCTCGATGAGGAAAGCCGCACCCGCCGGGGTCAGATCGACGTGGTGGGTGCTGCGATCCAGCAGTCGCACCCCCAGCTCACGCTCCAGCCGCTGGATCTGCTGACTCAGCGCGGACTGCACGATGTGCTCACGGGCCGCCGCCCGGCCGAAATGCAACTCTTCGGCCAGCGTCACGAAATAGCGCAGCTGACGTAACTCCATGCCCGCCACCCCTCCCTCAACCCGGGCGGCGCCGATCCGAACCGTCTCCCCCACTCTATGTGCCTCGTGGAGGTGTGGGCCCGTGGAGGAGGCTTGGCGCTACTCGCGGGGACTGGAGTGTCCGGCAAGCGATCTTCGCGTTCATGCCGGGGCAGTCCAGGAGCTCTCCATCGGTCCTGCGAAGTAGTCGCGTTGGCCTGCGGCGATCAGCACTGTCGATCACGGTCTGGAGCCGCCGATCTGCCGGAGGGGGATCAGTGCTTGGGGGCGTCCTTGGCCTTCCTACCGGACCGCTCCAGATTGCCCACGACCCGATCGGTCTTGCCCGCAACCGGGTGACGCTGGGTGGCGGCGGCGCGGCCAAGGCGCTGCCTGACCCAGCCCTTGAGGGCCTGTACCTTGTTGTCGATCTCCCATCGCACAGTCATCGCGATTTCCTTTCGCCGCTCAGCTCGGTCATCGGCCCAGAGGCGGACCTCGTTGATCCGTCTCCGCCATCAGCCATGACCTCGGGCTGGCGGACATGCGCCGCGGTCAGGCGGCTTGGAGCTCCAGTGTGGTCCCTGGCCTACGACTCGGAAACGAGCAATCACCGTTCCGGTTATCACTGGAATCGATGAGCCGGCGAAGAACTGCACCGCCGAGTCCACACCGGCGACCAGTCCCAATCCGACGCCGAAGGCGACCGCCAGGGTGAGATAGACGCCCACCCACACGCCGGCCCGCAGAGGGCTAGGGCGACGGCCTCGCCCGGCCAGGAGGTCGATGACGATCACCACAACTACCGCCGCACCGGTGAGCAGCCACTCCGGCAGCGACACTGAAAGGGCATCGGTCAGTCTCCGGACGGGGCGCGGGCTTGTGATGGCGGGCCGGCGCGGCGGCGCTGGATGCGCTCGTGGTCGGGCCAGTGCACGTCGCTCGCCCAGCCGAGCCGTTCGAACAGGCGGATCACGGCGGCGGACGGGTCGATCTGTCCGCGATCGAGGCCGTGACGGGCGCAGGTGGGATCACTGTGGTGACCGTTGTGCCAGCTCTCGCCGAACGACAGCAGGGCCAGCGGCCACACGTTGGTCGAGCGGTCGTGGCGGCGGGTCTTGAACGGCCTGCTGCCGATCACGTGACATAGGGAGTTGACGCTCCAGGTGACGTGCTGCAGCAGCGCGACGCGGATCAGCCCGGCCCACAGGAAGGCGGTCAGGCCGCCGTACAGGGTGCCGGTGATCGCCCAGCCGGCCACGAACGGCAGCGACAGCGACAGCCCGCACAGCACGGGGAAAGCGCGTGCGACGCGCGTCATAGCCGGATCGGCCAGCAGGTCCGGGGCGTAGCGCTCGGCCGGGGTCCGGTCGTCGGCGAACATCCAGCCCAGGTGGGCGTGGGCAAGCCCCCGAAGCTGCCCGCGCAGACCGGTGCCGTACCGGTAGGGAGAGTGCGGATCGCCCGGCCGGTCGGTGAACGCGTGATGGCGGCGATGCACCGCCACCCAGTCGATCACGTTGCCCTGGAACCCCATCGACCCGGCGACCGCCAGAGCCACACGCAGCCACGGCCGCGCGGTGAAGGAGCCATGGGTGAGCAGCCGATGGAACCCGACCGTCACCCCCAGCCCGGTCACCACATACAAGCCCGCCCCCAGCAGCAGATCCGTCAACGCGACCCCCTGCCCCCACGACAGGAAGATCGCGACTCCGAACGCGATGAACGGCAGCACGACGATCGCCGCCGTCAGCCCCACCTGAGCTCCGCCAACCGGCGCGTGTTCTGCTGCCTCGGGGAACGGCGATGCGCCATCGTAGTACTGCCGATCCTTCACCGGCTGCTCAGAAACAGTCATGAAGTAACTTTCGTCTCGTCTATACGGTCCGCCGGTGCGCGTAGCACCAGCGCCATGTCGACCTTGGTTCCAGGGTGGCGACCACCGGGTGGTCGGTCTCCTGGTAGTGGGCGCAGGCGTGACCGCCGCGCGAATCGTCGGAACAGGCCACCCACCCGCAGGTCAGGCACACCAGCAACCGTGTCCAGGTCCGGCCGAGGCCCAGACATTCCTTGCATTCGGGTAACCCGGGCTCCACCATCGGGAGGTGGTCGACGTGATCGCAGCGCGGGGCCTGACCGTTCAGGCCTGCGCGGGCGGTCACGTTCGTTCCTTGTGCGTCCAGGGTCATGACGACCCCCTCACGGTGACAGCGACGCAAGCTGCGCCGACTGATCACCAACAGTCAAGGTGATCGGCGAGCCGGCGGAAACACGCAATCCCAGCTAGCCTCATCAGCTGCGGTGATAGCGAGCCTTGCGGAGTGCCGATTAATCATCCGGCCAGGTCAAGCCGCATGTCGGTACCCCTTCATGACACCACCGAGTCGATCATGTCGGCGGATGTCGAGCGGTGAATCCCGGGCTGGAGCATCGCTGGGATCAAGGAAGAGGTCGAAGCGGAGCTGCTTGCCGGAGAGCCCGATGCGGCCGGTGTTCGTTATAGAACGTCTCGAATTCACGAAGGACGTGGAGGCGGTGGTGCTGATTCCAGATCAAGGTCCGGTCCAGCAGCTCGCGCCTCCATCCACGCACCGCCCGATCCACCCACGACGGCCGCGGCCTCGCCACCTGCCGACGCAACACTGCAAGCTGATGACGCAGAACCAGAATCTCCACCTCCTTCGACCTCTGCGAGCGGCCCAGGAGCACCAGCCAACCCGCGAGACGGACGAAGATCAGATAGAGCAGACGCAACGCCATAACAGCGATCATGCTCAACCAGAACACAAGCAGCCAACCGCAGGTCAACCCCCTCGCCGAGTTTCTGGCACACACACGCTGCGCGCCACCCTTGAGCTGCGAGCCTCCGCGGCCCGGTGGGGCAGGCCGCGCAGGCCAGCGGGCTTACCCCCACGCGGGGCGTCCTGCTCACCTCCGCGGGCTGGTGGCCTGCGAGCTGGTGACCTGGGTTGGCTCGAGGAGGGGCTGGCTGGGTTGGTCAACCTCAGCGTGGGTGCGTACATGCAGGTGCCCGTCGAGCGGATACATGGGCGGTGCCGCGGGCAGGACTACGTCGAGCTCGTAGCGGCTTTTCTGCGCCACGCGGCACGACGCCGGGTTGTCCACTTGGTGCAGTAGTTCAAGGCGTTCCAGCCCGTCAGCACCGAAGGTGTCGAAGGCCCATTGGGTTACAGCCTCCAATGCCCCGGCGGCGACACCCCGTCCTCGGGCGTGCGCCACCGTCCAGTAGCCGACCTCGGCGGACGGTTTCCCCGGTGCGACATCCCTGAGGACAATATTGCCCACCACCTGGCGGAAGGCCGGCCTGGGGTGCGCGTCGAGGATGGCGAAGCTGAACCGCTTCCCCGTCGCCCAGCCTCGCTGCTGGGCCCGTACCCACCGCAGCCCCTCGGCCTCGGTTTCCACCCGTGAACTCGTCCAGCGACGTAGAACAGGATCTCGATACGCCGCAACGACCGCGGCCACGTCCTCCACACCCCACGGGCGAAGCACAAGTGCGGGTCTGGCCGGCATCGCGGCGGTATTGAGCATCACGGAAGCTTTCACCGGGTGATGATATGCAGGATCACCGGGTGCTTTCCTCGTCGTCAACAGACACTGCCTGCCAGCGTGGCAGCGGCAGGCAAGTCGAGGGAAGATCCAGATATCGGACCAACCGGGCCAACTGCTGCACCGGTATGGCCGTTCCCGGCGCTGTCGCCAGCGGACGAAGGCCGGGTGGGTGTCAGCGCGGGGAATGTCATCGGCATCGCTGGTGTCCACCAGCCTCGACGACACCCACGCGTTGATCGAGCTGATCAACCTGCAGTTGGCCGGGCCTGCTCGCCATTTAAGACGCTGCCGCGTCCTGGCATCTAGACAGGTTCGGCACCGCCGCGGATGTCCTCGCCCAGCCCGTGCGCGATCCTGGAGGTCACCGACGACGGCCTCGGCATCGACCCGGCGAAGCGGGAGATCGCGTTCCAGCGGTTCACCCGGCTGGATCCCTCGCGCAGCGGGGACACCGGAGGCACCGGGCCGGGCCTTGCGATCGCCCGGCAGATCGCCGAGGCGAGCGGCAGGTCCCTGCAGCTCGAGGACAGCTCCTAGGGGGCGCGATTCGTCCTCCGCCCGCCGCTGATCACGCGCAGGTAGCCGGCACCCGGACCCGATCCGGTGCTCTGATCAGGCACCCGGCGGCGGGATTCGTCAACCGTCGGAATCGAGGGCGTGCGTTTGCGACTAACGACCAGTGCTCCACAGAACGGTCGTTTTGTACCGTTCGCCGCATGATATACCTTTTATCCGCATCATTGGCGGAACACGCATGAGCCCGGTACGTCGCAGGACAGCACTCGGCGTGGGACTGCTCGCCGCGTCACTGCTCGTATCGCAGGGTCAGACCACGTCCGCCGCGGCCGACAGCCGGCCCGGCATCGTAGTGGAGAACGGTGTCACGCAACCGGTGTTCGGCTACGCCGACGCGATCCGCGAACACGTCTGGGTGGACGCCCCCTTCGACAGCGACCATGACGGGGTCATGGACCAGATCTCGGTGGACATCATGCGTCCACGGGCCACCGAACGGGGCCTGAAGGTACCGGTCATCATGGACGCCAGCCCGTACTACTCCACACTCGGCCGGGGCAACGAGTCCGAGCTCAAGCAGGACACCGACGGCGACGGCCTGCTCGACAAGTGGCCGCTGTTCTACGACAACTACTTCGTGCCCCGTGGATACGCCGTCGTTCTGCTGGACATGGTGGGCACCCACAACTCCACCGGCTGCCCGACCACCAACGGCACGCCCGACAACCTGTCCGCCAAGGTGGCCATCGACTGGCTGAACGGCCGGGGCACCGCGCGGGACGCCGACGGTCACGTGGTCGCCTCCCCCGGTTGGCACAACGGCAAGACCGGGATGATCGGCAAGTCCTACGACGGCAACCTGGCGCTCGCGACGGCGGTGACCGGGGTCAGGGGCCTCAGCACGATCGTCGACATCGCCGGCCCGTCGAGCTACTACGACTACACCCGCAAGAACGGCGTCGTGACCCGCTCCAACCACTACGTGGCGAGCATCGCGAACACCGTGACCGACCCCGACCGGCGCGAGCACTGCGCTCCGGTGCGGGACGAGATCAGCGCGGCGGACGGCGACGCCACCGGCGACTACTCGGCGTTCTGGGAGGAGCGCAACTACGTCAAGGACGCCGCGAAGGTGCGGGCCAGCGTCTTCATGGTGCACGGCCTGAACGACGACAACGTACGGCCCGATCACTTCAGCCAGTTCTGGACCGAGCTCGCCAAGCACAACGTGCCGCGCAAGCTGCTGCTCTCGCAGGAAGGGCACGTCGACCCGTTCGACTTCCGCCGCACGGCATGGGTGGACACGTTGCACCGGTGGTTCGACAACTGGCTGCAGGGCGTGCCCAACGAGATCATGAAGGAGCCCCGGGTCGACATCGAGCGGGCGCCGGACGTCTTCGAGTCCTACCGCGACTGGCCGGTCCCCGGCGCGAAGGAGACCAGCCTGTGGTTCCAGCCCGGTGAGGTCGCCGGCGGCCCCACCGGCCTGTCGGTGAAGCACGCCAAGGGACACCCGGCCGACCTGACCTTCCAGGACAACCCCAGCCAGACCGAGACCCAGATGGTCAGCGACACCTCCAACGTCGGTCCGAACCGGCTGGTGTTCCTCTCCGAGCCGCTCACCGCGCCGCTGCACGTCTCCGGAACCCCGGTTGTACGGCTGAACGCGTCGGCGGACCAGACCGACACCAACCTCGGCGCCGTCCTGGTCGACTACGGCCCGCAGACCCGGGTCAGCTGGGAGACCTCCGGTGAGGGCATCAAGACGCTGACCACCGAGGACTGCTGGGGCGAGAGCAGCCCGAGCGACGACGCCTGCTACAAGCAGACGGCGAAGAACATCGTGACCGGCGACCGGGAGCGGGTCAGCAAAGGCGTCATGGACGCGCTCAACCGGAACTCGCTCACCACTCCGGAGCCGCTCGTCCCGGGTGAGAAGTACGACTTCAGCCTGCCGTTGCTGCCGGTCGACCACGTGTTCGCGCCGGGCCACCGGCTCGGCCTGATCGTGGTCGGCAGCTACCGCAGCTACTCCAGCGTCGCGGACCCGACCCGGGCGAACATCAGCGTGACGACCAAGATCAGCAACTTCCAGTTGCCGCTTGTCGGCGGTCACCAGGCCGCGAGCCGGGCCGGTCTCTGACCAGCCCTGCCGAATCACTCCCGAGATTCCCAACGTCCCGGCCGGTGGTGCTCCACCGGCCGGGACGGCCTTTTCCGGCCCCCAACCGGCCCGAGCCCGTACCGGGCCCGTACTGGCCTTTTGCTGGTAGCTGGCCAGCACGGCCGCCATGGCGTCCCAGCCAGGATGGTTGACTCTCCGGCCGGACCGGACATCGGCCAGCAGGGCGTCGAACCCCTCCCACGGCGTCTCCAGGGACGGGAGCTTGTCAGGCGGCGAGACCGCCGTATCAAGGACGGCGACCGCGTTGTTCAGGTCGCGCTCGTACACGTGGAGTGAGTCGACGTGGTGGTGGTAGTCGCCCAGCTCGGCACCCAGCCAGCCGGCCATCAGCTCGTGCAGGCCGTACGGCCGCCGCGCCGGGCCTTGGACAAGGCGGCCGCCGCGCGCCTGTGGGCCGAAGCCGAGCGCCTGACCGGCGTGTCGGTTCCCGCTATCTCACGTCCGTCTACCGCCAGATCGGGCTGTACCAACAGACTCCAGGATCTTGACCGCGGTCGTGACGCCGTCCTCGGCACGGATGCGCTGCCCGAGCGACTGCGCGCGTTCGGCCAGGGCGCGGTCGGTGACCGCCAGCTTGATCGCGGCGGCCAGCCCGTCCGGCGTCAGTCGACGCTGCGGCTGGGGCGGGACCGCGACCCCCGCAGCGTGCATGCGGGCGGCCCAGAACGGCTGGTCGCCGACGAACGGGCACACCACCTGAGGGCGCCCGGCGACCAGCGCCGCGCCCGTGGTGCCGCCGCCACCGTGGTGCACGATGGCGGCCATCCGCGGGAACAGCCAGTCGTGCGGCGCCTGGTCCAGCAGCAGCACGTTGCCGGGCAGGTCATCGACCTGAATGCCGCCCCAGCCGGAGACCAACACGGCCCGTACTCCGGCCCGGCTGACCGCCTCGCGCACGACGTGGCCGACGCGTCGCGGATCGGTACCGGCCATACTGCCGAACCCGATGTAGACCGGCGGCTCTCCATCCTCCAGGAAGGCGCTCAGCTCCGCGGGCGGCGTCCACCCCTCGGCTGCGGGCAGGTACCAGAACCCGGTCGTGTGCACCCACGACGGGTAGTCCAGCCCCGCGGGCAGGACGAGCCTGCTGAACCCGTGCAACATGGTGACCGGCCCGCCGTCCGAGGCCCGCAGGACATCGTGCCGCCCGCGCCGCCTGGGCAGGTGCAGAGTGTCGCGCCGCAGTTCGTCGGCGACCCCGGCGGCGGCGCTACGCAGCAACAGCTTGGTCGGCAGGTACGTCGCCCGGTTGAACGCCTGCGGCGCCTTGAGCCCCATCATCATCGGGTTGGGAAACGCACCGGTCGGCACCCACACCGGCTGCAGTCCGGCGGGCACGGCGGGCACGCCCAGGCGTTCGGCGATGTGGTGGGCGGGAATGCCGGGCGGGTGCACCACGACATCCGCCCCGCCCTCGGCCGCCGCCGCCATGTCGGCCATCACCCGGGCCATCAGCGGCTTGGTCCGCCGCATCACATCCAGCGCGACCTTCTTGCCGCGCAGCCCCCGGTAGTTGTTCTCGATCGCCTCGCGAATCTCGGAGTCGTCGATGAGCTTGTTCGGGCCGTCGTCCAGGGGAAAGTACGTCAGTCCGTACGGCTGCGCCACGGAGGCCGAGCCAGCCGGGGCGCCCAGCACCACCTCGTGCCCGGCCAGGCGCAAGGCGAGAGCCAGCGCCGCATACGGTTGCACGTCACCGCGGGTGCCGTGGGTGAGGATGAGCACTTTCATCGAGGTTCCTTGTTGTCGAGCCGCGCCAGCACGCGCTGTTCGGCGGCCGGGTCGAGCCAGGTGTCCGGGGCTGGGGCGTCGGGCCGCGGCGGCGGATCTCCTTCTGCCTGCAGCCAGGCCCAGGTGTCGGCGAGCGTCTGCCGCAGCGGGCGGCAGGTCAGGCCGGCGGCGAGCGCGGCGGTGACGTCGGCGTCGTGTATGCCGGTGGGCGCCGGATCGTGCGGGTAGCGGAGCCCGAACTCCATCCCCAGCGCGAAACCCTCCTCCTCCAGCACCTCCGGAGGAGCCCACACGAGTTCGGCGTCGAAGCCGGTCACCTCCAGGATGGTCTCCAGCAGCTCGCCGATCGTGGTCGCGCCGGGCCGTCCGGTCGCGGTGAAGGTGCCCCCGACGCCGTTCTCGGCGGCCGTCAGCATCCACGCGGCCAAATCCATCGCGTCGATGTACTGCAGCGGCGTGTCGGCCGGGCCCGGGGCGAGCACCCGGCCGCCCTTCTCCAGGCGGCGCAGCCACCAGGGGATGCGGCCGACGTCCTCGTACGGGCCGAGGATCATCCCGGCCCTGGCCAGCAGCGCGCGTTCGGCGAACACCTCGGTGACCGCCAGCTCGCCGCCCCTCTTGGCGGCGGCGTAGTCGGCACCGTCCTCGCTGCCGGGGTCGCCGTCCACCAGCGGGGCGTGCTCGTCCGCGCCGGGTGGCCAGGGCCAGCGGTGGACGCCGCGGCTGGAGATGTACCCGTAGTGCCCGGCCCGGCCGGCGAGCAGCCGGGCGCTGTCGTGAACCACGCGCGGCGCCCAGGCCCAGGTGTCGACGACGGCGTCCCACTCCCCCGGCCCCAGGGCGGCGCTGACCTCCGCGGTGTCGGTCCTGTCGGCGATCAGCGCTTGGACGCCGGGCGCCGGTGGGCGGCTCAGGCCACGGTTGAGCGTGGCCACGTCGTCGCCGCGGTCGAGCGCGGACTCCACGAGGGCGCGGCCGACGTGGTGGGTGCCGCCGAGGACGAGCAGTTTCATGACGCTCCTGAAGTGGTGGGCAGCCAGAGAGCCGAGGGCTGGTCGGCGTCGTGGAAGATCTCGTGGTTGGACTGGCGCAAAGTGTGGGCAGTGGCCACGGGTTCGCCGGTGCCCGGGTTGCGGCCGAAGCGGGGGTGGGCGCCGCTGGCGACCTGTAGCCGGATACGGTGACCGCGCCCGAAGCGGTGGGCGATCGGCCACAACTCGATGTCCGCGATCCGGATGTCGCCGGGGTCGCTCAGCCGGACGATGCCGTCGCAGAGGTTGGTCGAACGGCTCCGCGGCGACACCTCGCACAATCGCGCGAAATAGTCGACCTGCGGGACCGACGACCGCGTATGCAGGCGGACCCGGACCGGGCCGATCACCTCGACGTCCGCCGGCAATGGATCGCTGGTGAAGGTGAGGACGTCCGGCCTGACCTCGACGCGGCGGTTGTCCTTCCGCCCGGCGGACAGGCCCACCGCGGTGCCGCCGACCGTGGGGGTCGGGTCGCCGGGATCGTAGCGGTAGCGGCTGGGCGGCGCGCCGGCGGCGGCGGGTGCGGTGCTGAGTCCTCCGTCCGGGTGCAGGTGCCAGGCGGTCGGCTGGTGCGGCGGTGGCCAGTCCGGCAGGTCCGTCCACCGATCGGCCCCGGTGACGAACAGCCGCACCCCTGACGGGGCCTGCTTGCCGAGCAGGGCGGCGTCCAGCGCGGCCAGCGCGTCGTGCATGCCCTGCCGGGTGTAGAGCCCCTTGCCGTGCCCCCATGGCCCGACCAGCAGGCGGACCTGGCGTCCCGCCGCCCGCAAGGCTGCGTGGTCGGCCAGCATGCCGGGCAGGAAGAAATCGTCCCAGCCGCCCTGCAGGTGCACCGCGGGCGGCATCCGGGTGACGTTCGCCCGGTGGTCCATGGACGCCCAGTACTCCTCGTCCGGGCCGTGCGCGATCCACTCGCGGAACCAGGGCACCCGGTGCCCGGTCAGGGCCAGATCGGCCTCGTTCAGCGGGAGCGTCAGCGTGGCGCGGCGCAGCCTGCGGGCGGCGGTGGACATGGCGAGAAGCTGGCGGGTGGTGGAGTAACCGCCGGTGAACATCCGGTCCACGAGCTGAACCCAGCCGAGCGCGTTGCCCAGAGCGAAGGCGCCGCCCGGGTACATGAAGCCATGCGCGAACTCCGAGGGCGCGTCCTGGATGACGGCGATCTTCCACTCGGGAACGTCCCGGGCGGCCAGCTCCCACTGCGTGCAGCCAAGGTAGCTGGCTCCCCAGGTGGCCAGCTCGCCACCGAACCACGGCTGCCGGCGTAGCCAGGTGAGCGTGCCGTCGGCGTCGGCGGGGTCGATGGTGAACCCGTCGAAACGACCGCCCGACCCGGCCGTGCCGCGCACGCTCTGATACAGCACTTGGTAACCGCGTTCGGCCAGGAGCGCGGGCATGCGGTCGAGCGCGTTGCCCCGGCCGTACGGGCTGCGCAAAAGGATGAGCGGCGCTCGCTCCACATCGGCAGGGAAGTGGCGGTCGGCCAGCAGTTGTACGCCGTCTGCGGCCGGGATCACGATGTCGCGCTGCACACGCACCGGATGCCTGAGCTCGGGACGCACGCCGAACAGGCGACTGAGGAAGGTCATCGGGCTCAACTCCTGGGTCGGTGACGCTGCTCGCCGACCAGGCTTCCCGGCACACCATCGCCCTCCCAGCGGAGACCGATACGCTCAATATAGCGAAGTTTCAGAAATTTCTGAAGCCTCCCGTTGTTGGATATCCTGCCTCCTGGAGGTGGCGTGTGAACGACAGGCAAGAGCAGTGGCAGGCCGCGGAACAACTGGCCCTGGTGCTGACCGAGGGCGGGCTGCAGCGCATGTCCGCACGGACGCTGGCGATGTTCCTGTTCACCGACCAGGAAACGGTCACCATGGGCGACATCGCCGACCGGCTCGGCGTCAGCGCCGGCTCGGTCTCCGGTGCGGTCAAATCGCTGCTGTCAGTCGGCCTGATCGAACGCCTGCCCGCCCCCGGCAGCCGCCGCGAGCACTACCGCATGCGCGACGACGCCTGGGCCACCCTGTTCACCAGCCAGAACACGGTCATCCAGATCATGCTGCAGGCGGCCAGAAAGGGAATAGCCGCCACAGCTCCCGGCGACCCCGCCCATCAACGGCTGATCCAGATGCACGACTTCTACCAGTTCATGCTCGGCGAGATCCCTGCCCTGCTCGACCGCTGGCAACAGCAGCGCCTGCCACGCCCCGACTGACCAGCGCCCGCGGCGGCGGTCGCCTTCCCTCGAGCCAACCGGCACGTCAGGCGCACTTACGGACTTTGGGGTTTCCCACTCCCTGAATTTCAGTTAATAATGAAGCAGCCAGCGACTTACAGATACACCGAAAGGGCGTGCCGGTGGCCGAAGCGAGCCGGGAAGAGCTGCTGATCTGGGTCGAACGGATCGCGAAATACTGCGCGGACCAGGACAACCTCCCGCTGATCGCCGGCCGGATCCTCGGCTGGCTGGTCGTCTGCGAATCGCCGGAGCAGTCGGCGGACCAGATCGGTGCGGCCATCGGGGCCAGCCGCGCGTCGCTGTCCACCAACCTGCGACTGCTCGACTCCGTCGGCTTCCTGACCCAGATCACCAAGCCGGGCAACAGGACGGTGTTCTACCGGCTCGACGACGAGGCCTGGGAACGCGTCGTACGGCGGCAGATCGCCTCCATGACAGTGCTCGGCGAGATCATGAACGACGGCATCCGCTTGGTGGGCGAGGACCCCGGCCGCGGAGCCAGGATGCGGGCCGCGCGTGACGTCTTCTCCTGGATGGAGCAGGTGTTCGCCGAAGGTCCGCCACCACCGTCCGCCCGCCGCACCGCAAAGGAGGCGCAGCGATGGTGAAACGCCGGCCCGCGGCACAGACCGCGCTGGGCCCGATGGTGATCGCCGCAGTCGAACAGTTCCTGCCGCACGGTCAGCGGCTGGTCGACGACGACCTTGCGGTCCGCTTCCTGCCGCCCAGCGCGCGGCTCATGGTACGGGCGTGCAGGTGGCGGCCCCTGCGGCAGCTGATGATCAGCGCGTCGGAAACCCGGGCGGCCGGCATCTGGGGCAGTATCTTGTGCCGCAAACGCTATGCCGACGACCGGGTATCGGAGGCGCTGGCGGCGGGGATCGGGCAGGTCGTGGTGCTCGGTGCCGGACTGGACACACGGGCATGCCGGCTGGTCGCCCCGGCGGGCGGCCGGGCGTACGAGCTCGACCTGCCGGAGAACATCACCGACAAACAGCAGCGGCTCAAGGAGGTCTTCGACGGCGTGCCGGAAGGCATGACCTTGATCCCCGTCGACTTCGAACACGACGATCTCGCCCAGGCCCTGGCGACGCGCGGCTTCGAGGCCGATCGGCCGGCCATGTTCGTATGGGAGGCGGTGACCCAATACCTGACCGAGGACGCCGTCCGCCGGACCCTCACCTTCCTGGCCAAGGCCGCCCCCGGCAGCCGCCTGATCTTCACCTACGTCCGGCAGGACTTCCTCGACGGAACCAACTTCTACGGCGCCCCCAGCGCCCACCGCGACTTCGTGGTCAAGGACCGGATCTGGCACTTCGGCCTGGCCCCCGAGGCCGTCGGCGGCCTGCTGGCCGAGTACGGCTGGGCCGAACGCGGCCAGGTCGGCCCCGACGAATACCGCACCCGATACCTCCAGGGTCGCGACATCTCCCCCTCCGAGATCGAACGCTTCGTCTACGCGGAAAGACCGTGATCCGCCCACTGACCGCCATGCCGCGTCCCTCCTCGCCACCCTGGCCCTGATCATCGCCCCAGCCGCCGCGACCGGGCACGGTCTGACGGCGCGGACCGAATCCGGCCTGGTGAAGAGTGTGCGGACCGATGGCGTGGACAACTCTCTCGGCATCCCCTACGCCCGGCCACCGCTCGGCGAGCGCTGCGTATGCCGACCCGCAGCGGCCGGTCAGGGAACGTGTCGCTCAGTAGGTCGATCACGGCGTCGGTCGTGGTGGTCTTCCGGTCGGTCGCGGTAGATGGCGAGCCGCCGGCCGATATCCTCGCGGTGGCCGTGCCGCGCACCTCGACGTACTGGAGCGGATCGGCCGCGTCGAACACGGTCAGGCTCACCCGAGGCTCGCGGCGCAGATTGGCCACCTTGCGCCTGGGCGACCTCCGACGCAGCACCGCCACTCCATGCCGCGGGCTCGACGGCATCGGCGCCGAACTATGCGTCCGCATCGGAGTGTCCAAAGAGACGCTCTACCCGGCACGTGGAGGCCATGCTGGAGACCCGCAGCGAAGGTGTGACCAGATGGCTGGCCGCGGCCACCGCGGCAGCAGGGGACAACCCCGCCGACCAACTCACCGCGGTATTCGACGCCCTTCACGACCCGGTCTTCCGCCGCTGCGCGATGCTCGTGTCCAGATGCAGGTTACTCCGCACGGCGAGGTCGAGCTGAGCTTGAATCTCACCGACTTCATACCGAGGGCTGCTACGACATGGCCGATCCCGATGAGGTGGCCAAGGCGTAGAACAGCACCAGTCCGACGACCTTGACCCAAAGCTTCACCCGGCCCATCGTGCCGGGGCCCACATGCGACGAGCAAGGGGCCGGGTGCATCGGCACGAATCCCAACTGTTACCGTAAGTAGTCGATCATGTGCAGACTGTTGAGAAACCCATCACGGCCACGCAAGCACGCGTGGTTCGTCATCGTGCTCGGACTGCTCACGATCGCGCACATGTGGTCCCACGCCGTACAGGTCTCCGACCACGTGGCCGCGGACACGCTCATGGCGGCGAGCCACAGCGGACCCGATCACGACGGCCATGGCGAGCAGACCCATTCACACCCATTCACGAC
Source organism: Nonomuraea marmarensis (assembly GCF_043197025.1). NCBI lineage: Bacteria > Bacillati > Actinomycetota > Actinomycetes > Streptosporangiales > Streptosporangiaceae > Nonomuraea > Nonomuraea marmarensis. The sequence goes on from NZ_JBICRM010000025.1 coordinate 53,482, forward strand.
ATCCTCGCTGACCGCCGCTCCGACCGGTCAGGGCGAGTGGACGGCCGTGACGGTCCTGCCCGCGGACGCCGAGCCGGACCTGGCCCCGCTCCCGATGGGTCGCGCGCCACCGGGTGACCACCGCGGACGAGCCGCGCTGACCCAGACGCTCGAGGTGCGCCGCTGCTGACGAGGACGCGTACGTCAACGTCCTCTGCAAGCAGCGACCTGGCGCAGCATGCGCCGAAACGAGCGTTCAACATGTCTTCATACGTCACCGAACTCACCATGACGCACCTGGTGGGACATACACCCGTCTGCCGGATCGCAGAGCCTTTCGCCCCGCATAGCCAGGGCTTCTGGGCCAAACTCGAAGGCGCCAATCCCGGCGGGCTGAAAGACCGGGCCGCCCTGCACATCGTCGAACAGGCCAGGACTCGCGGCGAGCTCGCTCCCGGCGCGAGGATCGTCGAGTCCACGTCGGGAACCTTCGGCCTCGGCCTCGCGCTGGCCGGCATCACGTACGGCCATCCGGTCACCGTGGTCACCGATCCCGGCATGGAATCGATCATTCAGACCCTGCTCGTGTCGTACGGCGTCCGCGTCGAGATCGTCAACCAGCCCCACTCGTGCGGCGGCTGGCAGCAGGCCCGCCTGGACCGGGTGGCACGCCTCCTGGCAGACGATCCCAGCGCCTACTGTCCCGACCAGTACAACAACCCGGACAACGTCGCGGCCTACGCGAGCCTCGCCGACGAGTTGCTCGCGCAGCTCGGGCGGGTGGACGTGCTGGTGTGCAGCGTCGGCACCGGCGGGCACTCAGCCGGGGTGGCCGGGCGCCTTCGTCTCCTCTGTCCGGCACCGCGCGTCGTCGGGGTGGATTCCGTGGGTTCCACGATCTTCGGCCAGCCCGACCGGCCTCGCCTGATGCGCGGCCTGGGCAGCAGCATCCATCCGCGCAACGTCGCCCACGACGCCTTCGACGAGGTGCACTGGGTGGCCCCGGGCGAAGCGGTCTGGGCGAGCCGGACTCTGGCCCAGACCCACTACGCGACCGGCGGCTGGAGCGTCGGGGCGGTCACAGTCGTGGCCTCCTGGTACGCCAGGACCCGCCCGCCCGGCACCCGCATCGCCGCCATCTTCCCGGACGGCCCGGCCCGCTACTACACGACCGTCTTCGATGACGCGTACTGCTCCCAGCACGACCTCCTCGACCGCCCACCGGCCGACGAACCCGACGAGATCAAGAACCCTGGCGAGGCCGAGGTCACCCGGTGGACCCGCATGGTGATGCGCTGATGTGGCGCCGATTGCGTTCCTTCGACCGCAGCGTCCAGTTGCTCATGGTCAACCAGCTCGCCATCAACGTCGGCTTCTACATGCTGATGCCGTACCTCGCCGGCCACCTGTCCGACGGGCTGCACCTGGCCGCCTGGTCCGTGGGGCTGGTGCTGGGCATGCGCAATCTCAGCCAGCAGGGACTGTTCCTGCTGGGCGGCACGCTTGCCGACCGCCTCGGCTACCGGCCCGTGATCATCGCTGGTTGCCTGCTGCGCACGGCAGGTTTCGGCTTGCTGGGGTTCGTGGACGCACTGCCCGCCCTGCTCGTCGCCTCCGCCATGACGGGGTTCGCCGGAGCGCTGTTCAACCCGGCGGTGCGCGCGTACGTCGCGCACGGTGCGGGAGAGCGCCGGGTGGAGGCGTTCGCCCTGTTCAACGTCTTCTACCAGGCGGGGATCCTGCTGGGACCGCTGATCGGCGTGGCCCTGCTCGCGGTCGACTTCCGGCTGGTGTGCGTCGTGGCCGCGACGATCTTCGCTGCTCTCACCCTGCTGCAGTTGTCCGCCCTGCCTCCCTGTCACAGCGAGGCACCGCAGCGTGGCGGCGTGCTGGCGGACTGGTGGGACGTCGCGACGAACCGGCGGTTCCGGACGTTCGCGCTTTCCATGGTCGGCTCGTACGTGCTGTCGTTCCAGATCTACCTGGCCCTGCCACTGGAGCTGGGTGACGACGGTGCCGTCAGCCTGCTGTTCGTCGTGTCGGCGCTGGTGGCCCTGCTCGGTCAGGTGTGCGTCACCGACTGGGCGCGCGAGCGCTGGACCGCCTCGCAGGCCATCACGCGCGGCCTGGTGCTGATGGCGCTCGCCTTCGTGCCGCTGATTCCATACGGGATCGCGGACGCACCGATGCCCGTGGCCGCCGCGCTCGCCTGCACGGTGCTGCTCACGCTGGGAACGGTGTTGGCCTACCCGTTCGAGATGGACACCATCGTGGCGTTGTCGGGCGGGCACCGGGTGGCCACCCACTACGGCTTCTACAACACGCTCGCCGGCATCGGCGTCGCCACGGGGAACCTGGCCGTCGGTCGGCTGCTCGACCTCGGACCGGTCTGGGCCTGGACTGCGCTCGCCGTCGTGGGGGCGGTGTGCGCGCTGGCCGTACGCGTGCTCGCCCGGGATCGGGCCACCGCTAGCAGGTACCGCCTTTGGGGGCGTCCGCGCCGTATTTCGTCCACGAGCACACCGTCTTGAACGCGATCTTCCACGTGCCGCCCTGCGACACCACCCGGCCGCGTGCTGGCCGGGTTGATGCAGGCGCGAGCCGCGGACGCATCTCCACCGCATCCACGGATTCGAGTGTCTCCGCCGACATCGGAAGATCCTTCCCGCGGAACCATCACGCTCGGCCGGGCAGACTGAGATCAGATCCACCGAGATCTGACACTCCGAACCGAGCAGCACACACAATCGAGGCTAGCCTTTCATGAGTTGGGCCAGGCGGTCCCAAGCTGGGGATGAGGCTCCGGGCTGGGATTGCGCGGCCAACCGGGCGATGGCCGTGTTATGGACGGGACGGGTCTCGGATCGGCTGTGGTGATTGGTGAACCAGTTCCGGGTACGGTCCGCGAGGGCGGGGAGGCGGGGATCGTTCGGCGACCAGTCGTAGGCGGCGTCATGTTCGAGGTAGAGGGCGCGGAACTCGGGATCGGCTATGAGCTCGCGCTTTTCGGCGAGCCACAGGGAGGCGTCCTCGGGTGAGGCGGTTTGCATGAGGATCCAGCCGTCGCGTTCCAGGCGTCTCTGGCGCTCGCTGACGCCGAGTTCGCGCAAAACGTCGAGATAGTCGGCCACTTCCGGGGAAACGAAGAGCCGGTCGCCGCCGCGCAGCTGGGCGAGTTGATCGCGGGTTCGCCGCAGCTGCGCGATGCGGTCTTGGAGGTTGTGGTCGATCTCGGCGATGGCCGCCGTCAGCGCGTCCGGGTCGGCGTCAAGAAGGTCTTTGATGCGGGCCAGTGGCACGCCCGCATTGGCCAGGGTCCTGATCTTGACGAGGTCGATGGCGTCTTTGGCGGTGTAGCGCCGGTAGCCGGAGGAGTCGCGGCCGGGCTCGGCCAGCAGACCGCGCTCGTGATAGTGGCGGATGGCTTTGATGGTCACTCCGGCGTAGTCCGCGAGCTGCCCGATCGTGATCATGTTGGACATCCTTCCACCCGGCAGGTCGTTCGGAACGGTCAGGCCCGCCGGGTCAGGCGGCCGCCGCCGTTGCGGAAGAGCGCTTGGCCGTCGCGAACGTCGTGGTAGGAGACGAGCAGCAGTCGCAGATATCCGTTGAACGTCTCCAGCGGGTATCCGGCCGGCGCGAAGAGGCCGGGCCGGATGGGCACGTAGCGCTGCGGCGGGGCGGAGGTCATGCCGCCGGCGAACTCGGTGAAGATCCGCTCCTGCGATTCGTCCGCCGGTGTGTAGGTCGTCCGCTCCTCGAGCTGGCCTTCGACGATGCTGACGTCGATGCGGAGCTGATTGGAACGATAGGTGCCAACGTATGGGGTGAGGTCGACGTCCTGCTCCACTTCGGTGACCAGAGTGGGAATGTGGACACCGAGATGCTCGCTCAGGAGCCGCTGCAGGATCTGGTCCTGCAGCATGATCGCCCCCGAGGTGTTGCCGAAGGCGGTGAAGACCAGGTCGTGTTCGGGTACGACGCACAAGATGGACACGCCACCGGGCGACGCGCCCGACATGGCCAGGATGATCGTGTCGCCGAACGGGTACCGCACCCAGCCCAGGCCCATCGGCGGGACGTTCGGAGTCGCCATGTCGTGCGAGACCTGCTGCATCAGCGTGGTCGACTCGGCCGACAGAACGCGTGTGCCAGAGGGGGACACACCGCCGGCGAGGTGGGTGCGTCCGAAGGCGAGCAGGTCGGCGACGGTGCCGATCGGCGTGCCGCCGGCCGGCCCCCAGGTGTCGGGCAGCATGAACATGCCTGTGGGCTTGGCCGCCATGGTCTCGGGGTCCAGGAAGTGGCCGACTGCCGTGCTGCGCAGGATGGCCCGCTCGGCTGAGGTGCTGGAGTCCTTCATGCCGACGGGTGCGTAGACGTCGCGCTCGAGCAGTTCGGGGAAGGGCATGCCGGTCACCACTTCCAGCAGGCGGCCCGCGACGATCATGCCGCCGTTGGAGTAGCTGAGCTGCTCGCCGGGTTCGAACAGGGGGCCGCAGCTGCTCGCGAGACCGGTGACGTAGGTCTTCAGGGCGTCGCGGCCCTTGGCATCGGGAAAGAACAGGTCCGCATCGATGCCGTTGGTGTGGGAGATCAGGTGCCGGACCAGGATCTTGTCCGCCGCACCCGGCACGGTCAGGGCGAATTCGGGAAGGTATTTCACCACCGGCGTGTCGAGATCCAGCAGTCCACGCTCGACCTGCCGCAGAACCAGCGTGGTGGTCAAGACCTTGGTGACGGAGCCGAAAAGGAATCCGGTGTCTTCGAGCATCGGTGCGCCGGTGGCAACGTTCGCAGTGCCGTGGGCGACGACGATCTGCTCGCCGGCATGGTAGACGCCGGCGACGAACCCGGGGACGTTGTTGGACTCGCAGTAGGAGCCGGCCTGCTCGCGGATCTGGGCTTCGACGGTGTGCAGTGCGTTGTTGTTCATGCAGAGCATCGTCGAACCTTGACCTTGGGGCAAGGTCAAGCCCACCTACGGAAGACCGGTGAGCCTCTTTGGTCGTCAATGCGAACGCTGACGACGGCACCGCCAACCGGCACCTCCTGATCGACAAGCAGTCCGTCATGGACGGCCGGCCCAGCCAGCAAGGTCTGGATCACCGCGGCCTCCCATTGCCAGACCGCCACGGCGTCGGTGTTCGGCCTCGACCCCAAGACCGCCATCGACTACCTCGAGAACGATCAGGCGCTCCTGACGACCGCCGCAGACGAACAAGACCCCGTCGAACAGCCACCGGAGCACCAGCACCGCCTGGCGGAAACACCCCAGCGCTCGCGTGCCCTTGCGCGTTCGCCGCCTGCGGCGGCCGATCGCCGGCCTCGCGGGCGAACCAGGTGACGACCTCCCGATCCGCCGGCAGAACCCAGCGGTAGCCGACGCTAGGAGACCGTGGAAGCCCTTCTGAAGTAGCGGGCATGGGAAACGGCTGCAAGGCCGGTCAACGGTGCTCGCTCAGCGCTATGCGCTCGCGCCACCGAGTGTCAGCGGGACGTAGCCGATACGGACGCACTTGGTTGTTGCGCCCGCGGTAGGGCGGTGAAACGCCGGGTCGAGGTGGCGACGAGGAGTCCGAGTGCGGCGTAGGCTGCGCCGAGCAGGCTGGCGGCCGACCATGCCGTGGTGCTGTAGGCCCAGGTGGTGGTGATCGCACCGAGCGCGGAGCCGAGGGAGTAGAAGGCCATGTAGGCGCCGATGACGCTGCTGCTCTGGTCGGGGCGAGCGGTGGTGAGCAGGTGCTGGCTGCTGACGTGAACGGCTTGTACGGCGAAGTCCAGGACGATGACGCCGACGATCAACAGCCACAGCGATGACCCCGCTTGAGCGATCAGCAGCCACGAGGCTGTGAGCAGGGCCAGCGACCAGCCGGTGACCGAGGGCGCCAGGCCCCGGTCGGCCCATCGGCCGGCCCGGGCCGCGCCCAGCGCCCCGGTGAGACCGGCGAGTCCGAACAATCCGATCTCGGTAGTGCCGAAGTGCCACGGCGCGTCGCCGAGCGGGAGCGCCAGTCCGCTCCACAGCGTGCCGAAGGAGGCGAACAGGAAGAACGCGACCAGTCCCCGGCTGAGGAAGAGCCGGTCGCCGACGACCAGACGACCCAGCGATGACAGCAGCTGCCCGTACCGGGCTCGGGGGCGGCGGATGTCGGCCTCGAGGGTGAATCGGGCGGCGAGTGCGAGCATCGCGCAAAGCCCGGCGATTACGAGGTAGACCATGCGCCAGTCGGTCAGCTCGCCCAGTGTGCCCGCGACCACCCGCACTCCGAGGATCCCGATGACCACGCCCGAGGTGACCGCTCCGATGTTGCGGCCGCGCTCGCCGGTCGGTGAGACGGCGGCGACGTAGGCCACCGTGATCTGGACGACCACGGCGAACAGTCCGGCCAGGGCCAGGCCTGCGATCGCAATGCCACCGCTGGGTGCGGCGGCGGCCACCCCCGCACCTACTGCTGTGAGCAGCAAGTGCACCGTGATGAGTCTGCGGCGGTCGAACAGGTCACCGAGCGGGACCAGCAGCACCAGCCCCGCGAGATAGCCGATCTGGCCGGCGGCGACCAGCCACCCCAGTGCTCCTTCCCCCAGCCCGAGGTCCTCGCCCGCGGCCTCGATGACCGGCTGGATGCCGTAGATGGTCGACACCGCCACCGCGCACACCAGCGCGAGCACGGCCCGCTGCCTCCCGGTCAATCCTGACGACATATCACCCACCAATAAGTTTCAAAATGCAACCTATCTGAGGTTAGGGCATACTGGTTTCAGATTGCAACTCATCACGGAGGGGGCCAGTGGACGTCACACTCGCTGCAGGAAGCGCTTGGACCGACCCGGCCTGCCCGGTCGCACGGACCGTCGACCTGATAGGCGACCGGTGGAGCCTGCTGATCATCCGCGACGCGATGGACGGGGCGACGACCTTCACCGAGTTCCATCAGCGGCTGGGGATCGCCCGCAACATCCTCACCGACCGGCTCCGCAAACTCGTCGAGCACGGCATCCTTGACAAGAGCGCCGCCACCGACGGCAGACGACACACGTACCGGCTCACCGAAGCCGGGCAGGACCTCTTCACGGCCGTCGTCGCCCTCCGCCAATGGGGCGAGCGCCACGCCTTCGCCCCAGACGAGCCGCACTCCATTCTCGTCGACGACCAAGGGCGGGAGCTTCCCGAACTCCACCCGCTCGGCCAAGAGGGCGCGCCGCTCTCCGCCGAGGCGTCGCACGTTCGGAAAACCGCCTGAACCCAGCCGCGCCAGAACCCGTCCCATCGGGCCCTGCAATCGATGCCCCTCTACCAGTGCCGAGTCTGCGGCCGACTCGCCTGCCTGTAACTGCAAAGCGTCGCTCCGGACCTACTCAAGGCAGGATAACCGTGGCCGAGCGCTACCACGCCTACTTCCGGCGCGTCGAGCCGAACATCGTCTTCGGGAGGATCGACTCCGGCGTGCCCAACCGCGGGCGGGCGGATTCGGTGACGTTCCTCGACGCGGTCTGGAAGAACGCGCCCTTCGCGAACCAGGAACAGTTCGTGTCCACCGTGACCCGCACCGCGGAGGAATGGGTCGCGGCCGGCCTGATGACCTCCGCCCAGAAGGACACGGTGGTCTCCACGGCCACCCGGGCCAGGCTCCCCAGCTAGTGGTCGCGGGGCCGCCGCCGGCGCGGCTTTCGTGCGCGTCGGTGGCGGCCCGTGGGTCGCCGGTCCTTCAGGGCTGGTGACTGTCGCTTGAACTGCGTGGATGGAGTTTCCGGCAGGCGCAAAGTTCGGCCGGGTGGCAGGGCGCCCGCGAGGCGCCTATCCGTCCCGGCGATCGGTGGCGACGGTGACGATGCCACGGCCGGCGTCCACGATGACCCAGTCACCGGTGCGGATCAGCTCGACCGGGTCCGCGTCGAGCTCGGAGATGGCCGGGACCCGGGTGACCACCGCGCCCAGCGCCGACTTCGTGGACAGCTTGGCGACCACCATCGCCAGCGGCGCCGTGCCGTACAGGCGGGTGCTCTGGAAGAAGCCCGACCAGCCGGAGGACCCCTTGGCACCGGGGAAGACGAGCACCTTTCCGGTGAAGCAGACCCCGAACAGCTCGTGGCGGCGCTCGATGACGACGCCGGTGGCGGGGTCGATGCCGCCCCAGCCGGAGATGGTCTCCCGCGAGACCAGCGCCTCGCCTTCGGCGTAGCCTGGGACGATGCCACGGCCCCTGATCTCGATGGTCACCGCAGTTCTCCTCGCCATGTTCCGGTGATGGCCGCGTCGATGCAGTCGTCGAGGGTGCCGAACCAGGCCTCGATCCCCAGGATCGCCGGCAGATAGTGCGCCTGCTTGGCCGAGTCGGTGGCGAACACGCGGGTGCCTTCGGGTGCGGACTTCGACATCGCCGGGCACGAGTCGGTCAGGATCCGCCCGCCGGCCCTGCGGATGATCTCGGTGTAACCGTTGCGGTCGGCCACGACCCGCAATGCGCGGGGAGCCATGATCCACAGCTCGGTTCCCGGGTTGAGCTTCTTGCCGTCGAGGGCACGGGCCGCGCCGGCGATCTGGTCGATCGAGGCGTGCGGGCAGCCGAGCAGGATGAAGTCGACGTCGGTGGACTGCCCCTGGTTGTTCAGCGTCCCGTAGACGGCGCGGCGCTCGCGCTCGCCGTACATGATCTTCTCCGGTAGGGGCAGGCCGCCGAACGCGGCCTCAAGGGTCGGCGCCTCGGGGGTGATGCCGGGGATGTGGTACAGCTCCACGCCCCCCGACGAGGCCGTCGCCGCGCCGAAGTGCTTGAGGTCGGTCAGGTCGGGCTGCCGGAGGTCACCGATCACGACCGGCCGGTTCTCCTGCACGATGTCGCCGACGAAGTAGCCGAACATCCCCCAGTCGAGGAACCCGCCGACCGGTAGGACCGACTCGATCAGGTGTGTGCCATAACGGTTCCCGGTCAGATGGTTGCCCCAGCAGGGGATCTTCCCCGTCAGGCCCGCCGCCCCCGTCGACGCGCCGCCTTCGCAGTTGGTCCGGGCGCCGAGCACGGAGTTGGCGTAGACCACCGCCGACGACTCCATCCAGGCACAGTGCTCCCCGCGCACCGGCAGGTTCCCTACCTGGTACGGCGTGCAGGTGGCGAGGATGTTGACGCCGTGGGCGCCGTAGAAGGACTCGGCGTCTCCCTGGAGTTCGACCATGCTCGGCGGGTACGGCGCGATGCCGAGGGCGTCGTCGCTGAAGCCGTGTTGCAGCTGGCAGGTGGGCACCCGCATGTGCGGGATCTCGAAGTCCTCGTCGCTGTCCAGGTTGATGGTCGAGAACGCCTTGTTCCAGCCGCCCTCGCGGACCAGCTTGGCCTTGATCGGTGACGGCTGGGTCATGGTCCCCGCGACGTTGCGCGTGTCGCAGAGCCGTTCGGCGCCGAGCGCCTCGCCATACCTGACCAGGAGGTCCATCGCGGCGGCGACCGCCGGTCCCTCGGCGCCGTCGAGCATCGCCTTCTCGTCGTCTGCCAGTTTCACTCGGCCTCCTAGCTGTCGACGTTCTCGTGGACGCGCCGGCGAAGTTCGGCCCGATCGATCTCCTGGACGCTGCCGTCGCCGGCGAGGTCGAGCGCGTGCGCCGCGCCGAACCCCATCGCCGCACACGGCCCCATCACGCGGACACTGGACAGGGCGGCGGCGTCACCGTCGACGCAACGGCCGGCCGCGACGAGGTTGTGCGCGCCCATCGGTATCAGGCTGCGCAGCGGAACATAGTGCACGTGGTCGGAGTCGTACACCTCCCACACATATCCCTCGATCCGATCGTGCAGCTCGATGGGCCAGGCCGTACGGGCGACGGCGTCCTCGAAACGCACTCCGGTGCGGACCTCGTCCACGCTCAGCTGGTGCATGGCGGCGATCCACCGGGTCTGCCGGCGGCCGGGGAAGCCGTAGGTGCGAACCTTCGCGTCGCCGAACGCCTTCGGGAACTCCTTGCGCAGGAACTCCACGACGCGGTCGGCCTGGGCCCGGCCCTCCAACTGGGCCGTGGCCGCCTGGACCGCTTCGAGCGGGGCCTCGACGTGCGTCATGTTCATCACCGCCGTGTTGCGTCCCGGGAAGAAGAAGGCCAGGCCGTCGCGCCGTACCAGCCCGTACTCCTCCGCCTTCTCGCCGACCCGGGCGACCAGCTCCTCGCGGCCGGGCTTGAACTCCTCGCGGAGGTTCTCCAGCCGGATCTGCTGCGAACCCCAGACCGTGCGCTCGGGCACCCGGCAGGGCATGCCGGCCTCCCACGTCAGCGAGGCGTCACCGCTGGCGTCGACGAAGCCGGTCGCCGCGACCCGGACCAGGCCGTGCCGGGTGGCGAAGGTGGTGGCGCGGACGTGACCGTCGCTCGCGTCGACGTCGAGCACCGACGCGCCGAGGACGACCTGGATCCCCAACGAGTAGACCAGGTTCTCGATCCACCGGCTGAGCGCGACCTCCTCGTAGCTGACGGTCATCGTGTGGGTCCGGTTGAAGTGGATGTCGTGCGTCTTGCCGAGGTCGGCGAACATCGGGTCGAAGATCCCGTGCGTGAGCTGGCGGTACTCCGGGCCGTTGCCGTACACCCCGCAGAACAGGCCGATCAGCGAGTTCACGCACTGGCCGCCGAGAACCGGCAGGGCGTCCACCAGCACGACGGACCGGCCCAGCCGGCGTGCCTCCACCGCGGCGGACAGGCCCGAGATGCCGGCGCCGACCACGCAGATGTCCGCGGTGAGTTCCTCACGCGGATCACCACCGGGTTTGGTGACGGTGTTTATCTTCAGCTCGGTGAGCTCATGGGGCATGACTTCTCCTGGAGGATTCGGCGCGGCGTGGTCAGACCGGAGTCACGGGGAGGTCGTTGCCGCGGAGCGTCGCGCCGCGGGCGAGTGGTTCGACCGACCGCGCATAGACCGGCAGCCAGCCGGACCTCCCGCCGGGAACCTCGTGCCGCGCGCGTCTCTCGTGCCGCCGGGTCAGCTCGGCCTCATCGACGAGCAGGTCGGCACGCCGGGTGGTCAGATCGATCGAGATCCGGTCGCCGTCCTCGACCACGCCGAGCGGCCCGGCCAGCGCGCCCTCGGGGATGACCTCGCCGACGACGATTCCCTTGTTGACCAACCCGGAGAGCTGCCCGTCGGTCACCACGGCCACATGTTCCGTCAGGCCCGCGCCGTTGAGCGCGAAGACCGTCTGGGAGGCCATGCCCATGCCGGGGGTGCCCACCGGGCCGAGCCCCCGCAGGACCAGGACCTCACCCGGCCGCACCACTCCGCCCTCGATGGCGGCGAGGGCCGACGGGGCGTCGTTGAAGACGCGGGCGACGCCGTCGAACGTCGGGGCCCGCTCCTCGCTGACCGACAGCTTCACGATCGCCGACCCGGGGGCGAGCGAGCCGCGGATGACGACGACGGTCGGGTGCCCGCCGCGCGGGTCGGCCAGCGGCCGGATGATCTGCTCGTCCCCGACCACGGCCGACGCGACCCGCTCCGCCATCGGCTCGCCGGTGACCGTGGCCGCCTCGCCGATGAGGGAGTCGCCGAGCTGCTTGAGTACCGCGAGAGCGCCGCCGGCGTCCTCGAACTGCTCGATGGTGTCCTCGCCGTTGGGGCGTACGGCCGACAGCGGCCGGATCGTGTCGGCGTACCTCTCAAACAGCGCGTACACGTCGACGCCGGTGCCCGCCTCGCGGGCCACCGCCTGCAGGTGCTTGACGGTGTTGATCGAGCCGCTGATCGCGAGCACCGCCATCACCGCGTTCGCGAACGCGTCGGGCGTCAGGATCGTGCGCGGCCGGCGGTCCGCGAGGACCGCTTCGACGATCGCCGGGCCGCTCGCCCGGACGGCCCGCCACATCGCCTGGCTGTTGGCCCGCACCGGTGCGGTGCCCGGCAGCGTCATGCCGAGCGCCTCGGCGACGACGTGCATGGAGTTGGCGGTGCCCATGCCGGTGCAGACACCGGGGCCGGTGATCGCGCGGGTGCTCATGTCGCACAGGCCGTCGAAGGTGATGCCGCCGAACTTGAGGTGTCCCGCCTGCAGGAAGACGTCCTCGATGTCGACCCGCTCACCCGTGTCGAGCCGCCCGCAGCTCTGGTAGCCACAGGTGATGATCAGAGTGGGCACGTCGAGGCGGGCCGCGGCCATCAGCTGGCCGGGGGTCGTCTTGTCGCACGAGGCCAGGCAGACCATGCCGTCGAGCTGGGCGCCCTCGACCACGGCCTCGATGTCGTTGGTCAGCAGGTCACGGCTCGACAGGACGTAGCCGCCGCTGCCGCCCGCCGCCATGATGAAGTCCGTCGGCGCGACGGTGCGGATCTCGAACCCCACGCCGCCGGCCGCCGCGACCGATTCCTTGACGGCGGCGGCGATGGGATCCAGGTGACTGAAGCACGGGGCGAGTCCGGACGACGAGTTCACGATGGCGATCTTGGGTTTCGTCAGGTCGTCGGCGGTGAGCCCGAGCGCGTGCCACTGCGCGCGCCTGGTGGCCCAGCGCGGGCTGCCCTCCGGAAGGTTGCTGCGCAGGTTCACCGGTTCACGTCCTGCTGGCTGTAGACCGACTCGTGCCAGGGGATGAAGAAGCGCTTGAGTCCGTGTACGGCGAAGTACAGCAGCAGCCCGAGCACGGACAGCAGGATGATCACCGCGAACAGTGCGGGGGCGTTCAGCTCGTTGAGCGTACGCACCACCAGGTAGCCCAGTCCCTCGCTGCCGCCGAGGTACTCCCCGACGATGGTGCCGATGATCGCGAAGACGATGCCGACCTCCATGCCGGCGAAGACGTACGGCATCGTGCTCTTCAGCTCCAGGTGCCGGAACGTCTGCCACCTGTCGGCGTTGAGGCTGCGCATGACCTCGCGCTGGCCGGCCTCGACGGAGCGGACGCCCAACTGCACGTTGAGCATGATCGGGAAGAATGCCAGCATCGCGGACATGATCACCTTGGAGGTCATCCCGAAGCCGAACCAGATGACGAACAGCGGGATCAGCGCCACCTTGGGGACGACCTGGGAGGCGACGATCATCGGCCGGAGGCTGCGCTCCAGCCACGCCACCTTGCCGAGCACGACCCCCACCGCGACACCGGACACCATGGCGATCAGGAACCCGCCGATGGTCTCGGCGGCCGTCACGCGGGCGTGGTCCCAGGTCGCCGGATCTCCGATCACCTCCACGAGGCTGTCTAAGACCGTCAGCGGAGGCGGCAGCACCAGTTCGGAGATGTCGTTGACGCGGACGAACAGGTCCCACGCGACGATGAAGGCCACCAGGATCAGCGGCGTGCTGATCCATGGGAGCAGCTTCTTGGATTGTTCCCTCGACATGCCCTTACTCCTCCTCGTCGAGCGCGTGGCGCAGGTCGCGGACTATCGCGCCGAACGCCGGCTCTGTCTGCACGTCGATGCTGCGCGGCCGATCGAAGTCGATGGACCTGATCTGGCGGATCCGGCCGGGGCGCGGCGTCAGGTGGACCACCCGGTCGCCCAGGAAGACCGCCTCGGTGATGTCGTGGGTGACGAAGACGACGGTCGCCTCCGTGGCGAGCGCGATGCGCTGGAGTTCGAGGTTCATCCGTTCCCGGGTGAGCGCGTCGAGCGCGCCGAACGGCTCGTCCATCAGCAGCAGTTTCGGCCGGATGCTCAGCGCCCTGGCGATGGCGACGCGCTGGCGCATCCCCCCGGACAGCTCCCGGGGATAGGAGTTCTCGAATCCCTTGAGCCCGACCAGCTCGGCCAGCTCGTGCGCGCGCTCGCGCCGCTCCTGCTTGCCGTCGCCGCGCAACCGCAGCGGGAGCGAGATGTTGTCGGCGACGGAGTACCAGGGGAAGAGGTTCGCCTCCTGGAACACGACGCCGAGCTGGGACACCACCGAGGAGTCGACCTTGGTCCCGCTCCAGAGCGACCTGCCCTCGATCAGGATCTCCCCCTTAGTCGGGCTGAGCAGCCCGGCCAGCATGCGCAGCAACGTGGTCTTGCCGCACCCGGACCGTCCGATCAGCGACACGAACTCGCCGTCGCTGATCGTCAGGTTGATGTCGGACAAGGCGTGGGTGCTCGCCCTCTTGGAGCGGAACTCCTTGCCGATCCCGACCAGTTCGAGCTTGGTGGCCGCCGAGGGCGGCGCGTCCTGGGCGTCCGAGGTCTGCTCGATCGTCTCGGACCTGTGCGCGGACATCTGACTCCTTTGATCCATGTAGCTCAGGCCTTGCGCAGCAGGCTGTTGTCGAACCAGGAGCCGGCGTCGCCGCCGGACTTGGCGAGGCCGGCGGCGGTGAGCTCCTGGTAGCCGGTCGCCCACGCTGCCTCGTCGGTGACCAGCAGGGGCTTGCTCGAATCGCCGCCGGTCCAGGTGTCGCGCAGCATGGTAAGGCTGGCCTTGGCGACCTTGTCGTCGTCGAGGGTGGCGAAGGAGTACTTGCCGCGCAGCTGCTTGATGGTCTCGTCGAGTGCCTCGTCCGCCACGATCGCGGCCAGCGCGTCGTTGATTCCCGCCATGAACGCCCGCAGGGTTGCCGTGTCCTTCTTCAGGGCGTCCTTGCTGGTGACGTAGACCTGCAAGTCCGATTTAACGGTTTCGCCGGGATTGAAGAGGCCGACATCGGGGTTCTGTGCCGTCAGGATGTTGGCGGTGTCGACGCTGACCACGTAGCCGACGAGGCGGCCCTGCTCCACCAGGCTGAACGTGCCGGGGGTCAGCCCGACGACCTGGCGCTTGGTCTTCTTCGGGTCGAGCCCGGCATTGGCCAGCACGAGCGAGACCACCTTGTCGCTGGTCCCTCCCTCGGAGGGCACGCCCATCGTCTGGCCGACGAAGTCCTCGGGCTTTTCGAGCGGGTGGCGCTTCTTGCTGTAGACGAAACGCAGGGACGAGCCCCGGCTGAGTGTGCCGATGTTGACCAGCGGGTGGCCGGAGTCGGCGACCGCCGTCATGACGTCGATCTGGCCGAGCCTGGTGATGGGCGCGATGCCCGACAGCAGCGTCTGCATGGCCTGGGGCGAGCCCTTCACGGGCTGCAACGTGACGTCGAGCCCGTGCTTCTCGAAGTGACCTCCCGCGACCGCGAGCAGTTCGGGCGCGAGCGAGAGGGTCTCGAGCGCCAGATAGCTCAGGAACGTGACCTTCCCGCTGCCGCCCGCGCCGGCGGAGTCCGAACCGCACCCGGCCAGCAGCGTGGGACCAGCGGTCGCAGCGGCCACGGCGACCGCGGAACGCTGGAGGAAGGACCTACGGCTGAGGGGAATCGAGGTGAGCGTGTTGGAAGGCACCGTCTGTCTCCTAGATTTCGATCTGGCCAGCCTCACACCCCGTAGCTGACCAGAATGAGGTTCGCGTCACACGCCGGAAGCGGCTACCTACTTTTCCGCATATCGGAAGGCGGGTGCGGATGAATTTGGCGCGTGCGCGCTCCGAGCGCACGGGAGATCCCGCGCGCGCTGGCCTGAACCAGGTGCGCGAGGTTCGGTCCGTGCGACTCGGTGTACGGCACGATCAGCGACAGCGCCGCGACGACGGTGTTGCCGGGGCCGTAGATGGGTGCGGCGACGGAGGCGTACTCCGGATTGATCTGCCTGTCGCTGATGGCGTATCCCGAACGCCGGACCTCGGCGAGCACCTGCCGCAGCTCGCGCTCGCTCGAATATGTCCGCGAGGTATACGACACCAGTGGCCTGCTGATGACCTCCTCCTGCAGCTCGGGCGGCGCGTTCGCGAGCAGCACCAGCCCGACGGCGGTGGCGTGCATGGGGTACCGGCCGCCTACCCGCGGTCGATCCCCCGCCGTCTCCGGGCTCACGAAGCGCTCGACGAAGACGACCTCGTCCTTCTCCCGTACGGCGAGGTGCACGCCGCGATGAGTCGTCTCGAAGAGATCCTGCATGAACGGCAGGGCGACGCGTTGCAGGCCCACCGACCGGGGCGCGAGCGCCGCCACCTCCCACAGGCGCAGGCCGATCAGGTAGTCGCCGGAGTCGTCGCGTTCGAGCGCGCCCCACTCGTGCAGCTCGGCCACGATCCGGTGCGTCGTGGTGAGCGGTACGCCGGAACGGCGGCTGAGCTCGGAAAGGCTCAGCCCGCCTTCGGCGTCCTTGCACGTGTCCAGGATGTGCAGCGCGCGCCGGAGCACCGACCGACGCTCCTTCGCCATCCGCACCACCTCGTCCACTTCGCGCGGCTCACGACCAGCCTCGCTGCGGCCCGGGCTCGATCGTGACAGGGGCGGCCATCCTCGGCGAGCACCTACTTGAGATCATCGACCAGGCGTCCAGTAGATTCGGACAAGAAGGTCTTTCAACCTTGTAACGGGACAACACCCCGGGCTACCGCACCTGTCCGGTCATCGACAGCGTCCGGCCGATCGCCCGCGCGGCGCCCTGGACGACGAGGGCGAGCGCCGAGGGCTGGGCGCCGTCGGCGCGGACCACCAGCGACACCGCGGCGACCGCCGTCACGGCGGCTCCGCTGACGGAAAGGATGGGGGCGGCGACGGACAGCGCGTCCAGCGTGACCTGGCCGTCGCTCACCGCGTAGCCATCACGGCGCACCTCGGCGAGCTTCTGCCGCAGTCCGACGGGATCGGTCAGGGTCTTGTACGTGTACGCCTGCAACGGCGAGGCCAGCACCTGTTCCTGGACCTCAGGCGGGGCGTGCGCGAGCAGAGCGAGCCCGACGCCCGTGGCGTGCAGGGCGAACCGCCCGCCCACGCGGGTCAGCACCGGTACGGCGTGCCGGCCGGCGATGCGCTCGACGAAGACGACCTCCACGCCGTCGCGCACGGCGAACTGCACGTTCTCGTGGGTGAGCTCGTAGAGGTCCTCCAGGAAAGGCAGCGCCGCCTCGCGCAGGCCGAGACCGCGTGGGGCCAGCGAGCCCACCTCCCACAGCCGCAGGCCGATCCGCAGGCGCCCGTCCGGGCCTCGTTCGAGGGCTCCCCACTCGACGAGCTCGGCGACGCGGCGATGCGCGGTCGGCATCGAGACGCCCGCCCGGCGTGCCAGCTCGCTGAGCGTCAGCGTGGGCGTCTCCGGCCCGAAAGCCGCCAGCAGGGCGAGCACCTTGCTGGTGACCGTACGGCCCCGGTCTCCGGCGCTCCCCGTCTCCTCCGGCAGCCGCCCGGCCGCGGGGAACGTCGCTGCTGGTCGTGAGGGGGTGGACACGGCAGACTCCCTGCGGTCAGAGATCGAGGACCAAGCGGGCGGAGGCCGCCCTGGACACGCAGATCATCATCAAGTCGCCTGCCGCCCGCTCCTCCTGGGTGAGGATCGAGTCGCGGTGATCGGGCACGCCGCTGAGCACCGGGGTCTCGCAGGTGCCGCAAGTGCCCTCCTGGCAGGACGACAGTACCTCCGTGCCCGACTCCTCGACCACCTTGAGGATCGACTTGTCCGGCGGCACCGGCAGGATCTTGCCGGATCGGGCCAGCTCCACCTCGAACCAGCCCGTGCGGCCCGCGCCGGCGTCGGCCTTCGGTGCGAACCGTTCCACGTGCAGCGCCCCGCGCGGCCACCGGGCGCTGCGCTCCTCCACCGCCGCGAGCAGCGGTTCCGGGCCGCAGCAGTAGATCTTGGTGTGCGGATCCGGTTCGGCCAGCAGCGTGTCGAGGTCCAGCAGGCCGACCTCATCCTGGGGGCACACGCTGACCCGGTCACCGTAGGTGCGCACCAGGTGCTCGTGGAACGCCATCGAGGCGCGCAGTCGCCCGCCGTACACCAGTCGCCAGTCAGCGCCGGACCTCTCGGCGGCGGCGAGCATCGGCAGGATGGGAGTGATACCGATGCCGCCCGCGATAAACAGGTACCTCGGCGAGGCGACCAGGGGGAAATGGTTTCGCGGACCCCGGATCCGGACCCGGCTGCCGGGGCGCAACTCGTCGTGCACATGGCGAGATCCGCCGCGGCCATCGGGTTCCCTGAGCACCGCGATCCGCAGCACCGACCGATCCGCCGGATCCCCGCACAGGGAGTACTGGCGGACCAGATCGGGCCGCAACACCAGATCCACATGCGCGCCGGGCGTCCAGCGCGGGAACTCCTCGCCGCCGGTGGACCGGAACGTCAACAGGATCACGCCGTCCGCGACGGCCCCCTCGCCGTCGAGCACACAGTCCAGGTCGAGTTCGGTCGCGGGGAGACTTCGCACGGTCACGCCTACGCCGCCGGGTGTTGAGAGGCCGGGAGCGGCCGGTGGCCGTCGGGATGGGCGAGCAGCCAGTTCCACAGCTCGACGGGATCCTCGCAGTCATGCGCCGCACCGCAGTGGCACACGCCGACGAGGAGGTCGGTGCCCGGTTTCCAGTGGACCCGGTAGACGGTGTCCCCGCGCAGCATGGTGGCCGCCGCACTCATGTCCGGGCCATGCGGGAGAGGATCCGGCGCGCGGCCAGCGCACCGGTGTCGATGTTGATGCTGAGCTCCTGGTAACCCTCGGGCTCGGTCGCGATGACCTTCTCCAGGATGTTCAGCGCGACGACGTCCTGCATCACCACCGTGTGGTTGCTCTCCCGGAGGAAGTCCGAGACACCCTGGTCGTCCAGTGCGAAGTCGCGGGCCACCGCCCAGAAGTCGAGCGTGCTGTGCTCGGTCTCCGGCGTGATGGCGTAGACCACCTCGACGTGGAAGGCGTGCGGATCGCCGCCGTCCTCCTCCGGCAGCACTCCGACCGGGGCGATTCTGCTGTGCAGCAGGTACAGGCACGGCGGGTGGTACTCGATGTCCTGCCAGCGGGTGATCCGCCCTTCGAGGCCGGTCGACTTGGCGTAGAACGGCGGGCAGGCCGCGTCGGCCATGTGCCGGCTGACGTGGACGACGCCCTTCTCGTCGTCCACCTCGGTCGTGATGGGCGTCTCCGCCACCTCGGGCGACCCGATGTACCCGCCGTGCAGGTACGTCTCGTGCGACAGGTCCATCAGGTTGTCCACCAGCAGCTCGTACCTGGCCGCGAGCGGCTCCATCCCGGACACCGTGGCGTACGCTGGATCGGCCAGCCAGGGCGCGCGGGGGATCAGGCTCGCATCGGCCCGTTCGCGCTCGCCGATCCACACCCAGACGAACGAATCCTGTTCCACCACCGGATAGGACGCCACCCGGGCGGTGCGCGGCACGCGCCGCTGGCCGGGTACGGCCACGCAGATGCCGGTGCTGTCGTAGGTGAAGCCGTGGTAGCCGCACACGATGGTGTCGCCGTGGAGACGGCTCTCCGACAGCGGGAACCGGCGGTGCACGCATCGGTCCGCCAGAGCGACCGGCTCGCCCTCTCCTGTGCGGTACAGGACCAGCGGTTCACCGAGAATCGTCCGGGCCAGCAGGTCCCGGCCCACCTCGTAGCCATACGCCGCCACGTACCACTGGTCACGAACGAATGTCACCATGGCCTGCAAGCTCCTCGTCCGCCTCGATGGAGACCGGGTATTCTCGCACCGGCCGTCGCCCCGAGAATCGGCGATCCCCGCATGGCGGGAAAGCCGTGTTTTCATCTGCTGAAAAGGAAACGGAGGCCGCGTCACCGGACCCGTTTCCTGGAGTGCCGCTCCGGTTGCGGACGACGGCGTTCTCGGCTTTGGCGGCGATGTCGTCGGGCGGGTTGGTGTCCAGGCGCAGGTAGCGGTCGTTGGCGTGGCCGAGGAGGCGTTCGAGTTCGGCGCGGTTGTGGCCGGAGGCCATGGGGTCTCATCGCCGTCATGTAGGGACGGTAGCGCCGGATTCTTCTCTTCACCGCCCGGTCCCGCCGCGCCAGGCCGGCCGAGGTCCCGGCGGCGATCAGGTCTGATGCGGTGTCGTGTCAGCGGCCGTGTCAGCACGGCAACGGCCCGGTATCAGAGCGGTCGGCGATGGTGGATGCCATGAACGGTTCAGCCATTACGGCCTCGGGGCTGCGAAAGGCATACAAAGACAAGATCGTGCTCGACGGCATCGACCTGAATGTCCGGACCGGCACGGTCTTCGCCCTGCTCGGGCCCAACGGCGCTGGGAAGACCACGACGGTGAACGTGTTGACCACGCTGCTGACCCCCGACGCCGGGAAGGTGGTCGTCGCCGGGCACGACGTGGCCACGGAAACCAAGGCGGTGCGCGCGGCGATCGGGGTCACCGGGCAGTTCGCTTCGGTCGACGACCTGCTCACCGGCGAGGAAAACCTGCTGCTGATGGCGGATCTCCTGCACCTGCCCAAGGCGGAGGGCAAACGCATCGCCGACCGGTTGCTCGACCGGTTCGATCTGGTTGAAGCGGCGAGCAAACTGGCGGCATCCTACTCCGGCGGCATGCGCCGCAAACTGGACCTTGCCATGACGCTGGTCGGCAAGCCGCAGATCACCTTCCTGGACGAGCCCACGACGGGACTCGATCCGCGCAGCCGCCGCACCATGTGGGAGATCATCCGGGAACTGGTCGCCGACGGCATGACCATCTTCCTCACCACGCAGTATCTGGAGGAGGCCGACGAGCTCGCTGACCGGATCGCCGTACTCGATCAGGGCCGGCTGGTCGCCGAGGGCACCGCCGATGAGCTCAAGCGCCGGGTTCCCGGCAGCCATGTCCGGCTGCGGTTCACCAATCGGCACGAACTCGACATCGCGGCACGGGTCCTGCACGGGTCCACGAGGGACGACGAAGAGCTGACCTTGCGTGTTCCCGGCGATGGCGGGGTGAGGTCATTGCGCGCGCTGCTCGATCGGCTCGATGCGCATTCCATAGAAGTCGAGGAATTGTCGGTGCATACGCCGGACCTGGATGACGTCTTCCTCGCCCTTACCGGTCACGGGAACAAGGAGGTCAGTGCACGATGAATGCCATCTCAGCTTCCCTGGCGGATTCCGCGACCATGGTGCGGCGCAACCTCCGGCACACGATGCGAAATCCGCTGGCACTGTTCAACGCCATCATCGTGCCGATCTTCGTGGTGTTCCTCATGGTCTACGTACTCGGCGGCGCGTTCAGCGTCGGTACCGACTACGTCGACTACGCGACGCCAGGATTGATCATCATGACCATCGGCTACGGCATCGGCCCCACCGCGACCGCGGTGAATTCCGATATGACGACCGGATTCATCAACCGGCTTCGCGTCATGCACGTGTCACGGGCCGCGGTGTTGAACGCGCACGTGATCGAGATCATGCTGCGGACCCTGGTGGCCATCGCGGTCATCATCGGGGTCGCGTTGCTGATGGGATTCCGACCGTCGGCGAGTTTCCCGGAGTGGCTCGGCGCGATCGGCATCGTCGTGTTGACGGTACTGGCGATCGGCTGGCTGACCGTCGCGGCCGGTCTCGCGGCGAAGTCACCGGAAAGCGCGGGCATCCTCGGCGTCCCGCTGATGCTTCTTCCCTTTTTGAGCAGCGCATTCGTGCCGGCCGACACGATGGGGCCGGGTGCGCGGCAATTCGCCGAGTACCAACCGTTCACCTCGATCATCGAAACCCTGCGCGGGTTCCTGACCGGCGCGCCATCGGCGGGCACGGCCATCACGGCGATCGCCTGGTGTGTGGGGCTCACGTTGATCGGCTACCTGTGGGCTCGTGCGACGTTCACGAAGCGAGCGTGATCTCGGCCAGCTCACGCCAGTCCTGCTGCTGCCCGGCACGGGTCGCCTCGGCGAACACGGTTTCGCCGAGGCGATTGCGCGTGTCCGCGGCGATCCTGGACGCGTCCGGCTGCGAACGATCCGGCGTACCGCGCACGCCGTCGCTTGCCGCGAGCAATCGCACGGCCTGCTCGTACTGTCCCTGGCGCAGCGCGAGATCCGCGATCCCGATCAACACCTCGGCGATCGTCGGTGGATGCATATGCTTCATGGCCGCGCGGAACGCCTCGGTCCGATACGCGCGGGCCTTCTCGAGATCCTCGGTGAGGTAGCCGTACAGGTGCATGGTCATGGCGCGGACGGAGTCGACCATTTCCGCGTCGCCCAGCACCGCCCGTACCGTGGCCAGGTGCTGGTGTGCCTGGTCCGGCTCGCCTCGCCAGCGCGCCAGTTGCGCCTTCGCAAGCGCCAGCTCGGCAAGCGCGTCCGGCCAGGCGATCCCGCCCGCGCACCGCTGCGCTTCTGCCATGGCGGACATGCTGGATGGCTCATCGCCGAGCAGCCAGTACAGCTGAGCCTGCCGCGCCCGCAGGCCGACCACGTCCTCGGTCGCGCCTACCTCGGTCAGCGCCGTGGCCGCCTCTTCGTAGTGCTCACACGCGCGTGCGAACTCGCCGCGCATGGCGAGCCGATCGGCCAGGAAGGTCAGCGCGAACGAGATCCCCATCCGGTCACCCAGCGTGCGGAACTCGGCAAGGGCGATTTCGCCGTCGATGTCCACGTCAGTCTCGTCGCCGCCGATCGTGAGCCGCAATCGGCCACGACTGAGCCTGGCCTGCGCGCGCACCCACGGATCGTCGTCGGCGATGAGCGGCTCGAACGCGGGCAGGAACTCCGTCGGGCCCTGCAGCGTCCGCTCCAGCAGCCCGACGAACCCGAGCAGCGGGTGGCGAGACCCGCTGCTCTGGGCGAACCGGTGCGCCTCGTGGATCCACTCCCGCGCCTGATACTGATCGCCGCTGACCCCGGAGGTCACGAAGATTGTCACGATGAGGTACGCCATCGCCCGCACCTCATCGGACACCTCACCGTGCAGCGAGGCCGCCGCGATGCTCAACTCGCTGCCCTCGGCCCTGTGCCCGCTGAGGTACCAGTACCAGCCCGCGGCCGCGACCAGCCGCATCGCCTCCTGGGCCCATCCCTCGGCGATCGCCCTGCGCAGGGCCGCACTGATGTTGTCGTGCTCGGCCTCGAGCGTGGCCAGCCATTCCAGCTGTTCGGCCCGACGCAGGTGCGGATCGGCCGTCTCGGCCAGCTCGGTGAAGTAGGCAAGGTGCGCCCGGCGCGCCGGCTCGCTCTCCCCGGCTTCGGCGAGCCGGTGCGCCGCGTATTCCCTGATGGTGTTGAGCATCCGGTAGCGCGGCGTGCCCTCGCCATCGGCGAGCAGCAGCGACTTCTCGATCAACGCGGTCAGCACGTCGAAGACCTGCTCCCCGGCGAACGCCTCGTCCCCGCACACCCGTTCGGCCGCTTCCAGGCTCACCCCGCCGGAGAACACCGAGAGCCGCCGCAGCACGCTACGTTCGGCCTCGGTCAACAGATCCCAGCTAAAGTCCACGACCGCGCGCAACGTCTTGTGCCGAGGAAGCGCCGTACGGCTGCCGCCGGTCAACAGACGAAAACGGTCATCGAGCCCACGTGCCAGCTGATCGACAGACATGGTGCGCAGCCGTGCCGCGGCCAGTTCGATCGCCAGCGGCATCCCGTCCAGCGCCCGGCAGATCCGCGCCATAGCCGACAAGGTGTGCGCGTCGGAGCCGATGTCCTTGCGCACCAAATCCGCGCGGTCCCGCAGCAGCCGCACCGCGGGCGAGGACCCGACCTCGGCGGGGTCGGCTCCCTTCGCGGGCAGCGCGAGTGGCTCGACCTGCCACAGCACCTCCCCGGTGATACCGAGCGGTTCCCTGCTCGTGGCCAGAATCCGCAGCCTCCGGCACTCCCCCAAAAGCCGATCCGCGAAAGCCGCGGCCGCCTCGATCACGTGCTCGCAGTTGTCCAGGATCAGCAAGATCGCGCGCTCCCTGACCGCGGCAATGAGCCGATCCATCGGTTCCCCACCCCGCGCACCACCGAGCAGTCCCTGGTCCCGCAGGCCGATCGCGGTAAGGGCGGCCTGCGCCAGCTCACCACCTGCCCGCACCGAGGCCAATTCGACCAGCCACGCCCCATCCGGCAGCTCGGCGAGCATCGTCCGCGCGGTCTTCGTGGCCAGCCTTGTCTTGCCGGAGCCACCCGCCCCCGTCAAGGTGACCAGTCGGTGCTTGATGGCCAGACCGGCGACCACGGAGATGTCATCGTCCTTGCCGACGAAACTCGTCAGCTCGGCGCGCAGGTTCGTCCTGCGGTTCTCCGCCCGCTCGCCCAGCTCGCCCCGCAGCAACGCGGTGTGCAGCGCGGAGAGCTCGGCCGATGGATCGGCGCCCAACTCCTCAGCGAGCCGCTCACGCGTCCGCTGGTACACGGTCAACGCCTCAGTCCCACGCCCCGCCTCGGCGAGCGCTCGCATCAAGGCCGCGACGAACCCCTCCCGCAGCGGATACGTGGCAACCAGCTCGGTCAGCTCGGAGACCAACTCCGAGCCATGGCCGAGGCGAATATCCGCATCCACCCGATCCCCGAGCGCGGCAACGTAGAGTTCGTCCAGACGCGCGACCGCGGCGTCGAACGCATCGCTGCCTTGCAGTGCGATGTCCGCCATGGCCGTACCGCGCCACAATGCCAAGGCCGAGCGCAGCAGATCCGCCCGCGCCGCAGGCTCGGCGGCACGGGCCTGACCCACCAGGTGCTCGAACCGGCACACGTCCACGGCATCAGGAGCCACGGCCACCCGGTACCCGCCGGACTCCGCCTCGATCACACCGTCCGGCAACACCCTGCGCAGCCGGGACACCAACGCCTGCAAGGCATTCACTTCGTCCGCGGGCGGCCGTTGCCCCCAAATCCAGTCCACCAACCTCGCACGCGTGACGATCCGGCCAGGTTCGAGGGCGAGTGCGGCCAGCAGTGCGCGCAGCCGAATCCCAGGAACCTCCACCACGGCCCCATCGCGGTTCCGGACCTCGAACGGTCCGAGCAATCCGATTCGCACATGAGTAATTGTGCCGAACCGTGGCGACGACTGACTAACCGCCACTGCGCGCACACCGCCGACCTTCATCGGCGCTGGTGAATCTTCCTGTGGCGAGGGCCTCGCCGAGCGCCGCTGCGACGCGGTCGCGGTCGGCGTCCGAGGCCCGCAGGGCGGGATCGTCGGTCACGGTCAGACATGGTATGCGCAATCGCGATATGTCGCGAGCCGGTCTTGCGCAACGTGCCGGTCCGGCCCTGGGTCAGCCGTATCCAGACTCGGCGGGCGCGCTCGAGAGGCTCTTCACGCCGTAGATGTCCGCGGCCTCCGGGCGCAGGTCAAACCTCTTCGGCCGGTACGGCCAGGCGCAGCGTGGGGAAGCAGTTGACCAGCGCGGGGAAGGCGACCCGCATCTCGACGCGGGCCAGCTGCTGACCCAGGCAATGGTGGAATGCCGTGGCCGAAGGCCAGGTGCCCGCCGTCCTACCGCCGGAGGTCGAGCACGTGGGGCTCGGCGAAGCGCTCGGGGTCGCGGTTAACGGTGTTGGGCCGTTCGTAAGAACCATGCGCCCAGCCGCCGGATTGTTGATCATTTGCCGGCAACTGAGACATCCCCAGCCACGCCGCCGTGTCACGGGGTCCCGGGAGGGGCCCGTGACACGTTGTAGCTGCGCAGGTCGACATCCCGTCAAGCGGCGTCGAGGGCTTCGGTGATCTTGCGGGCCATCTCAGTCATGGTGGGGCTGGGCTCGCCATGGTGGGTCCGGGCGGCTGCTTCGATGGCGACGATGACGGTGCTGCGGAAGTTGTCGGCCTCTGCTGGAGCCTGCTTCTTGAGCATGCTCATGGCTGCCGTCAGGGCCGGCAGCACGTGGTCGGCGATTCCGGCTACGGACTTGCTGTTCGGCTTCATGCCCTTGGGCTTCTCGGCGAGCACGTGCCCGACCAGGCCGGTCGCGGAGTACAGAGCGATGGAGCCGTCGGTGGCGACCCTGTGGGGCGAGCCTGCGGCACCAGCGGCGGCCATCAGCGTGACGGCGCCGTACGCGGCGGTCCGCAGGGTGAGCTTGTCCTGGTCGGTAAGGGTGATGGACATGGTTGTGTGCTCCTTCAAATCTGTCATGAAATTCGATTGAACGGACGGATGGTGGAATGCGGGAGTGCACGGCGCCGCGGACGCGATCGCCGCAGGCGGGCAACCACAGCGGGGGCGGGCGGCCGTACGCGCCCTCACCCGTCACTGGCTGGCGGTCACACGTCCCAGGTGACCGGGAGGCTCTTCACCCCGTAGATGTCCGCGGTCTCCGGGCGCAGGCCAACCTCTTCAGCCGGTACGGCCAGGCGCAGCGTGGGGAAGCGGTTGACCAGCGCGGGGAGCGCGACCCGCATCTCGACGCGGGCCAGCTGCTGACCCAGGCACTGGTGGATGCCGTGGCCGAAGGCCAGGTGCCCGCCGTCCTGCCTGCGCAGGTCGAGCACGTGGGGGTCGGTGAAGCGCTCGGGGTCGCGGTTGGCGGTGTTGTACGACAGAAGGACCGTCGTGCCGGCCTTGATGGTCTGGCCGCCCAGCTCGACGTCCTCCAGCGCCACCCTCCCGAAACCCTTGGCGACGCTCAGATACCGCAGCAGCTCCTCCACGGCCCCGTCGGTGAGCCCGGGGTCGGCGCGCAGCGCGGCCAGCTGCGCCGGGTTCTGCAGCAGCGCGAAGGTGCCCAGCGCCAGCATGTTCGCGGTGGTGTCGAACCCGGCCGACAGCAGGATCAGGGCGATCCCCCGCAGCTCCTCATCGGTCAGATCGCTGTCGATGAGGTCGCTGAGCACGTCGTCGGTGGGGTTGGCGCGCTTGGCGGCCACCAGCTGCGCGAGGTATGCCTGGGTCGCGGTGTAGGCCGCGATCAGTTCCTCGTCGCCGACCTCCCCGCCGAGGAACTTGTCGATGTTCTCCTGGAAGGAACCCCGGTCCTCGTACGGCACGCCGAGCAGCTCGCAGATGATGATGGCGGGGATGGGCTTGGCGAACGCGGTCACCAGGTCCGCCGACGGCCCTGCCTTCTCCATCGCGTCCAGATGCTCGGCGGTGACCTGCTCGACGCGCTCGGTGAGCAGCCGAATCCGGCGGACGGTGAACTTGCCCACCAGCGGCTTGCGGTAGCGGCTGTGCTGCGGCTCGTCCATGAGCAGGAACTCGCCGGGCGGCGCCGGCGGGACCTCGATGTCGCCGTAGTCGATCAGCGGGTGGTGGCGCATGAGCTCCTTGCGTGAGCTGAACCGAGGGTCGGCCAGGACCGACCGGACCAGGTCGTATCCGGTGATCAGCCAGCCCTGGTGCCCGTCGGGGAAGGGGAATCGGCTGATGGGGCCGTGCTCGCGGGCCTCGATCAGCTCCTTGGGCGGGTCGAAGGGGCAGCCGGGCTGACGCGCCGTCGGCATCGTCGTGACGGTGTGGAGGGATTCATTCATGACCTTGTCCTCATCTCGCGATAGTTCGTGTTTGATACAGCTCGAAAGCTGCGTTGCATTCAGAATTCTTGTCAACTGGAGGAAGTGCATTCAGGCAGGTAATTAGCACTAATTGAGGCAATGACACTGCGCGCGAATGCAATGTTGCGTTGCAATGACCGTGCGGCGCGAGCGCAGCGGGCAGCCACGTCGTGCCCGGCGACGACCACCTTCCCGGCGTCGGGGGTCAGCAGCGTGGTCAACACGTTCACCGTCGTGGTCTTCCCAGCGCCGTTGGGCCCGAGCAGAGCGAATACCGTGCCGGTCCGGACATCCAGGTCGATGCCGTCGAGCACGATCTTGTCTTTGTATGCCTTTCGCAGCCCCGAGGCCGTAATGGCTGAACCGTTCATGGCATCCACCATCGCCGACCGCTCTGATACCGGGCCGTTGCCGTGCTGACACGGCCGCTGACACGACACCGCATCAGACCTGATCGCCGCCGGGACCTCCGCCGGCCTGGCGCGCCACCCGACGACATCGCCGCCGGCTTCGTTGAAGACCTCTGACACCCGAGATTCCTGACGTCCCCACCCCGGATGCCATGTTCTCGCTGGTCAGGCAAATGTGTTGGAGATTCGGCGGATGCTGCAGCGACCCCCTACAACAGCGCGGGCATCCAGATCCCGCCCGGCGATGCCGCCGACGAACCCGCCGACAGGTTCGAACGCGTCAACGCCATCAACCTGCGCGGTGTCTGGGCCAGCATGAAGCACGAACTGCGGCACATGCGCGCACAAGGCAGCGGAGCCATCGTCAACTGCTCCTCCCTCGGCGGCCTCGTCGGCATCCCCGGCCGTGCCTCCTACCACGCCTCCAAACACGGAGTCATCGGCCTGACCAGCAGCGCCGTCCTCGAATACGCCCCGCGCAACATCCGCATCAACGCCGTCTGCCCCGGCACCATCGACACCCCCCATGGTCAGCGACATGATCGCCAAGGGAGAGCTCGACCGCGCCGAGGCCGCAGCCAACCAGCCCATCAACCGGCTCGGGACCGCCGAGGAGATCGCCGCCCTTCACCACGACAACACCCTGCTGCGTGAGAAGCTCGCAGCCCGCGGCGGCACCGTCACCCCGCTGCACCGAGGATGCGGGCCGTCGTCTCGGCGTCCAGCCAGGCCGCGATCCCGGGCGAATCCGTCAGGAGGTGGTGCCGATGCGCGAGTGCTGCGCCCGGAACCAGTCGGCGGCGATGTCGGTTTCCGTGATGCGTCCGATCAGCGCCAAGGCCGAGCTGACGCTCTCCGGCGGCTCCACGCGATCGTGGCCTGCGCCCCGGCGAGTTTGGCGGGCTCGATCACCGCCGCCGACATCTCTGTCGAGAATTACATGTCGATCCTTACCTCATGTCCTGCGCCGTTCAGGATCGGGTGTGCTCACCGTTACTGAACGGCGGGATGTTGTGGTTGATACGGAAAAGGTGGTTCGGGTCGTACTTCGCCTTCAGCGCAGCCAGCCGCCGGTAGTCCGCCTCGGTGTAGGCCCGCCTGACCCGCTCGGGAGCCGAGTCGTGGTCGAACAGGAACCCCGGAAGCGTGGCGCCGGTGTCCCACCGCCGGAGCCGCTCCAGCACCTTGTCGGCGGCCTTGCGCACCGCGTCGGCCTGCTCGGCCGGAGCCGGCATCCGCATCCACAGGAGGAAGGCCGCGCCCTGGGTGCTGACCGCGTGCGAGCGGCCGGGCGGCCGGTTCAGCGCCCCGCCTAGGTGACGTAGCTCGATGCCGGGGAACGGGCCGCCGGGCGTCGACGGGTCGATGAGCGAGACCAGCTCCTCCACGGCCTCGTCATCCAGTTCGTGCAACAACGCGCTGCGCAGGTGCGCCATGACCGGGTTCTTGGGGTCTTGGTAGATCTCGGTGATCTGCTTGTACGGCATGGCGCCGCAGGTGTCCTTCTCCGGGCCGAGCGCACGCAACGGCTCCACCAGCCGCGCGCCCTGCTCCTCGTCCCCCGTGTAGACCACCCGGACCTGCACGAACGAGCGGCCACGGAACTCCTCGGGCAGCTGCGGCGCATCAGGCAGACGCATCAGTGTCACCGAGGACGACATCTCCTCCGGCTGCTCCTTGGCCCAGGCCAGGTAGGAGCCGAGCACGTGAGCGGCGTGCGTGGGATCCTCGCCCGGGTACCAGAGCTCACCGCCGTAGATGGTGCGCAGCGGCAGCAGGTCGATCTCGGCTGCGACCACGACACCGAAATTGCTCTTGCCACCCCGCGCCGCCCAGAACAGGTCGGCCTCCTGGGCGGGCGAAACCGTGCGGAGCAGGCCGTCGGCGGTGACGATGTCGAGCGAGCGGACGTGGTCGGCGGCGAAGCCATACGTGCGGCCGGTCAGCGGAAGCCCTCCGCCGGTCAGGTAGCCCATCACCCCGACCTGGCCGGAGGAGCCGCTCAGCGGCGCGAGGCCGTGCTCGGCCGCCGCGGCGAGCACCTCGCCCCACCGCAGCCCGGCTCCGATCCGTGCGGTGCGGGCACGCGGGTCCACCGACAGCTCGCGCAGCTCCCCGGTGGCGATGAACACGGCTCCATCTGCGGGCACCGACTTGCCGTGCCCGGTCGACTGCACCGCAACCGGGCGTCCCGCCTCCGCCGCGAACCGGACGGCGGCGGCCACGTCATCGGCGTCCGCGGCGACCACGACCACCGCGGGCCGGTGCTTGACCGTCAGCAACCAGCCGGAGCTGGCCTCCTCGAAGCCCTCGTCACCGGGGTAGAGTGTGCGCCCCCGGATCAGCTCGCGCAGGCTCACCAGGTCGCGCCAGTCGACCGTTGAGTTCGTATCCAGCATGTCAATCATCCGCCTTTCCGGCATGTCACTTATGCGCCTTCTCGAAGGCGTTCGTCTGGTCGTCGGTTTCCCTGGGCGACGGAGGGCTCGGCATCCGCGCGTTGCGCAGCAGCGTCGCGGCCCCCGTGGCCAACAGCGCGGCGAGCACCGCACCGACGATCGCGGTCGTCTGCAGGCCGTACACAAAGGCCTCACGGGCCACCGACAACAGCGGGGAGCCCTGGACGGCCGGTAGCTCGCGGGCGACGCTGACAGCGGCGGCGAGGGTGTCCTTGGCCGTCTCGACGACGCGGTCGGGCAGCCCTTCGGGGAGCTTGTCGGCCAGGTTCGCCCGGTACACCGCGAAGCCGACGCTGCCGATCACCGCGATGCCCAGCGACGCGCCGAGGTCGGTGCCGGTCGCCGCCATCGCGGAGGCGGCACCGGCCCGCTCGGGCGGTGCGGCTCCCACGATCAGTCCGGTGCCCAGCGAGATCATCGGTCCGAGCCCGAGTCCGATGACGGCCGCCCCTGCCACCACGACATACAGGTCGGAGGGACCACTGACCTGGGCCAGCACCACCATGCCGACCGCAGTGACCACCAGGCCACCGGCGAGCAGCGTGCTCAGCTTCATGCGGCTCGCGAGGGCAGGGGCCCCCATGGCGCCGATCATGACCGCGATGGTGGTGGGCAGCGACCAGAGCCCGGCCTCAATCGGGGGCAGCCCGTGCGCCACCTGCAGGTACTGCATGACAAAGAACTGCGCGGCCGAGTTGAGCAGGGTCGCAAGGAGGAGCATGCCAAGGGCGCTGTCGAACAGTTTGCTACGGAACAACGAGAGGTTGACCAGCGGTTGCTCAAGTCGATGCTGGCGGGAGATAAAGAGCGCCCCCAGCGCCAGGCCGACGACGATGGCAATGCCCGACTCGAGGCGCAGACCGTCCTCGGCGATCCGCTTGAGACCGTAGATCAGGCCAAGGACCCCGACGATGGACAGGATCGCGCTCATGAAGTCCGGGCGGCCGACTGACTCATCCCGGTACTCCGGCAGCAGGATCGGGCCACACACGATCAGCAGCAGCATGATCGGGACGCCGAGCAGGAAGACCGAGCCCCACCAGAACAACTCCAGGAATGTGCCGCCGACCAGCGGCCCGATCACCGTGCCGAGACCGAAGAAGCCGGTCCAGGCCCCGATCGCAGCACCCTGCTGCTTGGGGTCCTGGAACATGATCCGGATCAGGGAGAGGGTGGAGGGCATCAGTGTGGAGCCCGCGAGGCCCAGGAGCGCCCGGGCGGCGATGAGCATCGCCGGATTGACCGCGAATCCCGAGAGCACCGACGCCACTCCGAACGCGAACGCGCCGATCATCAGCAGCCGCCGGCGACCGATCCTGTCCCCGATCGCGCCCATGGTGATGAGGAAGCCGGCGGTGAGGAAGCCATAGATGTCCACGATCCACAGCAACTCGGTATTGCTGGGCCGCAGGTCAGCGGTGAGGGCGGGCAGTGCCAGATGCAGCACGGTCAGGTCCATGGCCATGAGCATGGTGGGAAGCGCGAGGACCGCCAGCCCCAGCCATTCCCTTCGGGTCGCCCGCGGTGGTGTCGCCGTACCGACGTCGGTAGCCACAGGAATCTCCTTGCATTGTGGTTGAAGGTTGGGATCTGGCCGGTGGCCACGGTGCCGAGCGCCATCCAGCGACGTGGTGGTGGTGGTGCGCTGGAGCGGCTCAGACCGGAGTAGACCCGCCGCGATAGACAGGGCGGACGTTCAGGTACTCATCCAGCGCCCGACGGGGCTTCGAAGCGTTCCAGGCGATTCAGGCGGCGGACAGCAGCGTGTTCGCGCGGGAGAGGACGGTGTTCAGGACGCGGCCGGCGGCGGCCAATTCCTCCTCCGGCAGGTCGCCCCACAGCTTTTCGATGATCCGGGTGATGGCGGCGCGGACCTGGCTCCACTGGGCCTTGCCGTGCTCGGTCGCTTCGACGGTGCCGTCCGGGCTGGTGCGGACCAGGTTCGCGGCCGTCAGTTCGACGATGCGCTGGTGCGCCGTAGCCTGGGCGACCTTCAAGGAGTGGGCGACCCGCTCGGCCAGGGCATCGCCGGACAGAGTTCCGTCGCTGACCACGGTCAGCGTCAGCGTCACCCACTGGGGTTCGGTGAGGCTGGTCCCGGCCAGCTGCCGCTCCAGGATGGCGTTGAGCGCCTTCTCCGTCTGGCCGATGACCTGGGTGCCGAAGGCAGGCCCGGCCGGCTGAGCGATGGTGGTCATGTCTGGGCTCCTCAGCGTCATGAGAACAGAATGTTGGTCAAGCCAACATTGGCTCGGCCAACACTACAGCTAATCGTGGGTTTGGCCAACAACTTGCTAGATTTGCCCACGTGAACACCCCAGAGGGACCGCCGCCTCAGCGGCTGCGCACGCTGCCGAGCAGGTTGACCAACCATGCAGCACTGATCGCCAACCGGCTCGTGGATCAAGCGTTCGCCCAAGCCGGCGTTCGGCGCTACCACTACGCCCTGCTCGCCGCGCTGGAGGAGTTCGGCCCGGCCAGCCAGGCCGCCCTCGGTCGCCGCATCGGCATCGACCGCAGCGACATGGTGGCGACCGTCAACGACCTCGCCGAACGGCAACTCCTCAAGCGCGCACCCGACCCAGAAGACCGCCGACGCAACATCATCACCATCACCGCGGCAGGCCGAAGCCAACTCACCCACCTCGACCGGCTAGTCGCCGCCGCCCAAGACGAGTTCCTCGCCCCGCTGCCCGCGGCCGACCGGCGGAACCTGATCGACCTGCTCACCCGCCTCGTCGATCATCACGGCGACAAGCACAACTGATGTGTCATTCGGTGATCGGGAGTACGCCAACCCCACTGCGACCGGCGACTGCGAATGTGACGGTGATGTGACTCGCCAGGTGAACGCCATGGCTGAACCCGCTTTCGGGACGGATCGGCCTCGCGTGCTACGACAGAACCCATCGCGAAACACCACGGGAGGCAGCGCGTGCTCAGGCGATCGGGAGGGCCAGGCGCTCGTTGACGGGTTCGACCAAGACCTGCCGGTTGGTGAGGACGACCCAGGTCTGGCTGCCGCCCGGACTGACGAGCCCCGGTCTGACGATCAGGGACGCGGAGAATCCGAAGCCGGCGCCGGGGTGCCCGGCGATGTCCTTGGGCAGGTTGAGCATCCAGCCGAGGCCCGCCTGGCCACCTGGGCCGTCGTTCCGCTCGGCCTGCGGCCGAAGCGCCTCGCGGGCGAGCGCGTCGGGCAGCAGCGAGGACCAGGCGCGGCCCAAGTGGACGAGGTCGGCCGCCGTGGTCCACAGACCGCCCGCGGCCGGCATTTTGAAGACCCGCGTCGGTGCGCGCTCGAACACGCCCTCGTCGGTGAGGCGGTGGCCGGTGGTCACTCTGGTGGCCGGACGGCTGCGCGGGAACCACGAAGCGCTCATCCCAAGGGGTTCGAGCACCATGCGGGTGGCCGCGTCCTCGTAACGCGATGCGGTGACGTCGGCGATCAGCTGCCCGAGCAGCGCGTACCCGCCGTGGCCGTAGGCGAACGTGCCGCGTGGGCCGCCGCACGCCGCGACCGGCCCGGTAACCGAGGCCAGGTCGGGGACGCGGTCGGCGAACATCGACGCGGGGCTGTCGACGGCGCCGGTATGGGACAGGAGCTCCCGTACGGTGACGGCGTCGTCGGCGAGCCGGATGGTGCGCAGGTACGCGTTCGCGGGCTCGTCGAGCCGCACGCGCCCGTCAGCGACCAGCCGCAGGACGGCGATCGCGGTGATCAGCTTGGTGATCGAGTACGCGGGAAACCGGTGTTCGGGCAGCAGCACCTCATCCTGGTCGAGGCTCGCCCAGCCCCGTGCGGTCACCCACACCGAGGCGTCACCGGTCGTGCCGGCCACAATGAGGCCGACCAGCCCCAGCTCGGCGAACGCATCCGCGGCCACCGCGGCAGCCTCCTCCGGCACCGCACCGGAGGTACGCGTCGCCGGTGCCGCCACGCGCGGGTCTTTGACCTTCGTCTCCAGTGGATACAACCGCAGCGTGTGCAGCCGGTACGGCGGGTCGGCCTCGGTCGCCGCCTCGACCCGCAGGTCGGCGACCCGCGCGCGCAGGCGCAGCGGCTCGGCCCGCACGTCGGCGAGGTCCTCGCGCAGCCGCTGGGCCACCGAGCTGAGCACGCCGGTCAGCGTGTCCGGCGGCACGAGGCTCAGGTAGTGGTCGTCGAAGTGTTGGCGCAGTCTCAGAGAAGCCGTCAGCCTGCTCGAACACCAGGTCGAACAGCAGCTACGCGCCGACGGCGACATCAGCTACGTGCAGTTCCAGCTCCTGGCCCGCCTCTACCACGCTCCCGGCCCGCTGACCATGACCGAGCTGGCCGACGGCGTCGTCTACAGCCGCAGCGGCCTGACCTACCAGGCCGGCCTGGTGGCAAAGGCCGCTCTCATCACCCGCGGCCCCGCCCCCGAAGACGACCGCGCCACCCTGGTCACGATCACGAGCAAGGGGCGGGCCCTGTTGGAACGCGTCCTGCCCGGCCACGTGCAGCTCTCCCGCCGCCTGCTGTTCGATCCCCTGACCGACGACGACGTGCGCCACCTCGGCGACATCATGACTCGCGTACGCGACCACATGCGCGCCCAGCCGCCCCGCTCCGCCGCCCCCCGCAAACGCCGCAGCGCCCCGTGAACTCGCAGGGGGACACGGATGGTTCTCGTCTATCTCGCCAAGCGCCTCGGATCGCTACGGCAAGTCGTAGACGCTGGCCGCGATGCCGCGCTCGGCCGGCTGCCGGTTGATAAGCGGCTCGATCCGGTCCCAGGAGCCGCCCGCCACCCCGGCGCCGATCCGTGGCGTGTGCACGCCCGCTCCCAGCCGGACAGCTTCCTCGGCGAGGGCCGCCAGGCGAACCGGATCCCTGCGCGGACGATCCGCCTAGCTGATCGGGACGGTGAGGCGACGTCTGGTGGGTGGTGGTGGCTCCCTGCGCTCGCCGAGGAGGGTCATGAGCTGGTCCATGGCCACCTCGCCGAGCTTTTCGCCATCCACGTCGATCGAGGGGACATCGCCCAAGCCGAGGCTCTCGACGACCATGCGCTCCGAGCTGACCACGACATCGCGGATTCCGCGGCTGAGCAGGGCGAACATGAGGCCAAGGCCGATCGAGGTCGCGTAGGGGACTACGGCGGTGGCACGGGCGGCCACCACGGCCTCTGCCGTCCCCACCCCGGCGGCGAACGTCGAGGGGTAGGGGCCGAGCATGGTCAGCGTCGCGCCGCTCGACTCGGCCGCGGCGCGGATGGCTGCCTGGCGCTGGCGATCCTGCCAGGAGCCCGCCGGGCCGCCGATGTAGACGATGCGCTCGTGGCCCTTCTCGACGAACCAGCTGACGAGCGCGCCGAAGGCGGTGGCCGTGTCGGCGACTGCCGAGGTCATGCCCTCGATCTCGCGGTCGATGAGCACGGTCGGCTTGAACGACGCGGCGGCGCGGACGATCTCGTCTGAACCTCGGGGCGCGGTAAGCAGGAAGCCGTCGGCCTGGTGCGCGAGTTGCTCGACCGCGGCGAGCTGGGCTGGGTGCTCCAGAGAGTGCACCGCGATGGTCAGCTGCATGCCCGAGTCGGCCGCGCGCGCCTGGGCACCGCCGATGATCGGGGTGAAGAAGGTGTTGTCGAGCGTGGGCACCACGACAGCGATCACCCCGGTCCTCCCGCGGGCCAGCTGGGTGGCTGCCCGGTTGGGGACGAATCCGAGCTGCTCAGCGGCTGCGCGGACGCGGGCCACCGTTTCCGGGGCGGCCAGGGCCGGCCGGCTCAGGGCGCGGGAGGCCGTCGCCTTGGAAACCCCGGCCAGCGCGGCGACGTCCGCGAGTGTCGGCACTGATCCTCCTTGAGTCGTTACAGGCAGTTAACACGGAGGTTTGTGCGCGAGGCCGCTCATAATCTATGGTCAGACTCGTGCAACCGGTTCCGCAACCGGTTCCACCCAAGCGTACGCCACTGAGAAAGGACGCCGACATCTCCCGCAAATCGGCCTTTCTATTGGTGCCTGGTCTCGTCCTTCTCGTCGCAGGTTTCCTCATCCCCTCCGCCGCGATGCTCTTCGCGCCGCCGGATGTGCCGACCAGCGAGATCTTCGCGCGCCTGGGCGAGATGCTCACGGATCCTTACGATCTGGAGGTGATCGGGCGCACGGTCGGACTGGCCCTGGCTGTCACGATCATCTGCGTCGTCCTCGGCTTTCCCATCGCCTACTGGCTCGCCCGCTCGCCGTCACGCTGGAGCGGAGTCTTCCTGGCAGTGGCGATCTTCCCATTGATGCTGAGCAACGTGGTGCGGACGTTCGGCTGGCTGGTGATTCTCGGTTCCAAGGGGGCGCTCGGCCGACTGCTCGTCCAGCTCGGCATCGTCGACGTGGCGCCGCAGCTGCTCTACACCAAGCTGGCGATCATCCTCGGCCTCACCCAGCTCTTCCTGCCGCTGGCGATCATCTCCTGCTACTCGGCCGTCGCCCAGGTCGATCCTGGCCTGGACGACGCCTCGCGAGGGCTCGGCGCCAGCAGGATCCGCACGATGTGGAACGTCGTCATCCCACTGACCATGCCGGGCATCGTGGTGGCCGCCACCCTGGTCTTCGCGGGGTCCGTCACCGCCTACACCACGCCCTATCTGCTCGGCGGGTCCAGCCAGCGGATGCTCTCCACGCAGCTCTTCAACTACGCGAGCACCACGCTCGACTGGGCCTCCGCCTCGGCGACGGCGCTCATCATGACGGTCCTGGTCTTCCTGGTCTCCGGGCTGTCCTCGCTGATCGGGCGGAAGGGGGCCACCTCATGAAGCGGCCGATCACAGCGGCGCTCGCGGTCATCGGCTACGTCATCATGATCGTGCCGATCATCTTCGTGGTCGCCACCGCCTTCACGGCGGGAAGCACCCTGAGGTTCCCGCCCGACGGTATCTCGCTGCGCTGGTTCGACGAGGCGCTCGGCTACGAGCCGTTCATCGAGGCGGCGATCTCCAGCCTGGAGCTCGCCGTACTCGCCACCGCTCTCGCGCTGCTGATCGGCGTGCCTGTCACGCTCGCCATCCACCGTGGAAAGCTCCCTGGCAAGGGCCTGGTCGAGGGGTTGTTCCTGGCGCCGCTCATCGTCCCTGAGCTGGTCGTCGGCCTAGCGCTGTTCCAGCAGCTGATGATCGGCATGGACCTGGACAACTTCAGCACCCTGCTGGTCGGGCACACGGCGCTGATGCTGCCTTATGCGGTGCGCGTGACCGGCGCCTCGCTCGCGCTGGCCGACCCCGTTCTGGAGGAGGCCGCCCGGGGTCTCGGTGCCTCGCCGCTGCGCGCGTTCTTCAACGTGACGCTGCCCCTCCTGCGTCCGGGCATCTTCTCCGCCGGGTTGCTCAGCGTGGTCACGTCCTTCAACAACGTGCCGCTGTCGCTACTGCTGCAGGGGCGCGACCTCCGGACGCTGCCAGTGACGATGCTCGACTACGTGCAGCAGTCCTATGACCCGATGGTCGCCGCCGCTTCCACCCTCATTCTGGCCGCCACCGTGGTCATCGCGATGATCGCCGAGCGCACGGTCGGATTCGCCAAGATCTTCGGAGGGATCAACCAATGACCGCCGCCGCCGAGTTGATCGCAGTCACCCAGAGGTTCGGCTCCTTCACCGCCGTCGATGAGATCGACCTCGCCGTGCCATCAGGGAAGCTGACGACGCTGCTGGGCCCGAGCGGCTGCGGCAAGACCACCACGCTCAGGATGATCGCAGGCTACTCGGCGCCGACGTCGGGGACGATCCGCATCGACGGGATCGACAGCACGCGCACGCCGCCGGAGAAGCGGAATCTGGGGATGGTCTTCCAGTCGTACGCGCTGTTCCCGCACATGACGGTGGCCGACAACGTCGGTTACGGGCTCAAGCTGCGCAAGGTGCCATCCGCGGAGAGACGGTCGCGGGTCATGGAGACGCTCGAGCTCGTCGGGCTCGCGCACCTGGCCGACCGCAAGCCGAAAAAGCTCTCTGGCGGGCAGCAGCAGCGGGTGGCACTGGCCAGGGCGATCTCGATCAGGCCCAAGCTCCTGCTGCTCGACGAGCCGCTGTCCAACCTCGACGCCCGCCTGCGCGTCCAGATGCGGGCCGAGATCAGGCGCATCCAGGCGGAGACCAAGCTGACCGTCATCCTCGTCACCCATGACCAGGACGAGGCGCTGGAGATGTCCGACGAGATGGTCATCATGAACGAGGGCAGGATCGTGCAGCAGGGCTCTCCTCAGCAGGTCTTCCCCCGTCCGGCTGACCGCTTCGTCGCCGAGTTCCTCGGCTACGAGAACTTCCTCACCGCGGCCGACGGCACCCCTCTGACCATCCGGCCCGAGCATCTGCGCATCGTCGAGACAGGTCACGGCCTTGACGCGATGGTGGTCGACGTGGCCTTCCGCGGCGTCGACCTGCTGGTCTCGCTCGACGTGGTGGACCCGTCGGGCGCGACCGTCAGGCTGCTCGCCGACGTACGCAGCGGCGCGACCCTGACACCCGGATCGAGCGTCACGGTGATCGCGCCAGATGACCATCTGGTCTCAGTCGCCCGCTGAAAGCCCACTGAAAGAAGGAACCCCATGCCCACGCGCCGTGCCGTACTGGCCGCTGCTCTGACAGTGCTCGCCGCAGCCGGATGTTCCGGCTCCGGCTCCAGCTCCGGTGAGAAACAGGCCGATCAGCACACCATCGTCGTCAGCACCTTCCCCTTCGGTGTGAAGGAGTTCGAGCAGGCGGTCGTCGCTCCGTTCACCAAGCAGACCGGAATCAAGGTCGAGCTGGACACCGGGTCCAACGCCGACCGGCTGTCGAAGCTGAAGCTCGCCAAGGGTGAGCCCGAGGCGGACGTGGTGCTGATCTCCGACTACTTCGCCGCACTCGGGCAGAAGGACGGCCTCTTCCAAAAGGTCGACGTGCCCAACATCAAGGAGCTCGCGCCGTTCGCGACCGAGGGCGCCTACGAGGGGCCGGCCTACACGCACCAGCTCAACGGCATCATCTACAACACCGGCAAGCTCAGCCAGAAGCAGGCCGCCGACTGGGAGCTGTTCGCGAACGCGGCGAACAAGGGAAAGGTCGCGCTTCCCGATATTTCGGTGACCGCCGGACAACTCATGATCTCGAGTGTGGGTGAGTCGTACGGCAAGGGCCCCTACGACATCGACACCTCGTTGCAGACCCTGGCCGGCTGGGCGCCGAACGTCCTGCAGTTCTACACCTCCTCGACCGAGGTCACGAACCTGCTGACCCAAGGCGAGATCGTCGCTGCCGACGCGCTGAGCGGCTTCGCCACCAAGCTTGTCATCTCGGGCGAGCCGATCGCCTGGACGGCTCCCGCCAAGGGCCGCTACATGGCCACCAACCGGGCGATGATCCCCAAGGGCGCGCGCAACCAGCAGGGAGCGGCGAGGTTCATCGACTACATGCTGTCGGCCGAGGCGCAGAGCGCCATGGCGAAGGCTGTCGGTGACCTGCCCACGAACCCGAAGGCCGAGATCCCGGCCGACATCGCCAAGGTAACGGGCGAGGCGGCGAAGGACCCCGTGGCCGCCGGATTCAAGACCCTCGACCCCGCCCAGCTCGTCGACACCCGCGCCACCTGGGTCGACCGCTTCACCCGCGAGGTGGCCGGCAAGTGAACCTCGACCTGATGCCCAAGGTCGATCTGCACTGCCACCTCATCGGCACCGTGCGCGCCTCGACCTTCGCCGAGCTGGCCCGGCGGGAGGGGCTCGACCTGCC
The DNA here is from genome assembly GCF_043197025.1 of Nonomuraea marmarensis. NCBI lineage: Bacteria > Bacillati > Actinomycetota > Actinomycetes > Streptosporangiales > Streptosporangiaceae > Nonomuraea > Nonomuraea marmarensis. Next base: position 93,172 of record NZ_JBICRM010000025.1, read on the forward strand.
CGACACACCCGAGCGGATCTACGCGGATGTGAACTCGCTTCCGCCGGACCCGGCACTCTACCTGAACACCCGGATCCCGGTTCCGCAGGGTCGGAGCGCGGACGAGCCCGAGGTCTCCTACTCGCTGTTCCAGGTGTCCTCGTGGGTTCTCCGGCTCCTGCGCGACGCTGACGATCTCACCAGGATCACCTATGAGGCGTTCGAGGACGCCCACCGGACCAGCGCGACCAGGCATCTCGAGCTCTCCTTCGACGCGCTGACCGAACATCAGGAGAAGCTCGGCTACGCCACGGTGATCGAGGCGTACGCCGAGGGCATCAGGACGGCAGAACGCGACTTCGGCATGTCGGGCAGGCTCATCGCGGCCATCGACCGGAGCGCGTCGGGCGAGGAGGCGCTCTCCTGGGTACGCACGGTTGTGGACAACCCGCACGACTACGTGGCGGGGATCGGGCTGGACAACCTGGAGACCGCCGGGCCGCCCGAGCGGTTCGAGGCCGCCTTCCGGCTCGCCGGTGAGGCCGGGCTCCGCCGTACTGCTCACTCCTCCGAGCACGCGCCCGTCGCCGCCAACACGATCACCTGCCTCGACGTGCTCGGGTGCGACCGGATCGACCACGGCTACTTCGTACTCGAGGACGACGAGGTCGTCGCCAGGGTCAGGGACGAGCAGATCCCGTTCACTGTCATCTCGACCACCTCGCGGCGCTCGTGGCGGCCGTGGCGGCGGGCGTCGATCGCGGCGATGCTCGAGGCCGGGCTCAACGTCATTCCCGCTTCCGACGACCCTGGGATGTTCCCGACGTCGCTGGCGAACGAGTATCGGATCCTCTCCGATCAGCTCGCCGTACAGGATGAGCGGTTGCGTGCGATGGCGCTGGCCGGGGTGGAGGCGTGTTGGCTTCCGGAGCCTGAGAAGGACGCGCTGCGCAAGCGCTTTGAGAGAGAACTCGCGAGCGTAGAGTAATCGGCATGCTGCGTGCGGTCGACGATCCGCGACAGGCTCCTGCCCGAGGATCCGTTCGCCCTGCTGACGGGCATGCTCCTCGATCAGCGGCGCCCGAGACCGGCTGACTCAGGCCGCCGCATTCCTGGCCTGGCTCGACGATCGCGGACGCACGATCGGTCATGACCGACCTCAGCGACATCGCACTGCTGGCCGGCGCTGTCAGCCGAGCTTGAGCAGCAGTTCGGTGAGTTCGACCGGCATGGTGATCATGCAGTCGTGACCGGTCGCCAGTTCCCACACCTGCGCTGGGGTACCGTTGGGCTGTATCGCGGGGACGGGGCGATGGGTAACGCCCTCCGGCATGCCCACAGTGCAGTGGATGTGGGTCCGTGGGATCGTGTTCACGGCCGGGTTGTCCAGCCGGACCGGCTGTTGGAGGCAGCGCACCGGCTGATCCGACAGCATCGTGCGCAGCCAAGCGACGTCTGCGGGATCGGTGACCCCGAACAGACCCGCGGGCGGCGGCATCTCGGGTAGCGGCGGAATCCGCCAGCCACTGTCGGACTTCAAGGCGAGGTCGATCAGGGCCTGGGATACGGGTTGGACATCGGCCGCGCTCTCGCCGTCATCCGGGACCATCGCGTCGAGGTAGACCAAATGTGCGATCCGATCCGGGACCTCATTGGCCGCGGACGAGATGACCAGCCCAGCGTAGCTGTGTCCCACGAGTATCACCTCGGTGAGATCTTCCTCGGTGATCAGCCGGACGATGTCCTCGACGTGCGTGTCAAGCCCCACCTCGGGGCCGGCCAGGTGCACCTTGTCGCCATAGCCGGTCAGCGACGGCGCGACCACCTTATGTCCGGCCGATGCCAGCAACGGGACCACCCGCTCCCAAGCCTGTTCACTATGCCAGGCACCGTGTACCAGCAGATATGTTGCCATGGTTTCGCTCCTTGCTGTCCTTGTCCCGCGTTGGAAGTCGCGGAAGGGTGAGGACCACCAGCCGCGTTCGCCGACGTCCTCCTGGCAGGTGCCGGTGGGGCCGTCCGTAATCGTGGGCGTTCCGTTCGCGGGAACGTCGGCTCGGTGGGCCGCTGACCAGGCTGCCAACCAGGCTCTGACGGAGCCAGGGCCCCCGCGATCCTGGGGGTGACAGGACCAGGCACACGCGCAGGTGCGCAAATTACAGTGGAGACATGAGCGACGAATCGAACCTGCTGGGCGATTTCGTACGAGCCCGCCGTGAGCTCGTCACTCCTGAACAGGTCGGTATCCCCCTCTTGGGGGTACGGCGCGTGCCGGGCCTGCGCCGGGAAGAGGTCGCGATGCTCGCCGGCATCAGCGCCGACTACTACCTGCGCCTGGAACAGGGCCGCGACCGCAACCCCTCCGTGCAGGTCCTTGAGTCTCTCGCCCGCGTGTTGCAACTCGACGACGACGCGACGGCATACCTGCTACGCCTTGGCGCCGACAAACCCCGGCGGCATCGGCGCCGTCCCCGGAAGGAGACCGTCCCCGCGGGCATCGCCAAGCTCGTCGCCACGCTCCCGCTACCCGCGTACGTCGAGGGCCGCTACTTCGACGTCCTCGCCGCCAACGCCTTGGCGACTGCTCTGTCGCCGCGCCTCGTGGCGGGAGCCAACCGCTTGCGGGACCTGTTTCTCGACCCCGCCGAGCAGGCCCTCTACCCAGACTGGGAGAACGCCGCCCCGGGCATGGTCGCCGGCTTCCGCGAGTCCGTCGGCACCGACACGGACGACGCCCGGTTCATCGAGCTCGTCGGCGAGCTCTCCCTCGCCAGCCCCCGCTTCAGCCGGCTCTGGGCCCGCCACGACGTCATCGCGTGCGAAGGAGCACCCAAGCACTTCGACCACCCCCAGCTCGGCGACCTACAGCTGCACCGGGAGCGGCTGGGCATCGGCGGCACGGCAGGCCAGACGCTCGTCATCTACCACCCGGACCTCGGCACCGACAACGCCGACAAGCTGGCACTCCTCGCCTCCGTCACGCAGACACCGGCTGCGCCTCCAGGCACAACCACCAGCCAACAGGTACGAGCGGATGCCAACCGCGCGGACGACAGCCGCGGATTCGCCCGCTGATCGCCCGACGCGGCACCGAACACGGCTCCGGCCTCGGCGAACAGCGCGGTCAGCACCCAGGCCTGCGACTGACCGTCGTTCCCAGGCCGCGGGCCAGGACCTCGCGCACCGCCTCGTTGCTGATGACGAAGTGGCCCTGGGCGATCTCGCCCGCGCGCTGCTCGTCGCCCGCCGTGATGGCCTCGCACAGCGCGGTGTGCTCGGCGAGCGCACGCTCGTAGACGGCGGGATCGCTGTCGTAGGGCTCGACGGGGAAGCCGAGGCTCACCTGGGTGAGCAGGTCGCGGCTGAGCCGGACGATCTGGGGGTTCCGGGTCGATCCGACGATGGTCTGGTGGAAGGCGATGTCGGCGGCGTGCTTCTCCTGCGGCGTCCGCGCGGCGGCGAACCGGTCCAGCGCCGCGCGGATCCGCGCGGCGTCCTCGTCGCTGCGGCGCTGGGCGGCCACCCGTGCGACCATCCCCTCGACCAGGCAGCGCAGGTCGAAGAGCTGTTCGAGCTCCGCCCAGCGGGGCAGCAGGGTGCGCCGGACCGCCTCGGCCGACGCGCTCGTCCAGGTCTCCCTCACGTACGCGCCGCCCTGCCGGCCGCGCCGGATGTCGACGATGCCGACGGCCAGCAGCCGGCCCACCGCCTCGCGCACCGTCGAGCGGCCCACGTGCAGGATCCTGGCCAGCTCGCGTTCGGCGGGCAGCCGGTCGCCCGGGAGGTACTCGCCGATCGCGATCGCGGTGATGAGCCGGTCGGCAACCTCGGCCGCGGCGGTCGGCAGGCGCACCGGCCCCAGCACCGGGCCGGGGGCGGCGCCGTCGAGGACATGGCCGAGCACGCGGGCCAGCTCAGCGTGCCCCTCGGGATCCGATGTGCCGGTCAGGGGTCCTCCCTGGTCGTACTGATCAGAGTCGGCGGCCGGTGATTCCGTCGTGTTAACGCTGTGAAACAAACCCGGTAAAGGTCTTGTGGCCGGACCTTTAATCCATACATCCTACGCATCAAGGTAAGGAGGCAGGGTGCCGATCCCAGAACCTACTTCGACTGGTGCCATCGACTTCCGCGGCTGGCAGACCTGGTACCGAGTCACTGGAGACCTGCGGTCCCCCAAGACGCCGCTCGTCGTCCTGCATGGCGGCCCGGGCGCGGCGCACAACTACGCGCTGAGCATCGCCGGCATCGCGTCGAGCGGACGGGCCGTCGTCCACTACGACCAGCTCGGCATCGGCAATTCCACGCATCTGCCCGAGAAGGGCGCCGACTTCTGGACGGTCCAGCTCTTCCTCGACGAGCTGGACAACCTGCTCGGCGCGCTGGGCATCGCCGGCCGCTACCACGTCCTCGGCCAGTCCTGGGGCGGCATGCTGGCGGCCGAGCACGCGGTACGCCGACCGGCGGGGCTGCGCGGGCTGGTCATCGCGAACTCGCCGGCCTCGATGGAACTGTGGTTGTCGGAGGCGAACCGGCTGCGCTCACTGCTGCCGGCCGACGTCCAGAAGACGATGCTGACGCACGAGGCGGCCGGCACCACCGACCACCCCGACTACAAGGCCGCCGAGGCGGTCTTCAACGCGCGGCACGTCTGCAGAATCGTGCCGAACCCGCCCGAGGTCACGGCGACCTTCGACGCGATCGAGGCCGATCCCACCGTCTACCACACCATGAACGGCCCCAACGAGTTCCACGTGGTCGGCACGCTGAAAGACTGGACGATCATCGACCGGGTCGACCGCGTCGCGGTGCCCACGCTGCTGATCTCGGGTCGCCACGACGAGGCGACCGAGGCGACGGTGCGCCCGTACGCCGACCGGATACCCGATGTGCGCTGGGAGATCTTCGAGAACTCCAGCCACATGCCGCATGTCGAGGAGGAGGAGTCCTACCTCCGCCTCGTCGGCGCGTTTCTTGACGAGAACGACTGACGGGAGCCCGTCCGTGGCACGTTCCCCCTTGCGCGCCCAGGCGATCGCGGCCACGCTGGCCGCCGCCGCGCTGGCACTCAGCGCCTGTTCCGGCCCGGCGGGCCAGACGCCCACCGCCACCCAGCCCGCCACCCAGCCCGCCGCTTCGGCGGCCTTCCAGCCCGAGCACCAGGGCGGCACGCTGAAGCTGCTGGCCAAGAGCGCGGCGGGCTCGCTGGACCCGATGGTGAACTACACCCTGCAGTACTGGCAGCTGTACCAGTCGATGTACGACGGCCTCGTGGCGTTCAAGAAGGTCGGCGGGCAAGACTCGTTCACCGTCGTGCCCGACCTGGCCGAGGCGATGCCCCAGGTCACCGACGACGGCAAGACCTACGTCTTCAAGCTGCGCAAGGGCATCAAGTTCGCCACTGGCGACGAGGTCACCGTCGACGACGTCGTGGCCTCCTTCGAGCGCATCTTCAAGGTGTCCAGCCCCACGGCCGGCACCTTCTACAACGGCATCGTGGGCGGCGACGCCTGCCTCAAGAAGCCGGCGTCGTGCAAGCTCGACAAGGGCGTGATCGGCGACGCGGCGGCGGGGACGGTGACGGTCCACCTCGTCGCGCCCGACCCGGAGTTCCTGTACAAGCTGGGCGTGCCGCACGCCACCGTGCTGCCCAAGGACTCGCCGCCCAAGGACGCCGGCACCACGCCGCTGCCGACGACGGGCCCGTACATGATCGGCTCGTACGACCCCAACCGCGCCCTGAAGCTGGTGCGCAACCCGAACTTCAAGGAGTGGTCGCGGGACGCGCAGCCGCAGGTCTACCCCGACGAGATCGACTACTCCTTCGGCCTCACCGTGGAGGCCGCGGTCACCGCGGTGGAGAACGGCCAGGCCGACTGGGTCTTCGACCCCCCGCCGGCCGACCGGCTGAACGAGATGGGCACCACCTACGCGAGCCAGGCGCACGTCAGCCCGCTGACGGCCCTCTGGTACCTCACGCTCAACACCAACCTGGCGCCCTTCGACAACGTGCAGGCCCGGCAGGCCGTCAACTGGGCGGTCGACCGCGACGCCATGGTCCGGTTCTACGGCGGGCCGAACCTGGCCCAGTCGACCTGCACCTTCCTGCCGCCCGGTTTCCCCGGACACCTCGACTTCTGTGACTACACCAAGGGCGGCGGCGCCAAGTGGACCGCCCCGGACGTCGAGAAGGCCAAGCAGTTGGTGCAGCAGTCGGGCACCGCGGGCCAGGAGGTCGGCATCGTCGTGCAGGACGACGAGGTGAACAAGAGCATGGGAGAATACCTGCAGAGCGTGCTCAACGAGATCGGCTACAAGGCGGTGCTGAAGCCGCTGTCGGCTGACATCCAGTTCACCTACATACAGAACACCAAGAACAAGGTGCAGCTCGCCCTGACCTCGTGGTACCAGGACTACCCGGCGGCGTCCGACTTCCTCAACGTCCTGCTGTCGTGCGCGTCGTTCAAGGAGGGCAGCGACTCCAGCATCAACATCTCCGGCTTCTGCGACAAGGACGTGGACGCCCAGATGCAGACGGCGCTGACCACCGAGCAGACCGACCGGGCCAAGGCCGGCCGGCTCTGGGGCCAGATCGACCAGGCGATCTCGAAGCAGTCGCCGGTGGTGCCGGTGTTCAACCCGAAGTTGATCGACTTCGTGTCGAAGCGGGTCGGCAACTACCAGTTCAGCAAACAGTTCTACATGCTGGTCGGCCAGCTCTGGGTGAAGTGAGCAGCCGGTGGCCGTAGTCACGCAGCCGGGCGGAGCGCTGGTCGCCCCGCCCGGCCGGGGATCCGAAGGCCCGTGGCGGGTCGCGCTGGGCCGGCTGGTCCGCGACCGCGCGGCCGTGGCCAGCGCGGTGGTCTGCCTGGTGATCGTGGTGGGCTGCCTGCTCGCCCCGGTGTACGCCGGGAATGTCGCGCACGCCAACCCGTTCAGATCGAACGTCTCCGGCACCACCCTGGTCGGCGGCAAGACGACACCGGTGCTCATGCCGAGCAGCGCCGGCCTGGGACTCGGCGTCACGCCCATCGGCCCCACCTGGGATCCGGCCCACTACTTCCTGGGCGCCGACAACCAGGGCCGCGACGTGATGGCGAGGCTGCTGTACGGCGGCCGCAACAGCCTGCTCATCGGGCTGAGCTCGGCGGTGCTGTGCTGCCTCGTCGCCGCCGTCGTCGGGGTCCTCGCGGGATACGCCGGCGGGGCGCTCGACGCGGTGCTCTCGCGCATCCTCGACGTGCTGTGGTCGGTGCCCGTCTACCTCCTCGCGATCTGCCTGTCGGTGGTGCTGCTGACCAGCGGCCTGCACATCGGGCCGATCGACGTCGCGGCGGGCAGCCTGTGGGTGCCCATCGTCATCATCGGGGTGGTCTACATTCCTTACGTGGCCCGCCCGATACGCGGCCAGGTGATATCCCTGCGCAACCGGGAGTTCATCCAGGCGGCGATCGGCGTCGGCGCCTCCGACCTGCGCATCATGCGCCGCGACCTGCTGCCCAACGTGCTGCCGACGCTGATCGTGTTCCTGCCGCTGATGACGGCCCTGTCCATGTTGACCGAGTCGGCCCTGTCGTTCCTGTCCGTCGGCGTACAGCCGCCCGACGCGAGCTGGGGCACGATCATCAACGACGGCCTGGGGCTGCTGTACACCCGCCCGGCGGTGGCACTGGCGCCCGGCCTGCTCATCGCGCTCACCGCGGTGGTGCTGAACATCTTCGGCGACGCCACGTCCGAGGCGCTCAATCCGGGCGTCAAGCTGCGCGGTGGTGCGTAGATGCTCGCGTTCTCCCTGCGCCGCCTGGGCTCCGCCGTACTCGTGCTCTTCGCGATCAGCGCGCTGGTGTTCCTCATCTTCTTCGCCACGCCGGGCGTGGACCCGGCGGCCCGCATCGCGGGCCGCAACGCCGACCCGGCGACACTCGCCCAGGTACGCCACTCGTTCGGGCTCGACCAGCCGATTCCGATCCAGTACGTGCAGATGATGCGGCACCTGTTCGTCAGCCGCGACCTGGAGTCGTTCGTCAACCGCGGCGCGAAGGTGATCCCGCAGATCCTGCAGGCGGCCCCGGTCACCCTCTCGCTCGTGTTCGGCGCCGCCGTCATCTGGATGCTGCTCGCGGTGCTGATGGGCACCACGGCGGTCCGGCTGAGAGGCACCATCGCCGACCCGATCATCATGCTGGCCGGAGTCGTCGGCCTGTCCCTCCCGGTGTACTGGCTCGGGGAGGTGGTCAACCTCATCACGCAGAACCGGCTGCACGACGGACTCTTCGCCTGGGTACCGCCGCTGGGCTACACGCCCTTCGGCCAGGACCCGGTGCAGTGGGCGCTGCACCTGCTGTTCCCCTGGCTGACGCTGGCCGTGCTGTACGCGGGCATCTACGCCAGGCTGCTGCGCTCGGAGCTCATCACCACCCTCGACCAGGACTACGTGCGCACCGCCCGGGCCAAGGGCATCTCGGAGCGGCGGATCCTCATCCGTCACGCGCTGCGCTGCTCGCTGATCCCGATCGTCTCGCTGTTCGGCCTCGACTTCGGCGCGTTGGTCGGCGGCGCCGCGCTGCTCACCGAGGTGGTCTTCGGCCTGCCGGGAGTCGGCAAGCTGACCTATAACGCGCTGCAGAACATCGACCTGCCGATGATCATGGGCACGGTCCTCTACGCCGCGTTCTTCGTCGTCCTGGCGAACGCGGTCGTGGACATCCTGTACGCCAGGCTCGACCCGAGGGTGCGCCGTGGCTGAGCCGTTGCTGGACATTCGCGACCTGCGGGTCAGCTTCCGCACCCGCCGGGGCGTCATCACGGCCGTCGACGGGCTGTCCTTCTCGGTCGACGCCGGGCAGGTGCTCGGCATCGTCGGAGAGTCGGGCTCGGGCAAGAGCGTGTCGATGCTGAGCCTGCTCAAACTGATCAGGGACCCGAACGCGCAGGTGTCGGGCACGGCGACGTTCGCCGGCCAGGACCTGCTCGCCATGAGCGACAAGCAGCTGCGCGCGATCCGCGGCCGCGACATCGCGATGATCTTCCAGGACCCGATGACCGCGCTCACCCCCGTCTACACGATCGGCTGGCACATCGCGGAGCAGATCCGCACGCACGAGGCCGTCTCCAGGAACGAGGCGCGCGAGCGGGCGGTGCGGCTGCTGGAGGAGGTCGGCATCGCCAACGCGGCCCGGCGGGTCGACGACTATCCGCACCAGTTCTCCGGCGGCATGCGCCAGCGGGCCGTCATCGCGCTGGCCCTGGCCTGCAATCCCCGGCTGCTCATCGCCGACGAGCCGACCACGGCGCTCGACGTCACGACGCAGGCGCAGATCCTCAACCTCATGCGCCGGCTGCGCGAGACCCACGGCTCGGCCATCGTGGTCATCACCCACGACATGGGCGTCGTCTCCGAGATGTCCGACCGTGTCCTCGTCATGTACGGCGGCCGGGCCGTCGAGCACGGGACCACGACGGAAGTCCTGCGCCGCCCGCGGCACCCGTACACGTGGGGGCTGCTGGGCTCGGTGCCCCGCGTGACGGGCCCGAAGGCGCGGCGGCTGGCCGCCATTCCCGGCGCCTCCATCTCGCCGTTCGACGTCCACACCGGGTGCGCGTTCGCGCCGCGGTGCGCGTTCCGGCTGCCCGACTGCGACGAGCCTCCGCGACTGACCGGCGCCGGGGGGCATCTCGACGCCTGCTGGCTGCCGGCCGGCGACCGCGACCAACTGCGCCGAGCGAGCCGGGAGCCGCGATGACCGAGGTGCTGCTGCGGGCCACGGACGTGGTCAAGCATTTCCCGCTGCGACACGGGGGGCGGGGCGGTCCGGTCGTCCACGCCGTCGACGGGGTGTCGCTGGAGGTGACGGCGGGACAGACCCTGGGGCTGGTCGGCGAGTCCGGCTGCGGCAAGTCCACCCTCGGGCGCTGCCTGGTGCGGCTGACGGACCTCACCGCCGGAAAGGTCGAGTTCGACGGCAACGACATCACCCGGCTGTCGCGGCGCAGGCTGCGCCCGGTGCGCCGGGAGATACAGCTCGTCTTCCAGGACCCGTACGCGTCGCTCAACCCGCGCCGCCGGGCCGGCGACATCGTGGCCGAACCGCTGCACGTCCACGGTTTCGGCTCAGGCTCCGCCATCCGCCGACGCATCGAGGAGCTCTTCGACGTGGTGGGGTTGTCGTCGGCGTACGTGGACCGCTACCCGCACGAGTTCTCCGGCGGGCAGCGCCAGCGCATCGGCATCGCCCGGGCGCTCGCCATGAACCCGCGGCTCATCGTGGCCGACGAACCGGTCTCCGCGCTCGACGTCTCCATCCAGGCCCAGGTGCTCAACCTCTTCGCCGACCTTCAGGAGCGCTACGGGCTCACGTACGTCTTCATCGCGCACGACCTCGGCGTGGTGCGCCACGTCGCCGACCGGATCGCCGTGATGTACCTCGGTGAGATCGTTGAGATCGCGGACGCCGAGGCCGTGTACGCGGGGCCTGCCCACCCCTACTCGGAGGCGCTCCTCTCGGCGGTGCCCGAGATCGACGATGGCACGACGCCGAATCGGCAGCGGATCGTGCTGTCCGGCGACGTGCCCAGTCCCATCGACAAGCCGTCCGGCTGTCCCTTCCACCCGCGCTGCCCGTACGCGCGGCAGCGCTGCCGCGACGAGCGGCCGGCGCTGCGCGAGGTGGCCCCCGGACGCCACGCGTCGTGTCACTTCCCCCTCGCGAAGGAGCCGCCCGCCGCCGCCCCGGCGAACTGACGTCCGCGCCCGGCTTCGCCGAATCAAGCCGGGCTAGTGGGTTGGTGGTGTCAGTCCGTAACGCGCCACGACGTCGTCGAACCAGTCGGGGTCGCCATAGGTCAGGCCGTATCGCGTTGCGAGTTCGGCGAATTCGGGCGTCTCGCGGAGGTTCACGCCGGCTGTCGGTTCGACGGAGGTGATCAGGTCGCTGAGTTCGCGGAAGTAGTTCTCGAAGCCGCCCGGCGTGATGACCTCGATGATGCGGCCGGGCTCCGTCCCCGCGTTCCACATGGCGTGCATCTGCCCGCGTGGTTTGGTGATGTAGCCACCGGGCCCCAGGACGACCTCGTCGGCATCGGACCGAAACCCGATCTCGCCCTCGAGCACGATGGAGTGCTCGTCCTCGCGCGTGTGGCGGTGCGGCGCGGTGATCGTGCCCACGGCGAACGGATGCTCCAGAGGTGTCACACCATGCGAGCTCAAGATCACCATTAATAACAGCTGCGGTTTCGGAGACATATCCGGTCCGGACCTAATACGGTGGCCCGTTGACGATCGGCCAAGCCCGTAAGACTTCCGGAGTCTCTTCATGCGTACCGCAGCCGCAATCCTCTCCTTCGTGCTCGCCATCACCATCCTGCCCGCCCGGCCGGCCACCGCCGCGGGTATGGCCTCGCCGCTGCCGGGCGGCAAGACCACCTATGTCATCTCACAGGGTCATCTGAAGGCCGCCTCCCGGCAGAACTGGGTGCGCCTGGGCAGCTACCGCTTCGCCGCGAACGGCACGGTGACCGCCGCCCTGTACCTGTGGTGGCAGCGTCATCCCAAGGCCAGGCAGCGCACCGGCACCGTCCCCGACCCGAGCTGCACCACCAAGGCGGGCGGTGCCGCATCGCGGCCCCGCGCCTGCGAGGTGCTCACCGCTGGGGGCTTCACCGGCGCCCCCGACGAAAGCCGCACCGGGACGTACACCATGGCGGGCGACGTGCTCACCATCCGATGGAAGATCGCCCAGACGTGGACGGAGCAGTGGTACGTGCGGCCCTCGCCTGACGGCAAGCTGGCCCGCCTGGACCTCAAGCAGAGCACGCTGGCCACGCACGGGTACGGCTACGGCAGCAACGCCGCGCCCAGCACCCGCCGCGCGATGAGCTCGGTGAAGGCGTTCCCCGGCTCGCTCAGGCAGGACCTGACGAGCTGGGCGAGCGGCAAACTCGTCACCTCCGGCAATCAGCCGTTCGGCCACGCCGCCTTCCGCGCCTGCGCCGCCACCACCTCGTGCCTGACCTACCTGCAGCCGTCCTCGCGCGGCGCGTGCCAGAAGTCCGGCGGCTGCCCCAAGTACGGCGGCGGAACGCGCCCCAACATCAGCTCCATCCAGTACTACCTCACGATGATCTCCAAGTCCGACCGCCGCGACACACTGTGGCACTGGTGCACCTGCCTGGCGATGGAGCGCGGTGAGTTCTGCTACACCGGCAACTCCCACGTCAAACCGCTCATGCAGATCATCGACGACACGGGAGCCTTTCGCGGCTGGGTCGGCGCGGAGGCATCCTTCTCGACCGGCTCCCGGGCGACGGACATGCTAGCGGTGCTGCGCATCTCCGACTTCCGCTGACCGGTGCGACGATCAAGCTATTCCGGCTCCTGAGCCGGCCCACCCGGGATCCACGAGTCAGTAGCGTTCGCTGAGGTTGAGGTTGATCTCGGTCAGGACGGTGGTCGCCTTGCCGTACCTGAGCAGGTTCGCGAGGTTGTCGGGCAGCAGGAGGGTCGCCTGCGCGTGGCGGGCGGCCCCGCCCACGGACCGTAGCTCCAGCGCGGCGGCGGCCAGCGAGAAGATCCGGGTAGCCGCGTTGATCCGCCGGTCGGCGAGGTTGAGGTAGCTGGTCAGGAGCTGGGCGCGTAGCAGGTCGGACTGGTTGATCGACAAGGCGTAGACCGCGTTCACCTCCGCCCGGGTGAGCGCGCCGTCCGGGGCCGAGCCGTCGGCTCCGTCGAAGCGGGCGTCGGTGGCCTGGACGCGGCCCAGCAGTTCGGCGCTCTGCCGCTGCGGCTGCAGTTGCCAGGACAGTTGCGGCCATGGGTTCCTGGTAGGCGTGACCTCGGTGATGCGGGTTGAGGTCGTCGCGGTCGCCGGCTCGTAGATGCAGCCGTTCGTGTTCTCGTACGCGACCGAGGCGGAGCCGGACAGCTCGTTCCCCGCGACGAACAGCAGGCTCGGCCGGGCGGTGAACCGGACGCTGGAGCTCGCGCCACCGTCGAGCGAGCCGAGCGACCAGGCGAGCGTGGTCGTGCCGTCGGGGTTGGTGGTCACGGTCGCGGGTTTCGGCCCGGTGCCCTGGTCGAGTGCCCGGCTGTAGAAGACCTCGGGCGGGAGGGTGTCGGTGAGGGTCACGCGAGTCGCCGTGCCGCTGCCCGCATTGGCGACCTTCAGCTCGATCGTCATCGCCTCGCCGGCGTTGACGGTCTGCGGCGCGGTCTTGGCCAGGGTGAGCTTCGGGGCGTGCACGGTGGTCGCGGCCGTCGCGGTGTTGTCGGCCGTGTTCGCCTCGGGTCCGCCCCCGGTGTCCTTGGCGGTCGCCGTGGCCGTGTTGGTCAGGACGCCCCCGTTGGTGGTGTCGCAGGGAATCAGATAGCCGAACGTCTCGGTTTTCGACAGACCCGCACCGAGATGGGGCACCGAGCGGGTCTGGGCCGGGCCGCTGGGCGGGGTGTCGGTCAGGCCGATCGCCGTCGCGGCGCCGGTGCCGACGTTGTCCAGCTTCACCTGGTACGTGAGCGTGTCGCCGGGATCGGCGTCGGGATGGTCGACGGTCTTCGTGGTGGCGATGTCGGGATCGTATTGGTTGAAGAACGCCGTCTCCTGCCGGAGCACTGTGGCGAAGTCGAGTTCGTCCGCCGGGCCGCCACCGGCCCCGGTGCAGGTCGGCGCACTCGCGGGGTAGCTGCTGCAGGCTCGCCCCCTGTTGTCCGGTGAGTGGATGGCCCGGAACCTGACGGCCGCCCAGTCGTCGTGATCCGTGAGGGTGTTGTTGCCGTCGCCGCCGAGACCGTTGATGTCCACGCTCACCGGGTTCGGGTCGATGATCGGGGCGCCGGTGCCAGGGGTGGCGTCGTCGTCCCAGTTGAGCGGCCCGTTGCCGGGCCCCGCTCGCAACGGCCTGACGGTGCTGGCCGGGTGGGCGAGGTTGTCGGTCTTCCAGAAGGTGTAGTCCGTGCCGTCGCCTATCCCCTTGCTCTCGTCGAGTGAGCTCTTGACCAGCAGGGGAAGTTTTCCGCTGGAATAGCCGATGCGGGTCGCGCCGATCTTCCAGGTCCCCATGTCGTCCACGAGCAGGGGCGGCGGGCTGTTGGGGATGCCCGTCTGGAAGAAGAAGTTCATGACGCTGAGGTAGTTGGGCTTGTAGTTGTCGACGCTGTTGTCGCCGCCGTGCGCCAGCCCGAGCGCGTGCCCGAGTTCGTGCATGAGCGTGCCGGCCTGGTCCTGCACGGTGCCGACCTCGGCGTCGGCGTCGCCCGTTCCGGGGGTGAGCACCTGCAGGTCGGTGACGTTCGTGCTGGTCGTGTTGCAGATGCGGTCGCGGCCCACCTGGATCGCGGTGTTGACCACCCTGTCGTCGCCCGCGGGCTGCGTCTGGAGTACGCCGTCGCCGGCGTAGTCGGGGCCGAAGTCCGCCACGCAGACGGTCCGCCACGAGCCGAGAGTGACGAGGAAGTCCTTGTTGTTGTCCCTGTCGAATTCGCAGCACTCGCCCGACGTTCCCGGGCTGGGCTCGCTGGTGATCGTGTCGCCCTTCTTACGCGTGACGATGAGGTCGTGCCCGAAGATCGCGTAGTGCGCGTAAGGGAACAGCTCTCTGGGCAGATGGGCGGTGCGCGCGTCGGTGAAGTCGTCGTTGTTGACCAACCCGATGGCCGGCTGTTCGTTGAGTCGCACGCCCGGGATGTGGATGAAGTCGACGCCGTCGGGATGTGCTCCCGCGTACGGGCACGGATTCGCCGCTGCGACCGGCGCGTTCTTGAAGGCGTTCCTGACCAGGTCGATGGCGGCGTCCTTGGGCCGGTGGGAGTGCCTGTCGTCGGTCATGAAGTCGATCTGCAGGATGATCGTCTTACGGCACGGGTCGGCGCCCAGCGCCGGCAGGTCGGCGATGACCCCGCCGTTGCGGTCGCGTATCCCTGAACGCTCGACGATGTCCGGGATGCCGTCCTGGTCGGTGTCGGGAAGATAGGTGGAGACGGTGATGCCGAGCCTGGCCCTTCTACCGTCGTTGTCCTTGGGAAAGCCGTGATCCCCGTTGCCCTCGACGCAGGTCTGGCCCTTGAAGTCGCCGTTGGAATGGATACAGGGCGTGCCGTGGACGATGCCGTCCCCCGACAGGGAGCGGGAGCGGACGTCGTAGACGAGGTCGAGCTCGACGTCCTGGGGCCGGGGGCTGATGTCCATCCGGTCGTCGTTGGTGCGCAGGCCGTTGTCCCAGTCCCACAGGCTGACGGTGATGTTCACGGTCGGCTGGTCGCCGGGCAGGTCCGTCTTCATGAAGATCCAGCCGCCGGGCGACTCGGGCAGGCCGAAGGGCTCGAACTCGTCGTCCTCGATCCGCGGGCCCTCCTCGAGCGGCCCGTCGCCGATCCTGACCTTCGGGTAGTAGTCCCCGTCTCCCCCGTCTCCGAAGAGGCCGTCGTCGGGGTTCTCGAGCTGGCGGACGTAGTCGATGCTGAGTGTCAGCCCGATGCTCGGGGCCGCGGCCGCCGCCGGCGTGGCCAGGGCCGGGATCAACACAACGATCAGCACGCCGATCGCGGCCGGCGCCAGCCGTCGGCTCCAGGTTCTCGCTCGATGTTCAACGCCCACGGTCGTCTCCTCCTGGGGTTCGCCCTCCGGAGGATCGTCCGCCGCATTTTCCGCTCACGCGTGAGTAGGCCCCTACTCAAGATCCGGGACCGCTCGGGCCACCGGGTTGCGGGGTGACACCGCCGCCGGGCGTGTCACCTCGACAGGCGAACCCGGCGCCCACTAGAAGTGGATCGAGGCGAGGTCCCCCGGGGGAGGAATTGCCATGAGAGCTCCGAACGCGGCGACGTCCATCACGCACACCAACGTGCGCCTGCTGATTCCCATGCCCGGCTCGTTCGACGAGGCGATGAGCAACTACGAGACGCTCTTGCCCGCCCTGGACTCCGACCGCGTGGGAGACCTCGTCCGGCGGCGGGCGCCGTGGGACGAGGTGGTCGAGCAGTTCCGCGAGAACGCGCCGCACGGCTTCGTGATCTTCTGGCGCTTCGAGATCACGCCTCTCATGAGCCTGGCCGGTGACGAGTGGCCGTGCGTCATGTACCTCATGGGCAACCACACGGTCGCGCAGCGGATGTTCCACCACGACCCCGCGGTCATGCTGAGCGCCCCGCTGCGCACGGTGCTCTGCGCCGACGCGTCCGGCGTCGTGACGTTGCATGTCGACCAGCCCAGCAGCCGCTTCGGCAGCTACGGCAACCCCGAGATCGCCGCCGTGGGACGCGAACTCGACGGCATGCTGGCCGACCTGCTGGATGCGCTCGGCGCCCCGGTGCCGAGCGAACTTCGGGCTCAACCCTGACGATGCCGGGCGAACAGCTCGGGATTGTCCGCGACGAACTCCTCGACGCCGGACGGCGGCCTGCCGATGATCTCCCGGACGTCGTCCGTCAGGGCATGTCCTCATGTTCGCCTCTGGCGGCGTTGATCAGCCAACTCGGCCAGAGACGAGGACGCGCCGAGCGGCCCCCGGGCCGGTCGTGAAGAGTCCGCTCGTCGAACGCCGCGGTGAACTTCGCGTCCCGGTCGCGGATGAGGAACCGGAGGCCTTCGGCCCGGTCCCCCAACTCGATCATCAATAGGTTCCGGGCCTGCCGAGTCAGGTCCACCAGCCTCCGACGACCTCGACGCCCTCACTCTCGAGGGCGTTGTGCCACACCGGGTCACGCAGCAGCCGAGCCTCCCAGGTCCGCACGATGCCGTCCGGTCCCGTGACCGCGTCCTCCCGGGACGGGTGCAGGAACAACTCGCTCGTCCCCTCGGGCAGGGCTGCGAGCCGGCGGAGGTAATCGTCCCGCAGTCGCTCGTAAGCGCCGAGCTCGTGTGCGCCGCGCCGGTTGGTCGCGATCGTCTGCGGGAGGGACACGCCGAGTGCCTCGGCGAGGGCGACGGCGCGCTCGTGCGCTGCCGCGAGCTGCGGCGGGAGCGACCCCCCGAAGTACGGCTCCGGGTCACGGGGCAACCGGAAGGCAAGGCCATGGCGCGCACACCACTCAAGCGCCTCGGCCAGCCACGATCTGCCGTGCAGGCCGTAGAGGGTGCCGGCGTGGGAGTCGGCCGCCTCGGGCATGGGGCCCCGGCCGCGCATCCAGTGCAGCTGCGCGTCCGCCTCCCGTATGACATCCTGGGCCTCGCCGCGGGCTCCGAGAGCCAACGGATCATCGCTGAGCGTCCCGTCCGGATCGACGAGGCTCGCCGCGCCGTTGAGCGGCCGCCAGCGCGGAAGCCCGCGCTCGCTCGTGAGCGTCACATGCAGCCGCGGCACGACGCCGAGCTCCCAAACCTGGTTCGCCGCTTGCTCCGCGGCCGGCGAGACGCAGATGAGCGTCGTCGCAGTGACATGTCCCTCGGCAAGCAGTGCGACGATGACCTCCGTCGTCCCGGGTTCCCGGCCGAGATCGTCGGCCGTGATCACGACGCGACGGGTCATCGGGGGCGCTCCACGGCGGACTCGTCCACGGGACCGGCGAGCGGCGGCTCGACCGGCTCAGCCGCCTCAGGCGGCGTCTCGATCGGGACCGAGATGAGTCGCGCCGCGACCGCGCCGATCGTCGTCAGCACGAACGGGTACACGCATAAGTACACCCGGAACGCGAGCCCGGGGTCTGCGCCGGGGTCGTCGCCCGAGTTGTAGCCGAAGAACACGCCCAGCGATGTGAGCGCGAGTCCGGTCACGATCCCGTTGAGCCGGCCGAAGAATCCGAACGCGGACAGGAAAAGCCCTTCGCGGTGCTCCCCGTTGCGCGCTGCGTCGGCGTCCAGCACACGCGCGACGATGAGGTCGTTCGTCGCGAGCATTCCCGACCACCCGGCCCCGACGAGCACCCCCGCGGCGATCCCGGTAACCAGGTCGGTGGCGAAGAACAAGCCGGCGAAGCTGGCCGCGAGGACCGCGAAGGCAAGCCGCCAGGTCCACAGAGCGCCGCGGCGTGCGACGACACGCGTCCACACCACCAGGCCGCCTGCCGAGACGAGGATGACGATGCCCTGAAGGTAGAGCGCGTTCCCGACCGGGAGCCCGAGCGAGTAGCGGACGTACAGCTGGATGCCCGAGAGTACGAGCGCCATGGCTATCCCGTAACAGGCGCCGGTGAGCCCGACCGTCCAGAACGTCGGGTTGCGCACGATCGACCATACGCTAGGCAGCAGCAGCGGCCGCTCGCGCGTGGAGTAGCGGGGACTCTCGCGCGCGCCGAGCGCCATGAACGCGATCACGACGAGCGCGACCGCGCCATAGATGATCGCGGTGATCTGGAAGCCTTGGGTGGATTCCTCGGTGCCGAACACACCCGTCGTGAGCAACGGGGTGACCGCGAGCGAGATCACGAGCGCCACGAGCTGGAAGCCCTGGCGCAGACCGTTGGCCACGGCGCGGTCGCGCTCCTGCGGGTACAGCTCGGGGAGCAACGCGCCGTAGTTGGCGTTGAGCATCGAGTCGAAGGCCTCGCAGAGGATCGCGAACACCGCGAACCAGAGCACGAGGCCGATGCCCTGCAGAGAGGTCGGCGCGGAGAAGAACGCGATCATGCAGGCCGCGAGCATCGGCGCGCCGACGAGCAGCCACGGGCGGCGCCGGCCGAACCGGCTTCGGGTGCGGTCGGAGAGGTGGCCGAGCAGCGGGTTGTCGAGCGCGTCGATGACCGCGTAGATCACCATGACCACGCCGTAAGCGCGAACGTCGAGCCCAAGAATGTCGACGTAGAAGAGGATCATCGACCCCTTGATCATGTTGATCGGGATCGAGGTGCCGAACATCCCGATGGCGTAGCGCCACGCGGGAGTCCGCCCCAGGGCGGAGGCCGTGCCGGGCTGGGACAAGCGATCACCTTCCTTGCCGATGCCGACGCTGTGCGCGGCGTTACCTTCGCACTCGAAGGAGAACAGCGGGTGAAGCGGAGTCGTGCCGCGCCGGACGTCGACTGCCGGTCCGGTCCCAGTGATGCTGGTCTGCGATCCCGGGCACGTCAAGAACATGCTCGTCCGCACTCATAATCCGTGGGTCGTGGGTTCAAGTCCCACCCGCCCTACCACGCCGACCTGCGGTCTCCCCGAACCTGTGGTCGCGTCATACGTCCATCGCGGTGTTCAGCGGCCTGGGCGCCGTGTTCTTCAAGGTGGAGTAGTTCTTAAACCGGCGCTCCTCCGCCTCAAGCGCACCCGGCGTCACGGCGAAACCCGACAGTTCGTACTTGGCGGATGCAGGGCAGGGGGTTGTATGCTGATCAAGATGATTACTTCCTCCAGCAGATTGGGGGTTCCGTTCGCACAAGGTGAGTGCTGATGCACTACTCGACTGCGAACGAGGATTCCCGTCTTTCCTTCTGGCTGCGCGTGCGCAAGTTCGCCGTGCCGCCGTCCATGATCGATTCTGCGACCGCCTGCCGTGTCACCGGGGACTGGGCGGGAGCATGTGCTGCGGCGCACGTGGACGTCGATCTCAATCTGCGCTCTGCGGCTCGCGCCCATGGCGGAGAGCTCGCGGCCCGCGTCCGGGCCGATCTCCGGCATCTGGCTCCTGACCTGCTGCGCTGGCACATCCCCAGGGTCGCGCCCGATGGGCTGATGCGTCCGGGCTTGACTGTCTCGCTGGCCCGGTACCACGGGGACGGCGGCACGGTGCACCTCGTGGCCCGGACTCCGCCGGCTTGGGCGGATGCCGGTCAGCGGATCAGCCTGGCTCTGTGGGACGGGACCCGGTCCGGAATCGGGTCGCATCCGCATCCCCGTCCTCATCGGCGTTTCCGCCTCGATCTGCACCGCCACCTGTGGGATGTGCGGAGGGTCGGTGAGCTGCGGGTTCGCTCTGGGGCGGACCTGACTCCCGATGACCGCCGTTCCGCTGCGGGCCTGGGGCACGACTGTGCCGTGGACCGGTGGGCGGACGAGGCGTGGATGCTGCTCCGCGAGGAAGGGCGGGCCGGTGGTGCGGTCGCCGTGCGGCTCGGGGGGCGGCGTCAGCTGGTGCTGGACCTGGCGGCGGACGGGGCTGCCTCCGGACGCCCGGCGGTGCGGATCACGACGGCCTCCGCGAGGGGTGGCGGGTCCGCGCTTCCGGTGCTGCCTGACGCAGCGACGTGGGTGCTGCCCGACCTGGCGTTGCTCCGGGCTGGGCTGATCGAGGCCGACCGGCTGCATCCCCTCGTGGTGCCGGCGCTCGGGCCGGGCCATCCGCCGGTCAGCGCGGCACCAGCGGGCCATCCGCCGGTAGGCGCGGTACGGAGTCCTGGCAGCGGAGACGGTACGCGCTTGGTCGAGTGTCGTGGCGCGCAGCACCGGATCGGTTTCGTGGACGGGGTGCTCGTACCGCTGGATCACGATCCGGCCGAGATCCGCCGCGAGGAGTTGCTGGCCGCGCTGACCGGCGCCCCATTGCCCTGCCTGCAGGCGATCGGCGAGGCGCACCGCGACCCGGGGTGTCTCGACGATGTACGCGCACGCCTGGACCACGGCGACGCCGCCGGTGCACTGGCCGCCGTCGAAGGTCTGCTCGGACCCGGTGCGGCGCTGCCCAGTGGCGCGCTACGCGACGAGTTGGAAACGGCGGCACGACGGCGGATCGCCCATGGGCTGTTCCGGGCCGAGCTGTCCGAGGTCGGACGGGGCCCGGCTGCCCGGCCCGGCCCCCGTACCCGCGGGAACCGTGCCCACCCGCGCCACGCGAAGTCCCGCTGACCTGCGGGTCTCATCTTCTCCTCGCGGTGTCTCACCGCGTTCCTGGCCTGGCCCTGCCCGGCTCAATTACCAGACCTCAAAGGTGATCTCATGCCCGCATCTGTCCTGCCCGCCTCTTCGTCCGCTGCCAGCGGCGCGTTCTCCGGTCCGGCGCATGCCTCCCAACTGGACGTCGCGGCCGATCTGCTCGCCCTGCTCCACGACACGGCCACGGAGCCGCGCGTGGACCCCCAGCTGGAGGCGCTGACCCTGGCCGTGGCGGCTGACCTGCCGGTACTGCTGTGGGGAGAGCCGGGGATCGGCAAGACCGCAGCTCTGCAGCAGCTCGCCGTAACCCTTGACCTGCCGCTGACCACGGTGATCGCCAGCGTGCATGAGCCGTCCGACTTCTCCGGCCTGCCCGTGGTCGGTGACGACCCCGCAACGCAGGGCGTCCCGATGGCCCCGCCAGACTGGGCCGTACGCCTGGTCCGGGCGGGCCGCGGGTTGCTCTTCCTGGACGAGCTGTCCACGGCGCCGCCGGCCGTCCAGGCCGCTCTGCTCCGGCTCGTGCTGGAGCGGCGGGTCGGCGCGTTGCGGCTACCCGCCGGGGTCCGGATCGTGGCGGCCGCCAATCCACGGTCCTCCGCAGCCGACGGCTGGGAGCTGAGTCCGCCCCTGGCCAACCGGTTCGTTCATCTGCAGTGGGTTCATGACCACGAGGTCGTGGTGCGCGGCCTTGGTGGGACCTGGCCGCGGGCGTCGCTGCCACGGCTCGACCCGGATCGGTTGGCGGAGTCCGTGACGTTCGCGCGGCGTGTGGTGTGCCGACTCCTCGCTGCCCGTCCCGCCCTCGTGCATCAGCTGCCGAGCAACGGAGCCCGCCGAGGCGGTCCATGGCCCTCACCCCGCAGCTGGGAGATGGCGCTGTGCCTGACCGCCTTCGCCACCGCGGCGGGCACGTCCCGGGATGTGCTGTCCATGCTGGTACGGGGCACGGTAGGCGACGGTCCTGGGCTGGAACTGCTGGCCTTCCTCGATCGGATGGACCTTCCGGACCCTGAGGTGCTGCTGGCCGACCCGGCGGCGGCCGACCTGCCCGAGCGGGGCGACCTGCGCCAAGCCGTGCTCGACGGCGTGGTGGAGGCGGTCCGGCAGCGGCCGGAGAAGTCCCGGTGGGACGCGGCGTGGACGCTGCTGGTCCGGGCGTTGCAGGACGGAGCCCCGGACCTGGTGGTCGTGCCCGCGACCACGCTCGCCGCGCTGCGCCGCGCGGATTGGGACGTACCGGCGTCGATCGAGAAGCTCGCCGGGGTGGTGTCCTTGAGCAGGCGGGCGGACGAGGCCGCGGCGCGGGTCGCCGCCGTCGCGGGGTCGAGCCGATGACGCCCGGTGCAGCGGGGGCATCGGCTCTCGACAAACTCTTCGCCGCCCGGCTGCACGCCGCGCGGGCGCGGCCGTACCTGGCGACGGCGCTGTTCGCGCTGCACACGGTGGAGTCACGGCTGGTGCCGACGATGGCCGTGGACCGGCACTGGCGGTGCTACGTCTCGCCGGCGTTCGTCGCCCGTACTTCCGTGGAGGAACTGGCGGGGGTGTGGGTGCATGAGGTCTCCCACCTGCTGCGCGACCATCACGGGCGGGGCGACCGGGTCGCGTTGGAGCGAGGGCTGACCGGACCTGGGGAGCGGCTGCGGATGAACATCGCGGCGGACTGCGAGATCAACGACGACGTGTTCGGGGACGGGTTGATCCGGCCCGAAGGCGCCGTCGAACCGGGGCTTCTCGGGCTGCCCGAGGGGGAGCTCATGGAGGACTACCTGCGTCAGTTCCGGCTCGGGCCGTACACGCAGGGGCTGGTCTGGCTGGACTGTGGCAGCGGCGCCGACGGGCTGGAGCGGGAGTGGGACCTCGGACCGGACGGTGCGAACGGCCTCAGCGAACAGGAACAAGACGCGGTTCGGTTCCGGGTGGCCCAAGGCATCACCGCCCGCCCCGGGGACGTTCCGAAGGGATGGCGGCGGTGGGCGGAGGAGGCGTTTCACCCGCCGCAGCCGTGGCGGGAACTCCTCGGCGCGGCGGTTCGCTCGGCGGCCTCCGGCCCGGGCGTGGGTGAGGACTACACGTACGGCCGGCCGTCGCGGCGGTCCGCCGGCCTGCCCGGGGTCATCCTGCCGAGCCTGCGGCGCAGGCCACCTCGGGTATCCGTGGTGATCGACACGTCGGGGTCGGTCAGTGACGCTGAACTGGGCAGCGCGCTTCTCGAGGTCACCGCGATCGTCCGGGCCGTGGGCGGTCGCCGCGACCTGGTCAGCGTGCTGTCGTGCGACGCGGCGGCCCGGGTGGTGGGCCCGCTGTGCCGTGCCGAGGGGATCGCGTTGGTGGGCGGTGGCGGCACGGATCTGCGCACGGGCTTCACCAAGGCGCTGCGGGCAAGGCCGCGGCCGGACGTCGTGGTGATCCTCACCGACGGGCAGACACCCTGGCCGGCCGCGCGGCCACCGTGCCGGACCGTGGTGGGGCTGTTCGCCCGGGAGCGGGCGGTGCGATCGTGGGACGAGGACGATCCCGAGTACGTGCCGGCCGCGCCGCCCGACTGGGCCCAGGTGGTCGTCATCGGCTGACAACACCCTGGTGCGCGAGTTGTCCGCACTTTCCTCGGCTGTGATCCACAGGTTCAGCGGTCGGCGCACAGGGCGGTGTCGACGGCTGCGCTGACCTTCTCGGCGGCGGCCGGGGTGCCGGAGAGCCGTACAGCTCCCGATCGCGTGTCATGCAAAGGGGTGTCCGCTTCTAGGATCCAAGGTGTGGCCAAGTACTTTGATGTGCATCCGGACAATCCCCAGCCTCGCCTGATCAGCCAGGTCGTCGAGTTACTGCGGGCGGACGGGCTGATCGCGTACCCGACGGACTCGTGCTATGCCCTGGGGTGCCGGCTGGGCAACAAGGAGGGCATCGACCGGATCAGGGAAATCCGCAGCCTCGGCAGTGACCACCACTTCACCCTGATCTGCAGGGACTTCGCCCAGTTTGGCCAATTCGTTCATGTGAGCAATGCGCTGTTCCGCTTGGTCAAGGCGGCGACGCCCGGCGGTTACACATTCATCCTGCCCGCGACCAAGGAGCTGCCTCGGCGGTTGCTGCACCCCCGGAAGAAGACGGTCGGCGTCCGGATCCCTGATCACGTCGTCACACAGGCGCTGCTGGTCGAGCTCGGCGAACCACTGGTGTCGAGCACCCTGCTGCTGCCCGACGAGAGCGAACCCTTGACGCAGGGCTGGGAAATCAAGGAGAGGCTCGACCACGTGGTGGACGCCGTCATCGACTCCGGCGAGTGTGGCGCCACCCCGACGACCGTCGTCGACTTCTCGCAGGATGAGCCCGAGATTCTTCGTCGAGGCACGGGAGACCCGTCCCTCTTCGAGTAGGCGGCCGGCGGGTCCCAAGGCGCCGCGCCATCGTCGTGAGCCGACGGCGGCGATGCCTCGATCGGTGGGAGCCCGCCCAAGGGCCCCCACCTGTTCTGTCAGCGCGACACGCTTACCACTTGCCGCCCGCCTGCTGGCGGGTCGGCGCGTTGAGGCGGTTGAAGGCGTTGGTGATGGCGATGTTGAGTACCAGTGCGGCGAGTTCCTTCTGGTCGAAGTGTTTGGCGGCCATGTCCCATACCTCGTCGGGCACCGGGTTGGGCCGGTCGGCGAGCCGGGTGATGGCCTCGGTCAGGGCCAGCGCGGCGCGTTCCGCATCGCTGAACCAGGGCGTCTCACGCCATGCGACGACGGCGTGGGCCTGTTCGTCGGTGGCGCCGTGGTGGCGGAGCTGCTGGGCGCCCCCGGCCACGCAGGGGCTGCAGCCGTTGATCTGGCTGGCTCGCAGGTGGCTCAGCGCCAGCAGCTTCGCGTCCACTCCGGCGCCCAGGATGGCCTTGTTGACGGCCATCAGCGCCTGCATCGCCTCGGGGATCAGGGTCGCCGGGTTCGGCATGCGTTCGGTCGGCATCGCTTTCTCCTTCGTCGTCGTGTTCTGACGGGAGTCATCTGACCACCGGAGCGTCGGGATCCGCTCCGTCCGTGGGACAGCGTGGGACACCCGGGATGCGGCCTAGCTGCGGAAATGAAACTCTGTTCCGTGGCCGCGGGCTGGGACGGGTACCGTGTGCTGGTGTCGAGCGGACCTGAGCACCTGATCGCCCAGCTCACCCGGATCAAGGAGTCGAGCGGGCTCAGCGTGCGCGCCCTCGCCCGCCAGGCGGGCCTCAGCAGCTCCTCACTGTCCCGGTATCTGACCGGCCAGCTGGTGCCGCCCTGGGAAGCCGTCGTGGCGCTGTGCCGGGTCGTGGCCCGCGATCCCCGTCCGTTGCGGGCGTTGTGGGCTGAGGCGTCCAAGGCTGGAGCGGCACCCAGCCCACGCCGGAACGACCTTCCGGCCGACCTCGCCGACTTCACCGGACGCGAGACGGAGTCGGCGCTGGTCGAGGAGCTGCTGCGTACCGCGGGCGCGGTCGCGATCGACGGCATGGCGGGCGTCGGGAAGACCAGCCTCGCCGTGCACGTGGCGCACCGGCTCGCGCCGTCCTTTCCTGACGGTGGGCTCTATCTCGACCTGCACGGCTTCACTCCGGGCCAGGAACCGTTGGAGCCGTCGGCCGCACTCGGCCGACTACTGGGCGCCCTGGGTGTCGCGCATCCTCCAGCCGATACGGTCGAACGCGCGGCGCTCTGGCGGTCGGAACTGTCCCGGCGTCGGGCGCTCGTCGTGCTCGACAACGCGGTCGACGCGGAGCACGTGCGTCCGCTCCTTCCTGGCGCGGGTAAGTCCGCAGTGCTGGTCACCAGCCGCAATCGGCTGGTGAGCCTGGGCGGGGTGCCGCCCGTGTCCCTGGAGGCGCTCTCCCCTGCGGAGGCGGCGTCGCTGTTCGGCCGGGCGGCCGGGGTAGACCTGACCGAAGAGGAGGCGGTCGCCCAGGTGCTGCGGCAGTGCGGTGGCCTTCCGTTGGCGCTGCGGATGGCGGGCGCGAGGCTACGGCACCGTCCAGGTTGGACAGTGGCGGTGCTGGCCGAGCGGCTGCGCGACAACGCCAGTCGCTTCGACTCCGTGTTCGGCATGTCGCTACAGCAGCTCGACGCGGTCCAGCGCCGCATGTTCCGGTTGCTGGGCGTGCTGCCCGGCGCCGACTTTGACGCACCGGTGGCGGGCGCGCTTGCCGACATGACGCCGGACCGCGTCAATGCGGTACTGGAAGAGCTGGTGGACGCGCATCTGGTCCAGGAGCCCTCCCCTGGACGCTACCGGCTGCACGACCTGATCCGGCGGTACGCGGCAGACATCGCCGCCGATGAGGAGCCGCAGGCGGATGCCGCCGTGCACCGTGTCTTGAGCCACTATCTGGAACAGGCGACCGCCTACGATCGGACGCTGCCCCTGCTGCACCGCAAGGAGACCGTGCCGGGCGATCCGGCGAAGGCCATGGCCTGGTTCGACACCGAGTACGCCAACCTGATCGCCTGCTTCGACACCGCTGTTCGGCTCGGCGCGGACGATGTGGTGGCTGAGCTGCCGCAGGCCATGCGAGTCTGGTTCTTCCGGCATCGCGGAACCGACGACCAGGTACGCCTGCTCGAAGCGGCCGCAGCCGCCGCGGAACGTCTCAGGCGCAACCAGCAGCGTGCCTCACTGCTCGTGGATCTCGGTTTCGCCCGCGCTGCCGCTGGACGTCTCGCCGAGGCGCTCGCCGCCTACGAACTAGCCGAACAGTCCGATTTGAACGATGACGAGCTAGCAAGCGCGCTGGCGCTGCGCACCGGCTTCGTCCGCCGGGATCTCGGCGACTTCGAAGCGGCACAGGCTCAATTCCGGCTGGCGCGCAGGCTGTTCGAGAAGACCGGGCATCGCTCCGGTCAGTCCCAGGCGCTGGCCTTCGACGGATGGGTGACCCTCCACCTCGGACGGCACAGCGAAGCCGCCGAACTCGCCCGCGCATCACTCGCTCTGGCCGATGGGCCTGCCCAGATAACTGGGCTGGTCACGCTCGGTGTCGCACTGGCATCAGACAACCCAGCAGAGTCGCTACAAGCGCTGCATGAGGCGTTGCAGCTCGCCGAGGTTCAGCACAACAAGGCATGGTGTCACAACTATCTCGGTGTCGCGCTGCGCATCATGGGTTCACTCGACGAGGCACTCGAACACCATCGACACGCCTTCGAGCTGCTGGAACCGCTGGCCGAGGCACAGCTGGAGATCGACTTCCTGCCCACGTACGCCGAGACGTGCCGCGCGGCGGGCCGTTTCGACGAGGCGCTGGCGTTGCATGAGCGCACCATCGAACTGGCGCGCAAGCTCGGGCGGCCGCACGACGAGAAGCTCGCGCGTGAGGCGTATCAAGTCACCGTAGGTAGCGTCCCAGCCCGCGACCATGGAACGGATTCTCGTTTCCGCAGCTAGGCCGCGTTCCCGGTGTCCCACGGTGTCCCACGGACGGTGCGAGCTTTGACGCGTCATGGTCGGATAACTCCTGTCAGAACGCACCGACGAACCGGAAACGATCCTTAGCATGAGGATCACCCACACGGAAGGAAGCCCGTCATGAGCGCCGCCAAGCAGCCCGCCAAGACCACCACCGAGACCGACAAGAAGTACGAGGGGTTCACCGATGAGGAACGGGGCGCGATGAAGGAGCGCTCCCAGGAGCTGAAGGCGACCGCCCGCCGCGGCTCGCGCTCAGCCAAGGCGGACGGGGAGAGCGAAGTGCTCGCGAAGCTCGCCGAGATGTCGGAGGCGGACCGCTCCACCGGCGAGCGGCTCCACGCCATCATCAAGGCCAACGCGCCGTCGCTGTCGCCGAAGCTGTGGTACGGAATGCCCGCCTATGCCAGGGACGGCAAGATCGTCTGCTTCTTCCAGCCCGCGCAGAAGTTCAAGACGAGGTACTCGACGTTCGGCTTCAACGACGAGGCGCACCTCGACGACGGCACCATGTGGCCGACCGCCTTCGCTCTGACGACGTTGACCGCCGAGGACGAGACACGGATCGGCGAGCTCGTGAAGAGGGCGGCGGGCTGAGGAGCCGGGTAAGGTTGTCGTTTGGAATGTCGGCCCCTGGAGCGTTGACCTGGGGTTGGGCATGCTCACCGCCGGAGCGGGCTGGTTTCGATGCGCAGGTTGATCACACCCCCGGCGCAGGAGAGCTCGGCGGGGACGACCCCCTCGACCCCGAGGAACTGACGGACCGCCTGCTGCGCCTTTCCACGGCGTTGACCCGCAGCCGCCCCACGCTCGCACCCACTCCCGGAGGCCGCCCCCGATGAACCTGAACAGCCACCTCGTCCAGCGCATGCTGCGCTTGCCCGCACCCCTCACCAGGGACGTGGTCGTTCGCGACCTGCGCGTCCCGATGCGCGACGAGGCCGTCCTGCCTCGGCGCGGGCCGACAACTCATCGCGCACCCGGTGTCGGTAGCGCAGCGGTGACTCCCCTACCTCCCGTTTGAACGCGGTGCTGAACGCGCTCTCCGACGCGTAGCCCAGTTCGACCGCCAGCGACCCGACGCGTGCATCGCCGTCACGGAGAGCGCGCTGCGCCAGCAGCATCCGCCAGCGGTTGAGATAGGTCAGCGGCGGTACGCCCGCCATGGTCCGGAAGCGTTCGGCGAACGACGTCCGCGACATCGCCGCGGCCCGCGCCAATTCCTCCAACCGCCAAGGCTTTCCGGGTTCGGCATGCATGAGGTTGAGCGCCGGACGCAACCGTTCGTCGGTCAGCACCCGTAGCCAACCCGGGGGTAGCTCGGCCTGGTCGACGTAGGCGCGCAGCACCTCGAGCAGCAGGAGCTGGCCGTACTGCCGAATCGCGAACGCCGAGCCGATCCGGTTACCGGTCACCTCATCGACCAGCCGGTCGAGACTGCGGCGCAGGTTGGTCGCCGCGGCGGCCGATGCCCGGACGTGCCCCACCGGCGGAAGCGCCCGCACTGCGCGCTGCTCACGGCGCCCGAGTCGTCAACGTGACGTCTGGTGGCCACCGGCTCTCCGACATCCGCTGGGACGACCCGCACTTCACCGTCGGCTACGACGGCATGCTCGCCTACGGCCAGTCGAAGACCGCCAACGTCCTGTTCGCCGTCGAGCTGGATCGGCGATGGGCCGGAGACGGAATCCGCGGCTACGCCGTGCACCCAGGCATCGTCGTCGGCACCGACCTGGGGCCCTCGCGGTCCGAGGACGGACTCGCGGTGACCGAGGACGAACTGCGGGCCATGGGACTGATCGACGACTCCGGCCGGCCGATCATCGACCCCGATCGCGAGAAGAAGACACCGCAGCAGGGCGCCAGCACCAGCGTGTTCGCCGCGACGAGCTCGCTGCTTGCCGACATCGGCGGTGTCTACCTGAAGGACAACGACATCTCACCGCTGGACACCCCGAAGCCCATCAACTTCGGTGCCGAGCAGGACATCCCGTCCGACGTCGTACCGCATGCCGTCGACCCGGAGTCGGCACAGCGACTCTGGGAGCTGAGCGAGCGGCTGCTCAATGCGTAACGCCCACGAGAGGGTCCGGCGAGAGACCGCGTGGCCTGGTACGGCGGGGCGCGCCAGGCCACGCGGAGGGATCAGAGCGTGGCCAGGTGGACGTGGCCGTCGGTGCCGGCCACCACCGCCGCGATCTTGCCGTCGGGCGTGGGCGCGACGCCGAGGGCGCCCGTAAAGGTGTCGCTCGCCCAGCTCGCCGGCTGGTACCAGCCGCCCCACTGCCCGCCGGAGAAGTCCCGGCGCCACAGCTTGTAGTCGGCGGCGCGGGCGAAGACGGACATGCCCGTGCCGGTGGCGGTCAGCGTGGGGCTGCCGCTGATCGTGCCGTCACCCAGCTGCCACCCGCTCCACTGCCCGCCCGTCAGGGTCTGGAAGTAGAGGTGGTCGTCGTTGCCGCGTACGGCCACGTCGATCCGGTGGCCGGGCCCGGCCACCGCGCTCGGCCGGCCGTACACCACGCCGTTGGTCGGCGAGCCGAGGTCGCTCCAGCCGGAGCTCTGGGTGCGGTACTTCACCCGGCCTTCGGTGCCGGTGACGAACAGCGTCCAGGAGTCCGGGCTCGTCCAGGCGATGCCCGGGGCGTCGGCGGCGGAGCCGCCCCGGCACAGCCAGGGGCCCCACTTCCTGCCGGTGTAGGTGCGCTGCCAGATGGCGTTGTCGGTGCCCCGGACGAAGATGTCGAGCCGCTTGTCCGATGTCACGACCGCCGCCGGCTGACCGAGGATCGTCCCGCGGACCGGGCCGCCGAGCTTCGTCCACTGCTGCGGCCAGGCGCCGTCCGACGACCGCTGCTGGTAGAGGGCGCCGTCACCGCCCCGCACGAACGCGATCTGCGTCGCGCCCTGCCGTACGATCGCGGGGCTGGCCGACGCGTCGCCGCCGAGGTTGTCGCCGAGGACCGACTCGGCGCCGGTGAGCTTGAGCAGCACGACGCCGTGCTTGGGCACGGTGGCCGTGTAGGAGGTCTGGAAGCTCCCGGCGTCCTGGCGCTCCCATAGCCGCCGCACCCGGACGGTGCCCGCGAGGCCCGTGTCGGCGAAGTTCACCGTGATCGGCGCGTCCGAATCCGTCTGGTTGAACAGCGCGACGGCCCGGGTGCCCCGCACCGACAGGCGCTTGCTCCACACCTCCAGCCCGCTGCCGGCCACCCGCACGCCCTGGATGGCCAGCGGGTCACGGTCGACCGCGATGACCTCGGGGTTCTTGAACAGGTCGGTGGTGGCCGCGTCGAATGCGGTCACGTCGGTGCCGATGATGAGCGGCGCGGACATGATCGCCCACATGCCGAACTGCGTCCGCGCCTCCTCGAAGGTCAGGCCGTGGGTGGGCAGCAGGTAGTCGGGGTCGTTGTAGTGGCCGGGGCCGTTCGCCTCGGGGTGGTAGGAGTTGACTCCGAGCGCGCGCTTGAAGTACGTCCACTCGTTGCCGTCGCTGTTGTAGAAGGCGCTGTCGGTGCCTGTGCGCCAGGAGTCGGCGATCGTCGCGCCGAAGCTGTAGGAGTGGATCGCCGTCCGCTCCAGCGGGTAGTCCCCCCAGTCCGTGGTGACCGGGTTGCAGATGTTGAGGATCATCCGCCCCGCGACGGCCTGGCTGACCGCCCGGTAGGTCGTGACCGGGTCGAGGTCGGCGGTCACCCCGCACAGGAAGTCGACCTTGAGGGCGTCGAAGCCCCAGGCGACGAACTGGTCGGCGTCCTGCTTGTAGTGGCCGCCGCTGGAGACGCCGCAACTGGTCGGGATGTCCGGCCCGGCGTCGGTGTAGATGCCCGCCTTGAGGCCGAGCGAGTGGAGGTAGTCGGTGAGCTGGCGGAGCCCGTTGGTCGCGGCGTCGGCCGGCTCGGCGGGGTCGAAGCGCCACCGTTCCGGGTCGTACCGCAGGTTGCCCTGGGCGTCGCGCCCCATCGAGTGCGAGACCGGGTCTCCGCCGCTCTCCGTCGCCGCCAGGTTCCAGCCGCCGTCGAGCCAGACGATGTCGTAGCCGGCGGCGGTCAGTCCACTGTCCACCAGGTGGCGGGCCACCCGCTTGATGGACTGGGCGCCGAGATACTTGTCCGGATCGGTGCTGTAGGGGAGGAACCCGGCGTAGTAGGTGTTCCACCCCATGTACGGCACGGGCGCGTGCCCGCTGTCGTAGTACGCCGGGGCGCCTTGGTCGGGGGCTTCGGCCGCCGATGCGGTGGCGGTGCTGACGGTAAGCGTCAGCACGGTCACGCTGAGTGCCGAGAGAAGGGCGCGTAATCTTCGTGCCATCGTGGATGCACCTCCTGGGGGAAGGTCAGCCGAGTGTGAAAGCGTTCGCCGGGCGGCCGGGAGCGACGCCGTCCACCGCGTAGACGGCGCCCGCGCCCGGTGTGACCCGGTCGAGGCCGTAGGCGGCGGTGGTGACGAGTAGGCGGCCGCCGGCGAGGCAGACGCTCGCCGGCTGAGGGGTAGGGAGCGGGACGACGCGGTCGAGCCGGCCATCGGGCGCGTAGCGGTGAACGGCGGAGCCGCCCCACACCGCGACCCAGAGATGGTCCTCCTCGTCCACCGTCATCCCGTCCGGGCTGCCGTCCGGGATCGTGGCGAACACGGACGGCTCGCCGAGCTCGCCGGTGCGAGGGTCGACGGCGTGCCGGTCGATCCTCCCCTCGGCGCTGTCGGCGAGGTACATGGTCGTGCCGTCGGCTGTGAAGGCCGGGCCGTTGGAATGGTCGGGCACCAGACCTTCATGTCTCACCTCGTTCAACCGGATCAGGACGATCACAGCGCTTCCAGGAAGCTCTTGACCCGCTCCCTGAGCCCGTCGAGGTCCCCGCCTCGGGCGGCGTCGCCGACGAGGGGCGAGCCGACGCCGACCGCGACGGCCCCGGCGTCCAGGTACTCGACCGCCTCCGCGACCCCGACGCCGCCAACCGGCACGAAGGGGACGTGGGGGAACGGGTCGCGAAGCGCGCGCAGGTGGCGCACACCCCCGAGCGACGCGGGGAACAGCTTGACGGCGGCGGCCCCCGCGTCCAGCGCGGCCACCACCTCGGTCGGGGTGAGCGCCCCGGCGAGGACGGGAAGGCCCAGCTCGCGCCCCGCCCGTACGGCCTCGCTCACCGCGGGCGTGACGAGGTAGGAGGCCCCCGCGTCGGCCGAGCGGCGCGCGTCGTCGGCGGTGACCACGGTCCCGGCGCCGAGATCGGCCGCGCCGCCCAGCGCCGCCCGCGCCTCGCGGATCACCCGCGGCGCGTCCGGGGTCACCAGGGAGACCTCGATCAGCCGGACGCCCTCCTCCGCCAGCGTGATCACGGTGCGGAGGGCGGCGTCGGGGTCGGAGCCCCGCACGATGGCGAGCAGGCGCCACTCGGCCAGCGTCTCGAGGAAGCGCGCAGCGTCCAGGGCATTGGAGGTTGTCATCAGGTCGTCCGTTCCGCGGCCAGCACCAGCCGCCAGGTCAGCTCGCCGCAGGGCGGGACGAGGGCCGCGTCGCCCGGTCCCGCGTCGGCGAGGTCGAACACGGCCCCGAGCATGGGCTCGACCCCCACGCTCCGGTACGGCGCGCCCGCGGGGAAGACCCGCACCGGGACGCCGTCCTGGGCGACGATCCGGGCGTCCACCCCGAGGTCGAGCAGGGCGTGGGCCGCCCACACGAACGCCGAGCCGGGAGCGACCGCCGCCCGGGACGGGTCGGAGTGGGACCACAGCCACTCACGGCCGCCACCCGACAGGGAGACCCATCTCCCCCCGTGAAGCAGGTCCAAGCCGGCCCGCAGCGGCACTCCGGTCGTGGTCACCATTCGGCGAGCCCGCCGTCGTCGTGCCGCCAGATCGGGTTGCGCCAGGCGTGCCCCACCTGGTCGGCCCGCCGTACCGCGGCCTCGTCGATCTCCACCCCCAGCCCGGGGGCGTCGCGGCGCGCGGCGTGGCCGTCGACGAAGCGGAACACCTCTGGGTCGATCACGTAGTCCAGCAGGTCGGCCCCCTCGTTGTAGTGGATGCCGATCGAGTGCTCCTGGATGAGGAAGTTCGGGGTCGCGAAGGCGACCTGGAGACTGGCCGCGAGGGCGATCGGGCCGAGGGGGCAGTGCGGGGCGAGCTCGGCGTCCCACACCTCGGCGAGCGCGGCGATCCTGCGGGTCTCGGAGATGCCGCCCGCGTGGGAGAGGTCGGGCTGCACCACGGCCACCCCGGCCTCGAGCGCGGGCCGGAAGTCCCACCGCGAGTAGAGGCGCTCCCCGAGGGCGACCGGGACACTGCTGGCGGTCACCACGTCGCGCAGCATGTGCGGCCGGTCCGGCAGGATCGGCTCCTCGGCGAACATCGGCTGGTACGGCGCGAGCAGCGGCAGGATCCGCCGGGCGTCGGCCGCCGAGGCGCGGCCGTGGAAGTCGACGGCGACGTCGCGAGTCGGGCCGAGGACCTCCCTGGCCAGGGCGAGCCTGTCCACGACCGCCGTGACGTCGGCCACGGTGGCCAGCGGAGCCATCCGGCCCACCGCGTTCATCTTCACCGCGGTGAACCCGGCCTCGATCCGCTCGGTGATGCTGTCAGCCAGCTCGGCGGGGTCGTCGCCGCCCACCCAGGCGTACACGCGGACCCGGTCGCGGACCGGCCCGCCGAGCAGCGCGTGGACGGGCGCGCCGTAGGTCTTGCCCGCGATATCCCACAGCGCCTGGTCCAGGCCCGCCAGGGCGCTGGAGAGCACCGGGCCGCCCCGATAGAAGCCGCCGTTGGCCATCACCTGCCAGTGGTCCTCGATGCGCAGCGGATCCTGCCCGACCAGGTACTCCGCCAGGATGTGCACGGCCGCGCGCACCGCCTCGGCCCGGCCCTCCACGACGGGCTCACCCCAGCCGACCACGCCCTCGTCCGTCTCCACGCGGCAGAACAGCCACCGCGGCGGCACGAGGAACGTCTCGACCCCGACGATCTTCACTCACGACCCCGATTCTTGATCTGCTGCTCGTCCTTCGCCGCCTGCTCCAGCAGGTTCAGCATCGCGCGCTCGGCCCCGTCGGTGTCGGACGCGCGCACGGCGTCGAGCACCGCCTGATGGGGCGGCAGGAAGTCGTCCTGGTGGCCCTCGGCGTGGACGAGCAGGTCACGGGCGCGCAGCCCGGTCTCGATGATGTACTCCATCCGGATCAGCAGCTCGTTGTGCGACGCCTCCAGGAGCTGCCGGTGGAAGGCGAGGTCGGCCTCGATGATCTCCTTGGCGCCGGAGGTCTCTTCGACGGCGGCGAGCGTGGCCGCGAGGCGTTCCACGTCCTCCTCCGTACGGCGGGTCGCGGCGAGCCTGGCCCCGGCGGGCTCCACGATGATGCGCACCTCGTAGAGGTCGTCGAGCAGCCTGGTCCCGGTGGGATCCTCGAACTGCCAGCGCAGCAGGTCCGGGTCGAGCAGGCTCCACTCGGAGCGCGGCCGGACGAAGGTGCCGCGCCTGGGCCGCGCGTCGACCAGCCCCTTGGCGGCGAGAACCTTCAGCGCCTCCCGCACCACGGTCTTGCTCACGTCATAGGTGATCTCCAGCGCGTCCACGTCGAGGGTCGATCCTTGGGCTTCCTGGCCATGGACGATCCGCCGGCCGATCGCCTCGACGACCTGCCCATGTACGCCACGACCCGGGTAGACGCTCAATTTCGCCGTCCTCGTAAGGGGGAATCTGTGATCACGCCGAATCATCCTTCATCGCACTCCAGCCGCCGTCCGGCGCGAGCGTACCTGGTAGAGGTGGTGGCGGCGGGCAATGCCCACCGCTTCGTGTCGGTCATTTGGACGATCCGATCAGCAGGCCGGAGATGAAGTAACGCTGGAACCGCAGGAAGACGACGACCGTGGGGATCGCCGCGATCACGGTCGCCGCCGCGATGACGTTCCACGAGGAGACGAACTGGCCCTGCATGCCGAGGATGGCCGGGGTCACCGGCAGCTTGGTCTCGTCACGCAGCAGGGTGATCGACCACAGCAGGTCGTTGAACGTCCAGGTGAAGGCGAGCGAGCTGAGGGCCGCCATCGCGGGCTTGGTCAGCGGCAGGACGATGCGCAGGTAGACGCCGAACGTCGTGGCGCCGTCGATCTTCGCCGCGTGGGTCACCTCTTCCGGGATCCCCCGCATGAAGCCGTGCAACACGAACGTGTAGAAGCCGAGCCCCACCCCGATCTGCACCACGATCATGCCCAGCAGGGTGTCGAACAGCCCGAACTGCTCGCTCAGCTTGACCACGGGGATGAGCAGCAGCTGGGCCGGCAGCAGGTTGCCCGCCAGCATCAGCAGCAGCAACGTCCTGCGGAAGGGGATGCGGTGCCGCGCCAGGGCGTACGCCGCCATCGACGCGAGTATCAGCGTCACGATGACGACGGGCACGGTGATGATCAGACTGTTCAGGATCGAGCGCCACTCGCCGGACGCCAGCGCCTGCCGGTACGGATCGACGGTCAGCCCCTTGGGCACGCTGGCGAGCCCGTCGGCGGCCAGGTCGTCGAAGGTGCGCAGCGACGTGACCACGACCAGCGCGAGCGGGACCAGCCACAGCGCGGCCAGGACGGTCATGCCGCTGTGGAACAGCCAGGTCCGCACCCGGGAGTTCACGGCTGTCATGCGGTCTCCTCCTCGCGAAGGCTCCGGACGAGATAGACGACGATCGTGCCGACGGCCAGGATGAAGATCATCACCGCGAGCGCGGAGCCGTACCCAAGCTGCGAGCCGAGCACGCCGGTGGAGAACTGGTAGGTGCTCAGCAGCTCCGAGGAGTGGTACGGCCCGCCCTTGGTCAGCGCCCAGACGATGTCGAAGGACCGCAGTGCGTCGATGACGGTGACCGCGAGGACGACCGTGCTGACCGGGCGGAGTTGCGGCAGCGTGACGTGGCGGAACCGCTGGAACGCGGTGGCGCCGTCCGTCTTGGCCGCCTCGTGCAGCAGCGGATCGACCGTCTTCAGCCCCGCCAGGAACAGCACCATGATGTAGCCCATCTGCCGCCAGAGCGCCGGCACGATCAGGGCGTACAGCGCGGTCTCCGGCTCGGCGAGCCACGATCTCGCCAGGTCGCCGAGCCCGACGGCGGAGAGCAGGCCGTTCACCACACCCTCCGGCTGGAAGATCATCCGCCATACCAGCGCGGTGACCACCATCGAGAACACCACCGGCAGGAAGAAGATCGCCCGGTAGATCCCGACTCCCCTGCGCGGCTTGTCGAGCAGGAGCGCCAGCCCGAGCCCGCCCAGCACCGACAGCCCGCCGAACAGCACCAGCCACACGACGGTGTTGCGCAGGGCCAGCCAGAACGTCTCGTCCGACCACATCCTGGCGTAGTTGTCCAGGCCGATGAACTGGGGCGGCGAGATGCCGTCCCACCGGGTCAGCGAGATGTAGACGCTGTTGAGCGCAGGCCAGAACGTCCAGAACATCTCCAGGGCGAAGGGGATGAGCACGAACGCGAGGAGGATGAGCGCGTCGCGTGACCCCCGCCGCCGGAAGGACGTGGGAACGGCTGCCATCGTCAGTTACCGCGCGCCTTGACCGAGTCGCTCTGCCACAGCTTGAGGATGTCGGCGGCCTCGCCCGGCTTGTCGATGAACTTCACCAGCGCCGTCGTGAGCACGTTGAGCTGGTCGTCGTTGGTGTCGCGGTTGAAGAACTGCGTCACGTCGGCCGCCGATGCGATCAGCGCCCGGCCCTTCTCCAGCAGGGGCGTGCTCAGCGGCGACTTGGCGTTGCTGTTAGCCGGAAGGACCGCGTTCTCGGAGATCTTCAGGTAGAGCTCCTGGGCCGCGGGGGTCGCCACGTACCCCAGGAACGCCTTCGCCCCCTCGGGGTTCGCGCTGTGGGCGCTGGCGATGAAGCCGTCGAGCGGCGCCTCCTCGGCGACCGGCACGGCGTTGTCGATGATGGGGAACTGGAAGAAGCTGATGTCCTCCTTCACGTCCGCGGGCATCGCGTCGGCGAGGAACGGGCCGCACAGGAACATCGCGTCCTTGCCCTGCTGCCACTTGGCGGAGCCCTCCTGGAAGGCCAGGCCCTTGCCCGCGGGGTCGAGGTATGGCAGGACCTCCCGCCACGTGTCCAGGACCTTCGCCACCTTCGGGTCGGTGTAGGACTCCTGGCCGGCGAGCAGCGCCCGGTGGAACGTGGCCCCGTTGATGCGCAGGTTGAGGTAGTCGAACCAGGACGCGGTCAGCCAGGCCGAGTCGGCCAGCGGCAGCGCGATCGGGCTGACGCCCTTGCCCTGCAGGGTCTTGCACAGCGCGACGAACTCGTCCCAGGTCTTCGGCTCGGAGACGCCCCACTTCTCGAACATGGACGTCCGGTAGAAGACGCCCCACCAGTAGTAGTTCGTCGGGACGAAGATCTTCTTGCCTGTCGCGTCGGTGGACAGCTTCGCGAACTGCTCGCTGTAGCCGTCGGCGGGAAAGACCGAGGTGGCGTCGAGCAACAGGCCCTGCTTGGCGAAGTTGCTCGCGATCTCACCGGCGAACCAGGTGAGCACGTCGGGCGGGGTCGACAGCGTGAGGTCGGCGCGGATCTGCTGCTGGAACGCCGCCGCCTCCATCGTGTTCAGCGTCGTCTTGTACTGCGGGTGCTGCTTGACGAACTCGTCCAGCAGGGCCTGCATCGCCTTGCGGCTCTTGTCGCTCGTCTCGCGCGACTTCAGCGCGAGAGCCGTGGAGCCGGAACCTCCCCCGGCTGGCTTCGCCGGAGTGCTCGTCGCGCAGGCGCTCAGGGTGGTCGCGATGCCGAGGGCGCCGACACCGGCGAAAAAGCCGCGTCGGCTCACGTTGGGGTGACTCAAGGGGGACCTCCGTAGGGGGCCGGTGGGGGGAGCGGCCCGGCCAGAACATCCCAAACCATGGCATCCCGGCTCGACGCTGGTCAATAACTATTCATAAAAAATGAAAATTGAGGCCCGCTGCGAACAGACGGGACCCGTTGGTGCCGACACCTGTGTCACATCATGCGACCTGGGAATACTCATGGATCAGTCCGCCGAGGCGACCGCGGGTACACGCCGGCGGAGCAGGAGCGGTGGGAGCGTGTACGGCTGCAGGCGGCCGAGTGGTTCGAGGCCGGGGAGTCGACCAAGACGGTCGCCGCGCGGTTACGGGTGCACGAGCGGTCGGTGACCCGGTGGCGTAAGGCTTGGCGTGAGGGCGGCGGCACTGCTGGCGAAGGAGCCCACTCCCCTTCACGGGCCTATGACCCCGAAGATGACCGCATGCCCGCGATCGCCTGACCCTGTGTCAGCGCCAAAGCCCTTAAGGCCCGCCCCGAGCAGGCCGGCGCCGTCGAGGCGGAGCCGGCGGCCGGTCAGCTCTTGAGCTGCGGTGAAGCAGTTGCCGGCGGGTAGATGGTAGATATGCGGATCGAGGACTACGCCCTCATCGGGGACACGCGGTCGGCGGCCCTCGTCGGTCGCGACGGATCGATCGACTGGCTCTGTCTCCCCCGGTTCGACTCCCCCTCATGTTTCGCCAAGCTCCTTGGCGACGAGTCCAACGGGTTCTGGCGGCTGGCCCCGGCCGGGCATGAGATGGCCGTGCGGCGCGCGTACGTCAACGACACGCTGATCCTTGAGACCGTATGGGAGACCTCCACGGGGACCGTCAAGGTCATCGACTTCATGCCTCCCCGACACGCCAACCCCGACCTGGTCCGGATCGTGGAGGGCGTGTCCGGGACGGTGGACATGACCGTAGAGATCAGTATCCGGTTTGACTACGGCAGGATCGTGCCTTGGATCCGCCTCATCGACGGCCACCTCCACGCCATCGGCGGGCCCGACTCGGTCTGGATCCACGCTTCCCTCCACCTGGAGGGCAACGAATACCGGCACACCGGCACCTTCGCGATCGCCGCAGGGGAACGCCAGGCGTTCGTGTTCGCGTGGCAGCCCTCGCACCAGCCGGAACCCGACGGGATCGAGCCCAGCGAGCAGCTCACCGAGACCAGGCTGTTCTGGGAGGAATGGGTCTCCCACTGCCAGGCCACGGGCCCCTGGCGCGACGCCGTGGTCCGCTCTCTCATCACGCTCAAGGCACTTACCTACAGCCCGACCGGCGGCATCGTGGCGGCTCCCACCACCTCGCTGCCCGAGCATATCGGCGGGGTGCGTAACTGGGACTACAGATATTGCTGGCTGCGCGACGCCGCGATGACCCTCGATGCCCTGTCCAACGCCGGATACCTCACGGAGGCGGGCGCCTGGCTGGACTGGCTGCTCCGCGCCGTCGCGGGCCGCCCGGAGGATCTCCAGGTCATGTACGGCGTGGCAGGCGAGAGGCGCCTCCCAGAGCAGACGATCGACTGGCTTGCCGGCTACGAAGGCTCCCGGCCGGTGCGGATCGGCAACGACGCAGTCAGCCAACTCCAGCTCGACGTCTACGGCCAGGTGTTCGGCTGCCTCTTCCAGGCCCGCAAGCATGGGATGCCGCCGCCCGACGACTACGCCTGGTCCACCGTCTGCAAGCTGATGGACTTCATCGAGCGCAGCTGGGACCAGCCCGACGAGGGCCTGTGGGAGGTCCGCGGCAGACGGCGGCACTTCGTCCATTCCAAGGTCATGGTGTGGGTGGCGGCCGACCGGCTGGTACGGGCTGTCGAAGAGCTCGACCGCACCGGTCCCGTCGAGCGCTGGCGGGCCATGCGCGACCGGATCCACGCCGAGGTCTGCGACAAGGGCTTCGACCCCGAGCGCGGCACGTTCACCCAGTCGTACGGCTCGCGCGAGCTCGACGCGGCGCTGCTCCTCATTCCGATCGTCGGCTTCCTGCCACCGGAGGACCCGCGGGTCATGGGCACGATCGACGCGGTCCAACGCGAGCTGATGAAGGACGGCCTCCTGCTGCGCTATCCGGCCTCCGAGCGCAACGACATCGACGGGCTGCCCGGAACCGAAGGCGTCTTCCTCGCCAGCAGCTTCTGGCTGGCCGAGGCGCTCGCCCTCGTCGGACGCAAGGAGGAGGCCATAGAGCTGTTCGAGCGGCTGCTGGCCCTCACCAACGACGTGGGCCTGCTCGCCGAGGAGTACGACCCCGTCCAGGCGCGCCAGCTGGGCAACTTCCCGCAGGCGTTCACTCACATCCACCTGATCCATACGGCCCAGGCGCTCAGCTAGTCCTCATGCCGGCGATACTGCTCAGCTCAACGGCATGACACCAGTGCCGAGTGGTGTAGGTAGGCGAGGACGTCGCGGACGCGGCTGCTGGACATTCTGCCCGCCGACCGTGGCGGCGTGACAGTGGGTTACGGACTGGGCGCGGTGTTGGGGTTCTCGTAGGCGCCGACGATTTGGCCGCGGTCGTTGATGCCGATGGGCTCGGTGTAGGTGGCGCCGGGGACGTCGATGTTAGTGAAGCGTCCCTTGCCCCAGAGGAAGCCGTGAGGGGTGTCGCCGGCGTCGGTGTAGACGCCCACCACCTGCCGGCGGTCGTTGATGCCGGCCGCCTCGGTCTGCACTGCGCCGGGGACATCGATCCTGGTGACCTTGCCGCGGTCGAGCAGGAACCCGTGCGCCTTCCCGTTGGGGTCGCTGAGGAACGGAACGGTCCGGCTGTAGGCGCCCGCGATCACGCCACGATCGTTGATCTTGACGACCTCGGTTGCCGTGGCGCCGGGGAGGTCGATCTTGGTGATCCTGCCCTGCCTGTCCCGCAGGAAACCGGACTCGTTGCTGGATCCGAGGTACTCACCCGTGATCTGGCCGCGGTTGTTCACGCCTGCGGGCAAGAGGTTCACGCCGGTCTCTGGCGGATCGAACGCGGTGTAGCGACCCCGGTCCAGCAGGAACCCGGGCATCGGGGAGCGCGGACCGGCTCCAGAGCGGACGCCGGGAATGAGGCTGGGGGTGCTGCCGGCGCCGAGCCGGGTCGGCCCCGCAACCGAAGCCCCCATCGGAGTCGTCGCCGAAGCTCCGACTGTCCCCATCGTGAGCGCCGTGAACACGACCGCGCCGGTGACGGCCGCGCGGATGCGACGGCGAACCTTGCGGCGCGCTGTTGCGGCCATGCCAGTTTCCATCCTGTGCGGGTCTGTTTCCTGGTATTCGCACCATCGGCGCCCGCGGATCAGTCCCGCAACAAACGGCCTGGTCAAGCGCCCGGTGTCGGCACCCGCAACGGTGAGCCGCATGGACTAGAAACCGCCGCGCTCTGACAGTCGTTTTGACCCTTTGAGCACCGGTATTGACCTTATTGATCCGTTCGCTTCGGCGAT
Source organism: Nonomuraea marmarensis (assembly GCF_043197025.1). Classification (NCBI taxonomy): domain Bacteria; kingdom Bacillati; phylum Actinomycetota; class Actinomycetes; order Streptosporangiales; family Streptosporangiaceae; genus Nonomuraea; species Nonomuraea marmarensis. The sequence continues at coordinate 134,524 of NZ_JBICRM010000025.1, forward strand.
AGATCATCGAGGGCAGTAGCGCTTCCTCACATCAGGAAGGATCTTCATGATTCGCCGCGCATCGCTAGCCGTCCTGCTCACCCTCGGCACCCTCACCGTCATCAGCTCGCCCGCGCACGCCCGCGCCTGCAGGATCGACTACCACTGCGAAACGTACTACTACAGCGACCCCGACCACACCACGCTGGTGGGGATCAAGTACGAGAACTGCGTCGGGGATGAGACGTGGGTGGGCACGCGCGGGTCGTATCCGGAGTTCTACGAGACCCCCTGCTGAGCGTCTGCGCCTGATCACCCTCGGCACCGAGTTGCGACGGGCGCCGGCCACGCCGGTCCCAGCGTCCGAAACTGATCGGAGTGATCGTGGCGCTGGTCGTGGCCGCGCTCGCGCTGCGATCCGAGGTCATCGACGCGCCGCGGGACGCCGAGTTGGCGCCGCTGATGCGAGCGCGCGGGATCGCGGTGCCCGAGGAACTGGTGGCGGAGCGCCCTTTCGACGACCTGGCGGGGTAAGAAAGGTTATTTACTACTACCGCTCTCGTTCGTATGGTGGTCTCAACCCCCAGGAGGCGGCAATGAAGATCCGCAGCACCCTGACTGTGTTGGTCATCCTCTTAGCCAGCTCCGTATCCGTCCCGCAGAGTGCCACGGCCGCGTCGGTCGTGGCCTTCGACGCTGTGGTCCCCGCACCCGCGAGCGCGAGCCCGTCGGCGGGCGTGACGTACCAGATCACCTCCTCCACCGCCGTCTACAGCGACGCGCCAGAGGTCGGCGACCAGCTCGCCCGGCAACTGCGGCGCTCGACCGGCTATCCGATCCCGATCGTGACCACGCCCCCGGCCGGCGGGATCACGTTGCGGCTCGGCAGCGTGAGCGGCGGCGACGAGGCGTACCAGCTCGACGTGACGGCCTCGGCGATCACCGTGCTGGCCAACCGCCCGGCCGGGCTGTTCAACGGGGTGCAGACGTTGCGCCAGCTGCTCCCGTACGCGGCCGACAGCGCCACCGTGCAGCCGGGGCCGTGGCCGGTGCCCGGCGGGCGGATCGTGGACCAGCCGCGCTACCCGTACCGGGGCGCGATGCTCGACGTGGCCCGGCACTTCTTCTCCGTCGCGGCCGTCGAGCGGTACATCGACCAGATCGCCCTCTACAAGCTCAACTACCTGCACCTGCACCTCTCGGACGACCAGGGCTGGCGGATCGTGATCGACTCCTGGCCGCGGCTGGCCACGTACGGCGGCAGCACGGCCGTCGGCGGCGACCCGGGCGGCTACTACACCAAGGCCCAGTACCAGGAGATCGTCTCCTACGCCACCTCCCGCAATATCACGATAATTCCGGAAATCGACATGCCGGGGCACACCAACGCCGCCCTCGCCTCCTACGCCGAGCTGAACTGCGACGGCGTCGCCCCGCCCCTCTACACCGGCACGGAAGTCGGCTTCAGCTCACTGTGCACGTCCAAGGAGATCACCTACACGTTCGTCGACCAGGTACTCGGCGAGCTCGCCGCGATCACCCCTGGCCCCTACCTGCACCTCGGCGGCGACGAGGCCAGCTCGACGCAGCCCGCCGACTACAAGACGTTCATGAACAGGGCGCAGGACATCGCCGCCGCCCACGGCAAGACGGTCATCGGCTGGCACGACGTCGTCAACGCCACCCCGCTGCCCACCACCATCGCCCAATACTGGGGCACCACCCAGCGCAACACTGCGGTCGCCACGGCGGGCAGGAAGGTCATCATGTCCCCGGCCAGCCGCGCCTACCTGGACATGAAGTACAACCGGCGCACCCCGCTCGGCCAGACCTGGGCCGGGACGATCGAGGTCAGGGACGCCTACGGCTGGGACCCCGGCGCCTACCTCACCGGCCTGCCGCCATCCCAGGTGATGGGCGTGGAGGGGCCGCTGTGGACCGAGACGATCAGGACCTCGGCCGACATCGAGTACATGGCGTTCCCGCGCCTCCCGGCGCTCGCCGAGCTGGCCTGGTCGCCGTACAGCACGCATGACTGGACCGCTTTCAAGCAGCGCCTGGGCGCGCAGGGGCCGCGCTGGCGCGTCATGGGGGTCAATTACTACCACTCCACGCAGATCGCCTGGCCTGCCGGTTCTTAGGAGCGCCGCATGTTCCGACGTGTCCTCGCCCTGCTTCTGCTGATCTTCGCGACCGGTGTCGTGAGTACGGGCAGCGCCGGCGCCGCCGTCGGCTCGACCGAGCTGACGGCGGGCTGGGCGCTGCGCTCGGCCACCGGCCTCGCGGACACCGGCGCCACCATCTCCCAGGTCGGGTACGGCACCGCGGGCTGGCAGCCGGTCACGTTGCCCTCGACCGTGCTGGCCGGGCTGGTGGCGGGTGGCGTCTACCAGAACGTCTACTTCGGCCAGAACCTCAAGAACGTGCCGGACCTGACCGGTCAGGACTGGTGGTTCCGCGGCGAGTTCACCGCCGCGGCGTCCGCACCCGGACAGGTCTACTGGCTACGCTTCAAGGGGCTCAGCTACCGGGCGCAGATCTGGCTGAACGGCGTCCAACTCGACGCGAACGCGGTCGGCACGTTCGCCAACCACGAGTACAACGTCACCAGCGTGATCAACCCGGGCGCGGCCAACGCGCTGGCGATCAAGGTGACGCCGCCCGCGCACGACTGCAAGGACCTGTCCACCTGCACGGTCGACTGGAACCCCGAGGTTCCCGACATGAACGCGGGTCTGTGGAACAGCACGTTCCTGGACACCACCGGTCCCGTCGCGCTGCGGGACCCGTACGTGAAGACGACCCTGAGCGGGACCGCCGCGGACCTGACCGTGTACGTGGACGCGATCAACGCCACGAACGCCCCGGTCACCACCACCGTCAGCGGCACGATCACCAAGACCGGCCAGACCACGCTCAGCTTCTCCCAGAACGTCACGCTGAACGCCGGCGAGCGGAAGGAAGTCGCGTTCGCACCCATCCACGTGACGAACCCGGTGTTGTGGTGGCCCTACCAGTTCGGCAGCCCCGAGCTCTACCGGCTCACCGTCAGCGCGGGCACCTCCGACACCAAGGCGATCGACTTCGGCATCCGCCAGTTCACCGACTACCGCACCACGGTCAACGGCACGTCGTTCGCCGGCTACAAGGTCAACGGCCAGCCCATCCTGCTGCGCGGCGGCGGTTACGTGTGGGACATGATGCAGCGCTGGGACGCCAAGACCAACGCCGCGCACATCGCCTACGTCAAGGGCATGGGCCTGAACACGATCAGGCTGGAGGGCACGCTGGGCAACGAGGAGCTGTACGACCTGGCCGACAGGAACGGCATCATGATCATGCCGGGCTTCGTCTGCTGCAGCGCCTGGGAGAACGACAGCAGCTGGACCGCCGAGCAGGAGCAGGTGGCCCAGAAGTCGCTCGAGAGCCAGATGCGCGCCCTGCGGCAGCACGCCGCGACGTTCATGTGGAACTACGGCAGCGACCAGCCGCCCACCGCCGCGCACCTGGCCGCGTACAAGAACGTCGCCACCGCGCTGCACTGGCAGAACCCCACCCTCGACAACGTCGCCACCTGGGCGAACCCGGATGCGGGCATGAAGATGGACGGCCCTTACGTCTGGGAGCCCCCCGTGCTGTGGTGGGACCAGTCGCGCGCGGGCAGCGCGTTCGGCACGACCGGCGAGGAGGGCACCGAGTCGCCGCCGCCGCTGGAGAGCCTCGAACGGTTCCTGGCCCCCGCCGACCAGTGGCCGATCGGCGCGACCTTCAACTACCACGCGGGCAAGCCGCGCAGCGTCTTCGACAACATCACCCCGTTCACCGACGGGCTCAACAAGAGGTACGGCATCGCCACCTCGGCGGCCGACTACTCGCGCAAGTCGGAGCTGCAGAACTACGAGAACACGCGCTCGTTCTTCGAGGCGTGGAGCGCCAAGCAGCACGTGCAGTCGTTCGGGTCGATCTTCTGGATGCTGAACAACGCCTGGCCGTCGGTGCACTGGAACCTCTACGACTACTACTTCAAGCCCGGCGGCGGGTATTTCGGGGCCAGGAAGGCCACCGAGCCCGTGCACATCTCCTACGACTACTTCACCAGGAACGTGCACGTGGTGAACTCCACCCTGACGGCCCGCTCCGGGCTCACCGCCACCGCCGCCGTGTATAACCTTCCTGATCTCACGCAGAAATACAGCACCTCGGTCCCGGTCACGGCCCCGGCCAATGCCGGAACCCAGGTGCTGACAATTCCGGCGCTGACCGGTTTGTCGGGCACGTACCTGATCAGGCTCCAGCTCAAGGACGCGGCGGGCGCCAAGGTCAGCGACAACGTGTACTGGTACTCGACCTCGCCCGACACACTGAGCAACAAGAGCAACTGGTACAGGTCCACGCCGAAGAACTACGCCAACCTCACTGGGCTGAACGGCCTGGCCACGGCGAACGTCACCGCCACGGCCACGCGCACGGTGTCGGGGACACAGGAGACCGTCACGATCACCCTTGCCAACCCCGCGGGCCTGGCCTTCTTCGTCCGGCCGGAGATCACGGCGGGCAACGGCGGGCGCGAGGTCGTGCCGGTGAGCTACACCGACAACTACGTCACGTTCTGGCCGGGGGAGTCCACCACGATCACCGCCGTGTACCAGACCGCCGACCTCGGCGGCCAGCAGCCGTACCTGCGGGTGCGCGGCTACAACGTCCCGACCTTCTCGATCCCGGTGAGCTGACCGGCCCACGGCGGCGGGATCTTGTGGACGACGCCACCGATCCTCTATAAGGAGTAGTACTACTGCTTGTAGAGTTGATGTGGGAGGCCGCCGGTGCGGGTGCTTGTGGTGGGGGCGGGGATCAGCGGGCTCGCGGCGGCGCGGGGATTGATCGCCGCAGGGCACGAGGTGGTGGTGCTGGAGCAGGCGGCGGGGCCGCGCCTCGGGGGTGGGGCCATCACCCTGTGGTGCAACGGTACGGCGATCCTCGGGGACCTGGGCGTTGACCTGGAAGGGACGGGGCAGCGGCTGACGACGTTGTGCCTGCGGACCGCCAGTGGCCGCCAGGTGCTGGAGTTCGACCTGGAAGCGCTGGCGGAACGGTTCGGGTCGGCGGCGCGGGTGATCCCGCGCGGGTCGCTGATCACCCTCCTGAAGAGCGGACTGCCGGAGGGGACCGTACAGTTCGGCGCGCGGGTCGCGGAACTGCAGGCCGACGGTGACGGTGTACGGGTGCGGACGCAGACAGGTCAGGAGCACAGTGGCGACTTCCTGGTCGGAGCCGACGGTGTGCACTCGCAGGTGCGTGCCCTCGTCCTTGGCGGTGGTCAGGCGGCCCTGACCGGTGCGGCGATCTGGCAGGGCCTGACGCCGGCCCCGTTCGATCCCGGGTCGACTACGACGATGATGGTCGGCCGGCGGGGCGACTTCGGGTTCATGGGTGCGGGTGACGGGCTCATGCAGTGGTTCTTCGACGTGCCGTGGTCGCCGGACGCGCCACCGGAGGACAAGCCACTGGAGATGCTGCGCCGACGGTTCGCGGGGTGGGGCTCGCCGATCGAGCAGGTTCTGGCGTCGCTGGGGGACGGCGACGCCGAATTGTTCCCGCACACCCGGCACAAGGTGCCGTGCCGCTGGGGCGACGGGCGGTGCGTGCTGCTCGGGGACGCGGCGCACGGGATGCCGCCCGTCATGGCGCAGGGCACGAACCAGGCGCTCGAGGACGTGGCAACGCTGGTGGATTGCCTGGGCGCCGTACCCGATCCGACTGCGGTCGTAGGCGTGTACTCGGCCAAGCGGAGGCGGCAGGCGGCCCTGGCCTCCACGGTCGCGTCGCACAGCCTCGCGGTGTCCGGCCCGAGGACGTTGATGCAAAGCGAGTCCCTCATGCGCATGAACGGCGCCACACCGCCGCGTCTTGCCACTCGGGGGTTCGGACGTCTGCTGCGCACCCTCAGCAACCGGATCTGAACCTGCGGCCTTGGTATCTCCAACGTGCCCCGACGGCCCTATGACCGGGCAGCGCTGCGGCGTACGCGTGGCGCAGCTGCGGCGAGCGCTACGACGAGGTGTGGGGCGGCCGCCAGACCGCCCTCGATTACTACCCGATCATGCCGACCGCGGAGACGTGGGCCGACGGCGACCGCGACGTGATGTCCGCCGTCTACCGCCCCACGGGCCGCCTCACGGCGTCGGCGCTGCCCGGCCGACCTTCCGGTTCCTGCCTAGCCCCGTGCCGTCGAGCCGCGGGCGGACGGTGTGTGCCCACCAAAGGAGCACGGCCGAGCAGGCGCAGGCGGCGATGAACCACAGCGGGGAGATGGGTAGCCGGGACGCGAAGGGGTCTCCGCTATACGACTGTATGATCCGGTAGATGGCCGGGCCGGACGAGTCGAGGAAGACGACCAGGCCGGCCGTTCCCGCGGCGGCGGTCAGGAGCAGCGCACCCATGGCCGCCAGAAAGGTGAGCCGGGTGCCCCGGCACAGCGCGAACAGCACCACGACGGCCAGGCCGCCGATCCCGGCGAAGGACTCGAAGACCCACCACAGCGTCGCCGCGACGTCCCCCACCCGCTTGGCCAGCCACGTGGCCGGCACGTGCGCGGTGATCCACCGCGAGTGGCCGCGAAACAGGTTGACCACGGCAGGGACCAGCAGCACGGCGCACGCGGCGAACCCGGCCCGTGCGGAAAGCCGTGACCCCACGGCGAACGCGGGCGGCACGGCGAGCAGCGGCGGGGACGGAGCCGGCCGGGCGTGCGGGTCGGCGAGGTCGTGGGCGGATCGGGCCAGCCAGACCATCAGCAGGATGTCGGGGACATATGCGACTTCCTCGGCGACGTCATCGAACCCGCCGGCGAGCCTGAGCAGGAGGCTCACCGGCAGGAGCAGGACCGGCAGCAGCAGGTAGCCGATGCCGTACCAGACGGTTGCCCGCTGGAAGCGGCCGTCCCGCCGCTGGGACACGAAGACCATGATCACCCAGAACAGTCTCGCCAGGCCGCCGAACCCCGCGATCGCGGCGGACCACTCCCCGTCTCGCCAGTCGAGCGTGTCGAACACCTCTCCGGCCGCCACGCTGAGATGGCCCAGCACGCCCGCGGCCCGGGCGAGGTCCGCCAGGCGGACGGTGCGTTGCAGCACCGGATGGAACAGCGCCGCGACAGCGGCCAGCACCAGCGAGTCGATGACCACCGCCCACCAGGGCCAGACCGGCAGGACCGCGTAGAGCAGCCACCACCCCACCGCCGCGTACAGCGCCACCCGTAGCCATCGCACGCCGCGGTCAATCTCGGGCCGCGCTCCCGCCACCGGGCCGCGTAGGCTCTGCCAGAGCGCCCAGGCCGAGAACGCGCCCGTCAGCACCAGCACGAGCACGTTCTGCCACGTGGCCGAGACATCGTCGTCCGCCTCGTAGAACAGCGTCAGCCGCCACAGGAACCCGATGTCGCCGCCGCTCAGCGCGAGCACGGCGGTGACGGCGACTGCGATCGCGTATGCGCCCGCGATGAGCAGGGTGGGAATGCCTAATCGGTAGCGACGCATGTGACTCTTCCAGGGATCGAGCGAAAAGGGCGCCTCACCTTAGCGATCTGTGACGACGAAGTCGATCTTCGCTGTGGGTCAGGCCGGCCGGCCTCCGGGCCGAGCGGTGCCCAGGCCGCCTCCACCAGGTCTCAGAAACGATCCTCGTCCCCCGCCGGGAGCCGCTGGTCCGCCATGTTCGCCGCCTTTCCCGAGCCGGTCTTTCCGGCTGTGACGATCAGCAAAGCAGGCCGCACCGACAACATCTGGCGCGTGACCTGAACGACGCCTGCGCGCGCCACACTGGGAGGATGCCGTTACGTCCGTTGCTCGCGTTGCTGGCGCTGTTCGTGCTGTCCGGCTGCGGGTCCGGCTCGGCGCTGAGCCAGGCCGTGATCGACCAGGCCACCCGGCAGGGCGTGGCGCCCGACCTGATGTACGTGGTGGACCTGCCCGGATACGAGCTGGCCGAGCAGTCGGTGGGCGCGGTCAACGAGGAGGGGTTCGGCGCCTTCTACACCGCGCCCGACGGCAGGCAGGTGGAGATGCGGGTCGATCGGGGGCCGTACGCGTGTGCCGGCACGTGCGAGCGGGACGGCGACGGCTGGTACACCGAGTACGAGGGCCGGCAGGAGTACGTCGCGGTGCGCGCCGGCCATTACGTGCGGCTGGTCTGTCCGGCCGGGCAGGTGGACCGGGCCGTGCTGAAGCAGGCGGCGGAGGGCGCCCGGCCGGCCGTCGGCGACGGGACGCCTGCTCCTCCGCCGAGCCCGGTCGAGCGCGGCGACCTGCCCGAGAACGGCGACGGCGCCCCGATCCAGCCCACCGGGCCCGGCGGCTGAGGCCACGGACACCGCCGGGATCCCGGCAGGTCACGCGCGACTCACACCAGAAACTTCCGCGCCGCCAGGTCAGGGATGCCCTCTGGCTGCCCGTCGGTCGGGTCGTAGCCGTGAGTCGATGTGCGTTGACGTCATCGCTGGCGTCGCAGATGCGGTTCACCGTGGTGTGGAGCAACAGGTATCCACGAAGACCAGGCTGCGGGTCCGTGACTTTCGGGGCCGTTGCCGGGTCGGCCGGGTGCCCGGCACCCGCTGTGGCGGGTACCGGGCAGCCGCTTGGTCAGCCCTGCGAGACCCTCAGCGGGAAGGTGCCGGGACCGACGTTGCCGAGCGTGGTGGTGTTCGCCGCGAGGTACTGGTCCAAGTACGGCGAGCGGTCACCCTGCGTCGGCACGTCGAACCTCGGGGCCTGCACGTCCAGGGACAGCCGCGCGTCGGAGACCTTGATCGTGTGGCCCGAGGGCACGTCCCGCCAGCGGCCGGAGTCGATGGTCCCGATCTGGACCCCCAGCCGGTGCCCCCGCTCGAAGGTCCAGTCGGTCGACTTCAGGTCGAACGAGATCGGTCCTCTGTTCTCCAGCAGGGCGACGTTTTCGTCGAACATCGTCGCCGTGCCGTCCGGAGCGACGTCCCACAGGCGAACCATCACATTCCCGCTCGTACTCGCGTTGAGCCTGATCCTCGGCGTACCGGTGATCCGGAGTGTCTGGGGCGCGGGCGTGGACCAGGTCCAGAAACTGGTGACGGCGGCGTCGCCCCGCTTGGCCGCGTTCGCCTCGGTGCCGGACAGCGGCTCGATCCGCGGCGCGTTCTCCATGTCCCAGCGGCCGTCATCCGCGCGGGCAGCCGCCGAGGCACCGCCGTTGTCGACGTACCGGCCGGAGGAGAGCCGCGCGTCGTACGACGTTGCGGTCACAGGCCAGGTCTTCTGGGCGCGCCAGTGGCCGAGGCTGTCCTCGATGGCGTACGCCGGGTCGGTCACCGATGGGTCGGTGCCGCGGAGGTACTGGTCGTAGAACCGCATCACCTCGTCGAACCACCCGGCACGACCCTGCAACAGCCGGCCGTTGGCGTCGGTGTCGTTGCCCCGTACGTGCTCCCACTGGCCGAGCCAACCGCGTTCCCGGCCCCGATGGTTGTCCAGGTACACCTCCATGTCCTCAGGCTTGGTGTTGGGCTCGATGAACCCCTGGGTCACGAACAACGGCGTGCTGGTGCCGGCCGCTTGGGCGGCCAGGTCGCGGGCGCTCCAGTACGCCGACCGCGGGTCGGGATTGTTGTTGTTGGTGAGGTTGTCGCTCAGGCACTCCGGATGGCTCGCCTCGTACGCCGCGTTCGCCTTGTACCGGTCGCTGTCGTCAGCCATCGAAGGGAGCGTCGCGATCGAGTTGTACGCCTCCGGCGTGCCCGTGACGTTGGGGCGCGGAACTTTGTTGCTGAACAAGTAGTTGTACATGTCCCAGACCGGCTCTTGCGCGACGACCGCCTTCAGGCTTTTCAGCTTGAGGTTGTTGCCCACTAACCCGGTGACGGCGTCGTACGACTTGCCGTACATGCCGACCTTGCCGGTCGACCAGGGCCGGCTGGCCGCCCACTCGATGGCGGCCCGGACGTCGGCCTGCTCGCCCGGGCCGACCCAGTCCAGGCACCCGGTGCTCCCGCCGAAGCCGCGCAGGTCGACCATCACGAAGGTGTAGCCGCGCGCCATCAGGCCGGCGCCGTCGATGAAGTCCTGGAAGCGCGCCGATGGTCCGACCCTGTCCCACCCCTCGGGACCCGTCTGCCCGGCGTGCGCGAAGTAGGGGCCCACCGAGAGGATCACCGGCGTCTTCGCTTCGGCCGGCAGGTGTGCCGGGCGCAGCACGTCGGCGTGCAGTTCGACACCACTGTTGTCCGAGGTCGGTAAGTACTCCTCCGTCCACGCGGCGCCCTCGGGAACCCGTGGGTTCTCCTCGTGTGTGACCGGGTCCCCAGCTGCCGCAGTCGCCGCTCCGGCCTGGGCAGCCGCGGGCAATCCGCCCGCGGTGAGGGTAGCGATAGTGACCAGTGCACCGGCCGCCACAGCGGTCGACGCCTTCCCGCGAATGTTCATGACACTCCCGTGATCGTTGGCTGCCATGGGAGAGTAACGATTTTCGCCGGATTTGTCGCCACTTGACCTTCAGGGTGGATTGGCCCAGAAAGAGGTCGATTGAGCTCATCCCACTTGGTCCGGTCTGGGGAGTGGAGGGCTCACAAGGATGCCACCGCACACGATCTTCGACGACGGCCGAGGGTCTTTTCGATAGATGAGGAGCGCAGCAGGCGCCGTGACCCGCCTCGTGCAGGATGCCGGAAGTCGACTCGTCGCCAACGCACCACTTCCGGTCGTCGGGTAGGAGGCTTTACCATACGTGACGAACTCTCGTCCTATGGGTCTCCAATCACACCCCCTGGGAAGGATGCGATGAGTAAAGGAAGGGCTCGCACCATTCTCGCCGCGGTCGCAGCGAGTGCCGTCGTTCCGTTCCTGGCCTCTCAGGCCATGGCCGTCTCAAGCGTGGAAAAGAGCTTCGTGGGGTATGGGTATCTGCCCTCTGACGCCCATGCCGCCGCAGTAGCGGCTATGCAGGCCTACAGCTCGAGCTGTGTAGAAACCAATACCGTCTACTCTCCCGCCGGCTCGGAACACTACTGGAAGGCAACGCTCACGGCCCAATGCTGACCACGCGTCAAGCAGGGTCGGCCGCCAGCTCGCCGAGCAGCGAGGTGTTCACCGCTACCCCGCGCGGGGACGGCAGGTATCTCCCGTTCCGCTGGAGTTCGGCGTAGCGGTGGTTGCTCTTGTGCGCGAACACCACGGCCGTGACGACCGAGTACACCGCCCAGCCCCGCCGTGAGGGGGTGGGAATGGACATCAGGCTGGATTGACAAACATGCGCGTGTCAACCCAGCCTGACAGTGTCCTTGAGGAAGACGATGCCGTCGATCGTGTCGAGTTGGGCCGGGTCCAGCGGGAAATAGGCGAAATCGTGGGAGATGCGCGGGGCCGGCTTCGTGACGGCCTCGGCCAGGCGGCGGGCGTCGATGAGAGAGTGGTCCCACGGGAGCGTGGACAGGATGCCCTCGACGGTGTCCAGGGGCGGGGTGTTGTCGCCAACCGTGCCGAAGGCGGAGACCAGGAAGGCGTACCGGTCGCCCAGGTGCGCATCGATGATCGCCCCCGCGCTCGACCACTCCAGCGGCTGGTCGCCGAGCCGCATGAGGCTCTTGTTCCGCTGCAGGTGGAGGTTGTGGGCGAAGACCAGGGCCGGGCCTTGCTCGGCGACGGCGCGCAGGTTGGCGGCCATCATCGCGTCCCGCAGGCCCGCCAGCCGCGTCATCCGCGCCGGCGACGTGTCGGCCATCCAGTAGTGGTAGCGGAGCAGGCCGACGGCGGTGCGCCCGTACAGTGCCGCCCGCTCCCTGTCCTTCGCGCTCAGCCGCGGCACCTGCGTGTCGAGCAGCGCCACCAGGTCGTCGGCGAGCAGCCGCAGCCGCTGGGCGTCGGCGGACTGCCCGATCGACTGGGACGGATCCATGACCGTGGCCTCGTTCGTCCACCGGTCGTCCGGGCCGAGCAGCGCGTCGAGGGTCTCCCTGGTGCAGGGAAGCGGGCCGTCGAGGAGGGCGTAGAGGGCGGTGAGCGCCTGGCGCGGGCTCGCCGCCCAATACTCCAGCGGGCCGTCGAACCCGAAGAACCGGAGCTCTTCGTCATGCTCCTCGTTGTACGCGCGCATCCAGCGTACGAGTTCGCGGTTGCCCGGGGATGCGCCGAAGCCGTGGCTGAAGCCGCGTTCCATGACGTCGTCGAGCGTGCCCGTGCCGGACGTGACGTAGTCGTCCACCAGCAGGCCCATGAGGCAGTCGCTCTCGATGGCGAACGACCGGTAGCCCTCGTGCTCGACCAGATGCCGGAAGATCTTGTTGCGCAGCTCGTGCAGCGCCTCCACGAAGTGCCTGGCCTCGCCCAGGCCGAGCAGCAGGGGCCGGGCGGGCAGCGACCGGAGGAATCCCGAGACGCCCGCGCCGTCGAGCGGCCGGGCTGTGTCCTTGATGTCCATGCCTTCAACGGTATCGTTGAACCGCCGGTGTAAACTTTGGCCGATGAACCTCGGCTTTTACCAGGCGGGACCTTCAACATGAGACCAGTGGACCTGGCACGCGAGCACGGCCTGTCCACCCAGGCGATCAGGAACTACGAAGACGCCGGCATCCTGCCCGCCGCCGAACGCACCGCCCACGGCTACCGCACCTACACGCCGCTGCACGCGCAAGCCCTGCGCGCGTTCCTCGGCTTGGTGCCGGGACACGGCCATCAGACGGCCACCTCGATCATGCAGGCAGTCAACCGGGGCGCGGCCGAGGAGGCGCTGCGGCTCATCGACGAGAGCCACGCCCAGCTCCTCGACGACCGCCGCACCCTCCAGGCCGTCGAAACCGCGCTCCGCGACCTCGCCCCCGTGCCGCCGGAGCGCGGCGTCACCTTCGTCGGCCCGCTGGCCAGGCGGCTCGGCATCCGCCCGGCCACCCTGCGCAAATGGGAACGCGCGGGCCTCGTCCAGCCGCCCCGCGACCCGCAGACGGGCTACCGGGTCTACAGCGCGGCCGACGTACGCGACGCCCGCCTGGCCCACCAGCTCAGACGGGGCGGCTACCTCCTGGAGCAGATCGCCCCGCTGATCGCCCAGGTCCGCTCCGCCGGAGGCGTCGCACCGCTGGAATCAACGCTGCGCGACTGGCACGCCCGCCTGTCCGCCCGGGGCCGCGCCATGCTCACAGGCGCCGCCGCGCTGGACGCCTACCTCAGCGCCCGCGAACCCTGAGGCGGACCGCAGTCCGCCGGCCGCCGCGTGTCCGCCAGGATGACCGTGCCGTCCGCAGCCATCTGCAGCAAAAGCGGCTGCGCCGCGATCCACTCCAAGCTGTCGCTCGGGGCGGACGGAACGAGCAGCTCACGCGGGTCGGCCCGGGAGCTGATCGGCTGGACGGTCACCCGCCGGCGGCCGGGCATGCCTCGAACAGCGCCCGGGTGCCGGTGGGCCGCGCCGACGGGTCGGTGAACCGGCACCCGTAGGCCGGGTCCGCCACCGCCGCCGGGCTGACCACGTCGTCCCCGGCCGGTCGCGTGCCGGTGCGCACCCAGCGGACGAGATCGTCCCAGGCCGCCCCGACCTCGGCCGGGCTGAACTCGCAGTGCTCGACCGCGCGGATTGCCCGCTGGACGAGGAGCCCGGACCGGCCGTGCCGGGCGACGTCGGCCCGGAAGTACTGCTCCATCGAGAACGGCACGAATGAGTCGCCCAGGTCGTGCAGGGTCAGCACCGGCACGTCGATCCTCCCGGAGACGCTCGGCACCTCGGTCAGCCGCGAGCTGCGCCGGGCCACCGGGTCGGCGGGCGCCACCCGTTGCACGCTCGCGTTGACGTCCACGGGCGCGGCCGGGCTGTAGCGGGTGGACAGATTGGTCGCCACCTTGGCCGGCTCCTGCGCCAGCGTGCCGCTCGCCGGCGGCCGGGCCAGCCCGAACAGGAAGTCCTTCCAGTACGCGAACGCGGCCTGCGCGCCGGGCCGCTCGCCGCCGGTCAGGTTGACGAAGATGGCGCGGAACTCCTTGCCCAGGTCGTTCGTGGTGTCGGGGCCGCCGGGGCGCAGACCGGTCAATCCAAGCCGGTCCTGGATCTTCGGCACGACGGCGGTCGCGTAGTCGGCCGGGACCGGGTACGCGGGCAGGTCCGCCAGGTCCTGCGCGACGACGTGGAAGTCGAGGAAGAAGTCGAACAGCTCATGGTCGCCGACCACCCCGCACATCGGCAGGGCGCCGTCGTACAGGCCCGGGTACTGCTCGATGGAGCGCGCGGCGATGTGCCCGCCCATGGACACTCCGGCGATGAACATCCGGCGCGGCTCGCCGACCGCGCGCTCGAAGTGGTCCACCAGGTCGCGCGTGCTGAGCACGCCGGCCCGTACGTCGTAGTCGTTGGCGTAGTAGGACGAGGCGGCCCACGCGTACCCCTGCTCCAGCAGCCGCTGACGCAGCCCGTAACCGGGCGGGTCCACCGTGAGCACCCGCGTGCTCCCCCGGTAGCCGTGGACCCACATGACCAGTCCGCCGTTCCAGCGCGGGGGCACCTCGATGTCGAACGCCGCGTGGCCGTGCACCCCCTGCAGCACGCGACTCGGCCGCCCGTTCACGACCACCGGGGCCAGGGGCGGGTTGTCGACGCTGTAACCGGGTAACGGCTGATCGCCCAGGACCTTCCCGTCCGCGATCGCCGGCGTGCTCGCGGTCAGCGCCAGGCACAGAGCCACGGCCAGAACGGTCGTTTTCCGACGACGCATCGGCCGCCACCTCCTGCGACAACCTCGGCGAGCGGGGCTAGTCCCAAGGCCGGGTAGTTAAGGTTCGGGCCTGGCCGTCAAGGTTTGTTGGTGTGTGGGTGCTGGGCCGGTGCTGTTGATCGTGATGTTGGTGATCGGTGTGCTGGTCCGGGGGCGGTGGGGGTCGGCT